>NZ_JAOTID010000012.1 GCF_026163695.1 Shumkonia mesophila | reverse complement strand
CGACCAGTTCGAGACGTCGGTGGGGGAACTGGTTGAACAGGTGAGCACGGCGGCGACCGGGATGGAGGGGTCGGCGGCGCGGATGACGGCGACGGCGGAGGGGACGACGCGGCAAGCTTCGGCCGTGGCGGCGGCCTCCGAACAGGCCTCGGCCAACGTCGAGACGGTGGCCTCGGCGGCCGAGGAGTTGTCGAGTTCGATCTCCGAGATCAGCCGGCAGGTGACCCAGGCCTCCGAAATCGCTTCCGCCGCCGTCAAGGAGGCGGAAGCCACCAACATCAAGGTGCAAGGCCTGGCAACCGCCGCCAACAAGATTGGCGAAGTGGTGGCGCTGATCACCGACATCGCCGAACAGACCAACCTGCTGGCCTTGAACGCCACCATCGAGGCGGCCCGGGCCGGCGACGCCGGCAAGGGCTTCGCGGTGGTCGCTTCCGAGGTCAAGAACCTGGCCAACCAGACGGCCCGGGCAACCGACGAGATCGGCGCCCAGATCTCGGGCATCCAGGCCGCTACCCAAGAGGCGGTGGCGGCGATCGAGACGATCAGCCAGACCATCTCGAAGATCAACGAGGTCAACTCGGGAGTGGCCTCGGCGGTCGAGGAGCAGGGCGCGGCGACGCAGGAGATCGCCAGGAACGTCGAACAGGCGGCGGCCGGCACGCACGAGGTTTCCTCGAACATCGCCGGCGTCAACGACGCGGCTACGGAAACCGGCACGGCGGCGGCCGGCATGCATTCGGCGGCCGGCGACCTGTCGCGCCAATCGGCGAAGCTGCGCGAGGAGGTCGACCGCTTCCTCGCCAGCGTGCGGGCCGCGTAATCGATCAGGGCTTCCTGCCGGCACTTGGCGCTGCCCATTATGCCGCCCTGCCTCCCCCCGGAGGCGGGGCGGCTGCTTTTTGGGCCCGGGGGCACCGAGGGGAGAAAGTCTCGCGTCCTATGTTCGCCGTTGTCATCACTGCGTAACAAATTGTTACCAATTAACAATCTGACGCCATCATTTTGAAACAGAATAAGCGTATTTTCCTGGCGCCATATAAAAAAAATCGATATACATTCATCGAATAACCCCCAATAATTGTATAATTTAGGCAATAACCCGTTGCGAACCCAAAAAAATTGGGGAGCGCGACTCGTGCATTGCCCATGCAGTTCAAGAAAGACCGGGAGCATGCTGAAAAAAATTAGAATATCCGCCAAACTGTTTGCGCTCATCGCCATCAGTATTTTCGGCATCATCGTCATGACGGGGTTTTCACTTTCCATCCTGCATCAGACGATGATCGATGACAGGGCGGTCAAGATCCGCAATCTTTCGGAAATCGCGAGAGATGTGGTTGTCCACTATTACGACCGCTCCCGGAAGGGCGAGTTCGATGAAAAGACCGCCCAACATCTCGCGAAGGAAGCTCTGCGTAAGGTGCGCTACGACAAGGTGGAGTACTACTTCATCTACAAGACGGACGGCACCAATGTCCTGTTGCCGACGCTGCCGGAACGAGAAGGGAAGAATTTCTACGATTTGCAGGACCCAAACGGGGTCTATCTCATCCGCGAACTCATCAAAAGCGCACAACAAGGCGGGAAGCCGGCCTATTACGTCTTCGCCAAGGGGGAGAAAAAGGTCCTGACCGACAAGGTTGCGGCGGCCGCCCTGTTCGAGCCGTGGCAATGGATCGTCGGCACCGGCATCTACCTCGATGACGTGGCCGAGGAGTTTCGGAAGACGATTCTCAAACTGCTCGCGTGTTTTGTTCCCATTTTGCTGCTGGTGTGCGGCGGCGGGTGGTATTTGGCGCGGAACATGTCCGCTCCGCTTAAGGATATCACGAGCAGCATGAATCGGTTGGCCAGCGGCGACAAATCGATCGTTGTCAAATACACCGATCACGGCGACGAGATCGGCGATCTTGCCGGAGCGCTCGAAACCTTCAAGGAAAATGCGATTCGGGTCGAAAAGCTCGAGAAGGATCAGCAGGCGCAAAAGGCCCGCGCCGAAGAGGAAAAGCGACAGGCCGTGCTGAGGATGGCCGACACTTTCGAGTCGTCGGTAGGCGGCGTGGTAAAGCAGGTATCCTCGGCGGCCTCGCAGATGCAGTCATCTTCGGAATCGATGGGAGCCACCGCCGAGGAAGCGACGCGCCAGGCCTCCGCCGTGGCCGCGGCCTCGGAACAGGCCTCGGCCAACGTGCAGACGGTGGCGGCGGCGACTGAGGAGCTGTCCTCCTCGATTTCCGAAATCAGCCGGCAAGTGACCCGGGCCTCGCAGATCGCCTCGGCCGCGGTAAAGGAGGCCGAGCAGACCAACGTCAAGGTCCAGGGCCTGGCCCAGGCGGCCAACAAGATCGGCGAAGTGGTGGCGCTGATCACCGACATCGCCGAGCAGACCAACCTGCTGGCCTTGAACGCCACCATCGAGGCGGCCAGGGCCGGCGATGCCGGCAAGGGTTTTGCGGTCGTTGCCTCGGAAGTGAAGAACCTCGCCAACCAGACGGCCAAGGCGACCGATGAGATCGGCGCCCAGATCGCCGGCATCCAGGCGGCCACCCAGGAAGCCGTTTCGGCCATCGAGTCCATCACCAAGACCATCTCCCAGATCAACGAGGTCAACTCGGGTGTCGCCTCGGCGGTCGAGGAGCAGGGGGCGGCGACGCAGGAGATCGCGCGCAACGTCGAGCAGGCGGCGGCGGGCACCCAAGAGGTTTCCGCCAACATTGCCGGGGTCAGTCAGGCGGCCAGCGAGACCGGCACGGCGGCCGGCCAGATCCTCTTGGCGGCGGACGATCTCTCGCGGCAGTCCGAGACGTTGCGCGCCGAGGTCGACCGCTTCCTGGCCAGCGTGCGGGCCGCTTAGGGTCCGCGGCTTGGCCGCCGGCCGGGTGTTGTCGGCCGAGGGGGGCAATGAATGGTTGAATATCAATAGATATTGCTAGCGGATTCGTTAACGATCTGTTTTCCAGTGCTGGTGTACTTTCCGACAGGACGGGCTGGCCTGCCGCCGTGGGCGCGTGGTTCGGCCCAATCCACGCGGAAGGGCTCCTGGCGGCACGGATATTGCCGGAGCAAGAAGGCCGGGACGGCCATCATGACTTTCCGCCGACCCCCATTGGATCGGGCGATCGCATGATGTTGCGTCCCCGCCGGCACCAACTTGGCGCGCCGGGCCAGAAGAAGAAAACGGGATACGGAAACGATGATCTCCGAAACGACCCAGAAAGGCCAACGCACCTTCCTCCGGAACCTCAGGATTGGCTGGCAGATGCGGCTGGTCGCCGGGATGGCATTGGCGGGATTTTTGGCAATTGCCCTTATATCCGTCATGGTCTTGAGCCGGCTGTCCGCGATCCAGGCCGAGGAACGGGAAGCGACCGACACCATCCGCATTGTCGAGGCGGCCCGCTATGACTTTCTCGACGCTCGCCGGCGGGAAAAGGATTTCCTGATCCGCCTGGACGGCAAGTCCCTTGCCGGTCATGCCGAGGTTAGCCAGAAGACGATCGCCGCTCTTGACCAGTTGAGCACGCGGCACGATGAACCCGAGACCCTGTCCTTCATCAAGGCTGTTCGTGCCGGCTTCGAGGATTATGTCCGCCAGTTCGCCAAGGTGGCGGATCAGTGGCGGCGGGCGGGCTTTACGCCCGAGGAAGGCCTGCAAGGGGCCTTGCGGGGGTCGGTCCATGACGCCGAAGAGCGCCTCAAGGCTGCGAACGCACCGGAACTGACCGTTCTCATGTTGATGATGCGTCGCCATGAGAAGGATTTCCTGGCCCGTCTCGACGCCAAATACGTCAAGGACATGGCGGCGCGGGCCAAGGAGTTCGAAGCGGCACTTGCCGCCAATCCGGCGATCGCGGACGCCGCTAAAGGCGAAATCCGTGCGAAGATGGCGGCTTATCAACGCGACTTCGCCGCCCTGGCGCCGATCCGCCTGGAGATCGAAGAGGACATCAAGGTCCTGAGCCGGCTGTTCGCCGAAGTCGAGCCCAAA
Source organism: Shumkonia mesophila (assembly GCF_026163695.1). Classification (NCBI taxonomy): domain Bacteria; kingdom Pseudomonadati; phylum Pseudomonadota; class Alphaproteobacteria; order Rhodospirillales; family Shumkoniaceae; genus Shumkonia; species Shumkonia mesophila. Next base: position 169,607 of record NZ_JAOTID010000012.1, on the reverse strand, counting down.
CTTGAAGCCGTCACGAAGGATACGGAGGAAGACGTTGCCGCCGTTCAGCAGACCGCCCAGCAGGAACGGGATCGGGCGCTGTATCTCTTCCTGGCCGCCTTGGCGCTTGCCTCTCTCGTCGTATTCGCCCTGACCCAGGTCATCGGCGGCGCCATCGCCCAGGCCGTATCGCGGATGGCGGATGCCATGAAGCGGCTGGCCGCACGCGATATGACCGTCGATATTCCCGCGCGGGGCTGGCGCAACGAGATCGGCGGCATGGCGGCGGCCGTGCAGGTATTCAAGGAGAACATGATCGAGGCCGACCGCTTGGCCAAAGAACAACGGCGCGAGCAGGAAGCCCGGGCGGAACGGGCCAAGCGTATCGAGGATCTGTGCAAAGCTTTCGACGCCACTTCTTCGGAAGCGGTGAAGTCGGTGGCGGCGGCGGCGAGCGAGATGCAGGCCTCCTCCCAATCGATGGGGGCGACCGCCGAGGAGACGACGCGCCAAGCCGCCGCAGTGGCGGCGGCCTCCGAGCAGGCCTCGGCCAACGTGCAGACCGTCGCCTCGGCTTCCGAAGAACTGGCGAGTTCGATCTCCGAGATCAGCCGCCAGGTGACCCAGGCCTCGCAGATCGCGTCCGCTGCGGTGACCGAGGCAGAACGCGCCAACGTCAAGGTTCAGGGCCTGGCCCAGGCCGCCAACAAGATCGGGGAAGTGGTGGCGCTGATCACCGACATCGCCGAGCAGACCAACCTGCTGGCCTTGAACGCCACCATCGAGGCGGCCCGGGCCGGCGACGCCGGCAAGGGCTTCGCGGTGGTCGCTTCCGAGGTCAAGAACCTGGCCAACCAGACGGCCAAGGCCACCGACGAGATCGGGGCCCAGATCACCGGTATCCAGGCGGCCACCCGCGAAGCGGTGTCGGCCATCGAGGAGATCACCAAGACGATCTCGAAGATCAACGAGGTCAACTCGGGTGTCGCCTCGGCGGTCGAGGAGCAGGGCGCGGCGACCCAGGAGATTGCCAGGAACGTCGAGCAGGCGGCGGCGGGAACCCAGGAGGTTTCCGCCAACATTGGCGGCGTCAGTCAGGCGGCCAACGAAACCGGTGCTGCGGCCGAGCAAATCCGTGCGGCGGCCACGGCGCTGTCACAGCAGTCCGAAACGCTGCACGCCGAAGTCAACCGCTTCCTCGTCAGCGTGCGGGCCGCCTAGCGGCCCTCGCGCCACCAGGCGGCGGCCAGCGCGCCCAGGGCGAGCGTCAGGGTCAGCCACCACGGCAGCAGCGCCACCTGGTTGATGCCGACCACCACCGCGGCGCCATTCTGGGTGAGGCCCACCCAGCCGCGCCCTGCGGCGGCGCGCTCCGGCAAGGTGCGGCGGATGGCCGGCACGCCGTCGGCGAGCCAGCGGATGGCGCCGCCGCTGGCCTCCACCAGCGGGCGCAGGGGTTCGGGCGTCGCCCTGAGGTCGGCCAGTTCGGGGGCGTTGAGCGCCCCCACTGCGGCGAACGCCGTGCGGACGCCGTCTTCCGTCCTATACAGACCGGGCTCGTCGGCCGGCAGGGTGGCGGCGGCGCGGCCGTCCTGCTGCGGGGTCAGGGTGAGCGTGCTGACCGCGCCCGAGGGCGTGGTGACGGAGACGGTGGCGGGCTTGGGATCGAGGCTGCGGCGCTCCACCGTCAGCGTGCCGGACCGGGCCTCGGCGGTCAGCGCCTCCTCCTCCAGTTCCGGTTCCTTCATCAGCCAGTGGGCCAGCCGGCGCAACAGTTCGGCGTGCGGGCCGCCGCCGTCGTAGCCGCGTGCCCACAGCCACGTGTGGTCGGTCATGAACTGGGCGATCCGGCCCTCGCCGGCATGGTCGAGGACGAGCAGCGGCAGCCCGTCCGGGCCGGCCAGCAGCGGCGTGCCGGATTGCTGCGTCCCCTCGATCTGGCGGAACCAGCGGCCCCAGGGCCGGGCGCCGGCGGCGGGCTCGATCGCCGAGGTCACCGGATGGCGGCGGCCGACCTCGGTGACCGCCGGGCGATAGGGCGCCACCAGCACGCGCCCGCTGGCCTGGGCCGGCAGGATGTCGGCCAGCGCCGTTTCGCCCAGGCTCTGCGGACCGGCGAATTCCGGCCCCGAGGCGACCAGCAGGGCGCCGCCGTCGCGTACGTAGTTGACGATGTTCTGGAAATAGGCCGGCGGCAGGATGTGGCGGACCAGATAGCGGTCGAAGACGATGAGGTCGAATTCGCGGAGCCTTACCTCGAACAGCTCCTGCACCGGAAAGGCGATGAGGGCGAGCTCGCGCAGCGGCGTAAAATCGTCCTTTTCCGGCGGCCGCAGGATGGTGAAGTGGACGAGGTCGACGGCGGGGTCGGATTTCAGCAGGTTGCGCCACGTCCGTTCGCCGGGATGGGGCTGGCCCGACACCAGCAGCACCCGCAGCCGGTCGCGCACCCCGTTGACGGCGACGGCGGCGCGGTTGTTCACCGTCGACAACTCGTCGGCGAGCGGCCCGGCCTCCAGCTCGATGACGGTCGGTCCGGCGTGCTCCAGCGTCAGGGTCAACGGCTGGCGGGCCCCGACCGGCACGGTCTCCCGCGCCGCCACCCGGCCGTCGACGCGAACCGTGATCGGCGCGGTTCCGCCCGTCGCGGCGGGTTCCCGACCCTCGGCCTCGCGGTCCTCGACCCGGTAGGAAAGGGTGATCTCCTTGCCGACCAGTCCGTATCCCGGCACCTGGTCGATGACGATGCGCCGGTCGCGTTCGCCCGGCTGGCCGGTGAGCAGCAGATGGACGGGGGCCGGGCCAAAGGGCGAGGCCTTGGCCTTCGGCGCGTCGTGGACCTGACCGTCGGTGACGACCAGCGCGCCGGCGAAGCGGCCGGCCGGGATGTCGGCCACCGCCGACTCGAGCGCTTCGAACAGCCGGGTGCCGTCGCCGCCGCCCGGACCGTCGCCGCCCGCCTCCACGATCCTGACGTCGAGATCGGCGATCCCGGCCAGCGCCGCCTTCAACTCCTCCAGCGCCGTCGCGGTCTGGGCGCGGCGCTGGCCGACCCCCTGACTGGGCGAGGTGTCGGCCAGAATGACGGCGACGTCCTTCTGGGGATCGGTCTTCTGGTGGATCCAGCGCGGGTTGAAAAGCGCCAGCACCAGGATGGCCAGCGCCGTCAGCCGCCAGAATAGGCCGCGTCCGCGCCGAAGCGCGCCCACCGCCAGCAGGACGGCGCCGACGCCGCCCAGGGCGGCGATCAGCGGCCACGGCAGCAACGGGGCCCAGGCGATGCCGGCACTCATAGCCCCAGCCTTTCCATGATCGCCGGCACGTGCACCTGGTCGGCCTTGTAGTTGCCGGTCAGCGCGTACATCAGAAGGTTGATGCCGAAACGATAGGCCATCTCGCGCTGGCGCTCGCCGCCGGGCACCGCCGGATAGAGGGGGCGCTGCTCGGCGTCCATCGCCCAGGCGGCGGCCCAGTCGTTGCTGCCGACGATCACCGGCGATACGCCGTCGTTGACGCGCTCGCCGGCCCGTTCGACCCACACGGTGCCGCCGGCCCAGCGCCCGGGATAGTCGCGCAGCAGATAGTAGGCGCGCGACAGCACGTGTTCGGCCGGCGCCGGAATCAGCGGCGGCAGCCGCAGGCTGTCGGCCAGCCGGCGCAGGGCACCGATCGACACCGCGCCTTCCGGGTCGCGGGTATCGAACAGGATGACGCCGCCGCCGTCCATGAAGGCCCGGAGCTTGACCGCCGTTTCCACCGACGGGGCGACGGATTCCGTCACCGGCCAGTAGAGGAGGGGGAAGAAGACGATGTCGTCGCGTTCGAGGTCGACGCCGACCGGGGCTTCCAACTCGACCGCGGTGCGCCGGCCGGCGATGACGCTAAGGCCGACGAGGCCGGCGCGGCTGACCGCGTCGATGCGCTCGTCGCCGGTCATCACGTAGGCGAGGCGGGGTGAGCGGCTGGCCTCTTCGGCGAAGGCCTCGCCGCCAAGGCCGTCCAGCGACTGGGCCCGCGCCGCCGGGGGCTGGGCGACGACGAGCAGCGCCACCATCGCCACGACGGCGGGTGCGGCCCGGGTGCGGCCGCGCAACAGCCCGCGCAGCATCAGGCTGGCGGCGAGGTCGATCAGGGCCAGCAGCAGGGCGGCGGCCAGCAGCCAGGGCTGGAACGCCACCTGGCGGTCGCGGCCGTAGGTCTCGGTGGCGACGCCGGCCGGCGTCGCCGCCAGGGCGCGGGGGTCGGGCAGGCTGGCCGACAGGTTGAGCGCGCGTCGGGCGTCGGCCTGGCCGTAATAGCCGGGCGGATGCTCGGGGCCGGGCACGGCGCCCTCGAAACCGTCGGCGGCGAGGCCCAGCGCCCCACTCGGCGGCGCACCCAGGCGTCCGAAGCCGTCCAGCGATTCGAGCGGCGGCAACGGTGGTCCGCCCGGCTGCGCCACCGCCCCGTGGCTCAAGTCGACCACGCGGCGCAGCATTTCGACGAACAGGCCGGAAAGCGGCAGGTTCGACCAGCTGGTGTTGGAACTGGTGTGGACCAGCGTCAGCCAGCCCTTGCCGCGACGCTCGGCGGTGACCAGCGGCGTGCCGTCGGCCAGCGTCGCCCAGGTCTTCTCGGCAAGATCCAGCGCCGGGCTGGCCAGCACCTGGCGCGCCACCGCGACGTCGGCCGGCAGCGCCAGCCCGGCGAAGGGGCTGGCGGCGGCGAACGGGGCGAGACGGGCCGGCCGCGCCCACGACATGGCGCCGCCCAGGGTGCGGCCGCCCTGGCGCAGGGCCACCGGCACCAGGGGGTCGTCGAGGGTGGCGTCGTCGGCCAGGCGCGGCCCGGCGAAACGCAGAAGGATGCCGCCGTCCTCGATCCAGCGGGCGATGGCCCGGCCCTCGTCCTCGGAAAGCGGGCTCGAATCGGCCAGCACGAGAACCGCCAGCGTGCGCCCCAGAAGGTCGGCGACGGCGCCGCGCCTGACTTCGGTGAACGGCTCCAGCGCACGGTTGACGTAATAGAACTCGCTCAGCAGGGGTTGCGTCTCGGAACGCTGTGGGCCGGTTGCCAGGCCGACCGGGCGGCGGCGCCAGCGTTCGTCGAGCAGGACCACGGCGCCGGCGGTGCCCTGGTCTTCGATGTCGAAGCGGGCGAGGCGGTTGCGCATCTCGGCCGGCAGGTCGAGCGCCGCCTCGGCCTCGGCCTTGCCGTCGGCGAAGCGAAGCGGCTGGCGGGCCAGAAGCCGCCCCTCGGCGTCGTGGGCGCGAACCCACACGTCCAGCGCGCCGGCCGGGCTGTCGCGCGACGCCCGGAACCGAAGCGCGTCGCGCTCGGCTTCCGGCGGGCGCAGGATCACGGCCGGCCGTCCCGGCTCGTCGCGCATCAGCCGCACGGGGCCGAAGCGCTCCAGGCCGCTCAGCCAGGCGTCGGTGTCGCCCTCCCTCAGGCCGTCGCTCAGCCACACCACTTCGCCCGCCGGCACGCCGGTCCGCTGCAGCGCGCCGGTCAGGCGCTCCAGCGTGGCGGCGCGATCGCCGGCCCATGGCTTCGGTTCCAGCGCCAGGGCGCGCGTTCGGGCTTCCTCGGCCCGCGTCACTTGAAGGTCGGGCACGGCGCCGCCGGTCGGCGCCGTGCCGGTCAACAGGACCGGCCGGCCCTCGCGCGCCGCCTGGTCGAGCAGGCCGGCCATCGCCGCCTGCCGTCCGGCCCAGTCGCGCGCCGCCGCCCAGCCGTCGTCGACGACGACGATGACCGGCCCCTGGCCGCCGAGGCCGCGCGCCGCGTTGAGCACCGGGTCCGACAGGCCGAAGATCACGGCCACCGCCAGCGCCACGCGCAGCAGGATCAGCCACAGCGGCGACTTGGCGGCGGTCTCTTCCCGCGCCGTCAGCCCCAGCAGCAGGCGGAGCGGCGGGAAGACCACGCGCAGCGGGGTGGGCGGCGTGATCCGCAGCAGCCACCACAGGGCCGGCAGGGCGAGCAGCGCCGCCAGGGCCCAGGGAGCCGCGAAGGAAAGGGAGCCAAGCGTCCACATGTCAGGCGTCCACTCCCTGCGAGAGGGCCAGGAAGAGGGCCAGCAGCGGCGTCTCGGCCGGGCGGTCGGTGCGATGCGTGGCCAGCGACCAACCGGTCTGGCGGGCCAGCGCCTCCAGGCCCCGCTGATGGGCGGCCATCGCCTCGCGGTAATCGTCGCGCACCGATTCGGCGCGTCCGATCAGCAGGCGGCCCTCGTCCTCCGGCCCCTCGAACTGAATGCGGCCGGCAAACGGAAAGGTTTCCTCGGCCGGATCGAGGATCTGCAACAGGTGGCCCTTGACGCCGCGCGCCGAGAAGGCGGCCAGGGTTTCGCGCAGCCTGGCAAGCGGCACCAGGAAGTCTCCGACCATGACGATCCTGGCATAGCGCGGCAGCGGCTCGGCGGCGGGCAGGCTGGTTCCCGCCGTGCGCCCGAATTCGATGGTGTCGGCGATGCGCAGAAGCGCGGCGCGCCCGGCGGCCGGGGCGACGCCGGTGCCGATCAGGGCGATGTGCTCGCCGCCGCGCACCAGCAGCGAGGCCAAGGCCAGGGTCAACAGGTCGGCCCGCGCGCTTTTGAGGGGCACGGCCTCGCTGGAGCGGTAGGCCATCGACGGCGAGCCGTCGCGCCACAGCCAGACGCTTTGCGCGGCCTCCCACTCGTTCTCGCGGATGTAGACGGGCTGCGACTTGGCCGACTGGCGCCAGTCGATGCGGCCGGCCGAATCGCCGGCCTGGTAGCGGCGGAACTGCCAGAAGGTTTCGCCCTGGCCGATCCGGCGCCGGCCGTGCACGCCCTGCGAGACGGTGGCGGCGACCCGTTCGGCCGCCACCAGCAGCGGCGGCAGGGTGGCGGCCAGCGCCTCGGCCCTATGGTGCAGTCTGGTCCGCGCTTCGGCCATCGCGGGCGGCTGTCCTTTCAGGCGACGCTGGCGTTGAGCAGGTCGATGACGTCGCCGACGGCGACCCCCTCGGCCCGCGCGGCGAAGGTCAGCGCCATGCGGTGGCGCAGCACCGGATGGGCCAGCGCCAGCACGTCGTCGATGGACGGCGCGAGGCGCCCCTGCATGGCGGCGCGCGCCCGCACCGCCAGCATCAGGGCCTGGCTGGCCCGCGGCCCCGGTCCCCACGAGACGTGCTTCTTCACCTCGGGGATCGACGAGGTTTCGGGCCGCCCGTTGCGCACCAGGGTGAGGATGGCCTCGACCACGCTTTCGCCGACCGGCACGTGACGGATCAGCCGCTGGGCGGAAATCAGGTCGAGCGGGTTCATCACCCGCTGGGCCTCGGCCTCGTTGGCGCCGGTGGTGGCGATCAGGATCTGGCGCTCGGCCTCGCGGTCGGGATAGTCGACGTCGACCTGCATGAAGAAGCGGTCGAGCTGGGCCTCGGGCAGCGGATAGGTGCCCTCCTGCTCCAGCGGGTTCTGGGTGGCCAACACATGGAACGGGGAGGGCAGGTTGTGATAGTGGCCGGCCACCGAAACGCGGCGCTCCTGCATGGCCTGCAGCAGGGCCGACTGGGTGCGCGGGCTGGCGCGGTTGATCTCGTCGGCCATCAGAAGCTGGCAGAACACCGGCCCCTGGATGAAGCGGAACGACCGCCGGCCGGTTTCGGATTCCTCCAATACCTCGGAGCCCAGGATGTCGGCCGGCATGAGGTCGGGGGTGAACTGCACCCGCCTCGCTTCCATGCCGAACACCGTGCCCAGCGTCTCGACCAGGCGGGTCTTGGCCAGGCCCGGCACGCCGATCAGCAGCAGGTGGCCGCCCGCCAGCAGCGTGATCAACGTCTCCTCGAGGACCCGGGGCTGGCCGAAGATGACCCGCCCGATGCCGACGCCGGCCGCCGCGATTTGCACGCCCAGCCGGTCGATTTCCGTGACAAGGTCCTTGGAGTCCGACAAATTCACGTTATCTTTTGCCTTACCCGTCACCGCGTTCTCTCCGCTAAGGTTGGCCCTCGGGAATGAATCATACCCCCTCGGAACTCCCCGATCCCGCCTCATCTTCCGAAACGGGCCTGCTGCCAGTTCCCGCCGAGGGCCGCACGCTGTGCGGCGACCTCGACATCCGCATCGATCGCAACGGGGTCTGGCACTACCGGGGTTCGCCGATCCCGCGCAAGGAAATGGTCTGTCTCTTCGCCTCCGCCCTCTGCCGCGCCGCCGACGGCGGCTACTGGCTGGTGACCCCCGCCGAGATGGGCCGCGTCGAGGTCGAGGACGCGCCGTTCCTGGCGGTCGAACTGTTCACCGCCGGGGCGGGCCGCGAACAGGTGCTGAGCTTCCGCACCAACGTCGACGAAATCGTTACCCTCGATAACGACCATCCGCTCGACGTCGCCACCGATCCGGCGACCGCCGAACCGTCGCCCTACGTCCTGATCCGCGACGGCATGCCGGCGCGCCTGACGCGGTCCGTGTATTATGAGGTGGTGGCGCGGGGCCTCGAAGAAAAGATCGACGGCGAGCAATTCTACGGGGTGTGGAGCGCCGGCTCGTTTTTCGCCATCGGCCGCCTGGACCACGGGGAATGAGGCGCCGGCGGTTCGTCGAGGAATTCCACGCGAGCGCGGGGGGCAACGGCGGCGCGGCCCGGCTGCATGGCGATTCCGATCTCAACCCGGACATGGTGGCCCGCCGGGCGCTGGTGCCGGCCGCCGTCCTGGTGCCGGTGATCGACCGCAAGGACGCCCTGACCGTGCTGTTCACCCGGCGCACCGACGACCTGCCCGAGCACGCCGGCCAGATCTGCTTTCCCGGCGGCCGCATCGAGCCCGACGACGCCAGCCCCGAGGACGCGGCGCTGCGCGAAACGGAAGAGGAGATCGGCCTCGATCGCCGCCACATCGAGGTGCTGGGCCGCCTCGACGACTACATGACCGGCAGCGGCTTTTCCATCACCCCGGTGGTCGGCGTCGTCGCCCCGCCGTTCACGCTGACGCCGCAAGTCCGCGAAGTGGCGGAAGCCTTCGAGGTGCCATTGGCCTTCCTGCTCGATCCCGCCAACCACCAGCGGCACGAGCGCATCATCGCCGGCCGCGATCGCCATTTCTACGCCATGCCCTACGAGGGATACTTCATTTGGGGCGCCACTGCCGGTATGCTGATCAATCTGTACCAACGGCTGAATCGCCGATGATCCGCATCCTGTTTCAATATCTGTTTCCGCTGATCCTACCGGTCGCCGTCTACCTGGTGTGGACGTGGATCGCCCGTAAGCACCGGCGGACGGCCGAGGAGCCGCCGCTGTGGTACGAGGGGCCGTGGTTCTGGCTGATCGTCGCCGGCTTCTTCCTGATGCTGGCGGTGCTGGGGATCTCGGCGCTGACCGGCGGCGGTTCGCCCGAGGGCACGTACGTGCCGCCCCGCACCGAGAACGGCCGCATCGTGCCGGGATACGTCGAGTAGGCCATTTCGGTTCAATCGCCGGGTCCGACACGCTATGATGCAGGCGCCGAGCCTGCGGCGAGAACGGCTGGGAACGAAAGGTTCTCGGGAATGCAGAAAACATTCCAGGGGCGGCGCGTGCTGGTCGCGGAGGACGACGACCTTATTGCCGATCTGATCGGGCACAAGCTGCGTCTCAAGAAATTCGAGGTCGAGATCGTCGCCGATGGTGCCGAGGCGTGGGAACGCATCCGGACCGGGCGGCCGCACGTAGTCATCCTCGATGGCATGCTGCCGGGCCTGGACGGGCTTGAGGTGCTGCGCCGCATGCGCGAAGACCCGACCCTCGCCACCATTCCCGTTGTCATGCTGACGGCCCGGCGGCGGGGACAGGACATCGTCAATGCGCTCGCACTCGGTGCTTCCGATTACCTGGTGAAGCCCTTCATGCCCGAGGAATTGCTGGCCCGAGTCGAACGGCTGCTGACCGGAGCACCATCTTCGTGAGGATCGGGCAAACCCGCCTTGGCGTCCTTTTCGGGGCACTGGCGCTGCTCGTTCTGACCGGGGTCGGGGCATTGGCGGCCGATTTCGAGACGCTGATGCGGGATGCGCTGGTGGCCCGCTCGGCGGGCAACTACGCCGCCGCCGAAGCAGGGTTGAAGGCAGCGTTGGAAATACGGCCGCATGATCCGGCCGCCCTTTTGCACCTTGGCCTCGTCCAGGGCTACCAAGGGCGCCACGCCGAGGCGCTGGCCACGGTGCGGCGTGGCCTGGTCCTGGCGCCTGGCGATTTCGATCTCCGTCTGGCGGCAGCCCGCATCGAAGGGTGGATGGGCCGCCATGACGAGGCGGCGGCCGATGTCGAGGATCTGCTTGGCGACTTCCCCGGCAACGTCGACGTTCTCAACCTTCAAGGCCGCCTGGCCCTATACCGGGGCGACGCCACGGCCGCCACGGCCGCGTTCACCAAGGTTCTTCGTCTCGCTCCCGGCAATGAGGAAGCCAGCAAGGGGATGGCCGACGCCGAGGCTGCGCAGTCGGCCATGGCCCACCGCGGACGCATCGCGCTCGGCTATTCGCACAGCACGTTTTCGCGCAGCGGCAACCGGGATTGGCGCGAGGTCGAGGCCGACGGCTCGTTCGATGTCGATGACGATACCCGCCTGCTGGGCGGAGTGCAGGTCAGCCGCCGTTTCGGGCAGACGGACACCTATCTGCGGGGAGGCGTCGAGCAGCGCGTGGGGCCGGATCTCCGCGTCCGCCTGCAGGTGGGGGCGACCCCGGATGCCGACTTCCTGGCCCGCTGGACTGCCGAGGCCGGCGCCACCCTGAGGCTCTGGGCGGGGGGGGCTGTGATCGGGCCGACAGAGGCCCTCGCCGATATCAGGCACAGCCATTACGCAACCGGCGATGTTCGGACCGTCAACCCGGGACTTCAGCAATACCTGTTCGATGGGCGGGTCTGGCTGACCGGGCGCTGGCTCAACAGCTTCGACGCCGAGGCGGGCAACAAGCGCGCGGCGGGGTGGTCGCTGCGGGCCGATTGGCAGGTGCTGGACAGCCTGCGGTTGTTTGGCGGCAGTGCCGTGGCGCCGGAGACCGAACTCGGCACCACCGTGGAAACCCGTTCGAGTTTCGGCGGCATCGTGTTCGGCCTGACGCCTGACGTCGACCTGACGGTCTCCTACAGCCACGACAATCGCAAGAACACCTATATCCGCGACGTGGTTTCCGCCACCGTCGGCTATCGCTTCTGACGCGCGGGCGCCGGCCATGCTGCTTTGGCTCATCTGGTTCGCTTCCCTGGCTCTGGCAGCGGCATCCCTGGGAACGATGTTGGTCCTGATTATCCGGCGCCTCGTCATCGACCGGTGGGCCCGTCTTCGCAAGGCCCGTCAGAAGGCGCTGCGCGGCTTGGTTTTCGAGTATCTGGAGGACCCCCAGGAAGGCAGGGATCTGATCGATCATCTGACGGAAGACGACCGGAACGACATCCGCGACATGCTCGAGGATCTGGCGCGCTTGGTCCGGGGCCCGGCGCGCGACAACCTTCTCCGCATGGTCAACGAATTGGGTGGCTGCAAATTTTTCTTGGACGTTCTGGGAAGCGGCAGCGGCGAGCGACATCCTCGTGCCGGGGCCGTCGCGGTCAATTGGTTCCTCCCTCCCGGTTGGGGAAACGAGGAGCATCGCCTGCGCGCCGTCGCCGCGCTGGCGCTGTTTGACGACCCGCAGGCGATTGAAGCATTGACAGCGGCACTTGGCGATCGTTCGCCGCGGGTTCGGCTTGCCGCGACGCAGGCGCTGGTCGATGCGGGGGCGGAGCAATCATTACGGGCCCTTATCGAGCCCCTCGACATCGGCGGTGCCATTCACTCGCGGGCCATGCGCGAGATCTTCCGCGACCTGGCTCCCCGACGCACCGCGGAGATGCTGGACCTTCTCACTGCCAAGGTCCCTGACACGGTAAAGGTGCTCGCCCTTTACGGCCTGGCCGGCACACGGGACCCCACCTTGCTGCCCGCCATCATCGTTCTGGCGGCGTCTTCGGCGGTCGACGTGCGGGCTGAGGCCATGCGGGCGCTGGCGCTGATCGGCCACCCTGGCGCAGCCACGACCGTTCTGGCCGGGCTTGCGGACGAATCTTGGGTGGTGCGGGCCCAGGCTGCCATCTGCGCCGGCACCATCGGACTTGCGGACGCGGTGCCGGCGCTCGTCTCGTTGCTGGCCGACGGGGAATGGTGGGTGCGTTTCCGTGCCGCCCGCGCTCTGGCTCAGATCGGTGGGGAAGGACTACGCACCCTCGAACGGCTTGCCGCCGAACCCGGTTCGGCCCGGGAAATCGTGACGGCAGTGCTGGCCGAGGCGGAGGCCGCATGATGCCTGGCCTTCAGGCGCTGCATGCAGCGGTTGGCACGGCGGCCGTCGCCGTTGGCCTCGCCATCATTGCCGCAGGCGCGCTTCAGAACCTTCTGTACCTCGTGCAGTTCACCATTTCCTTCGTTGCCCTTCGCGCGCGTCCGCCCGTTCCCGATCGGCGCGAAGTATGGCTGCAACTCAGCGATTCGACCATTCCCATCTCGCTGTTGGTTCCCGCCTTCAACGAACAAGCGACGGTGGTCGAGAACATTCGCTCCCTGCTCGCCCTTACCTATCCCAACTTCGAGATCATCGTGATCAATGACGGTTCGACCGATCGCACGCTCGGCGAAATGATCGGAGCGTTCGATTTGCGTCCCGCGGCCCGCGCGTTCGAGGAGGCGGTGCCTCACCGGCCGATCCGCAACATCTACAGGTCGTCCCGCCATCCCCAATTGATGGTCGTCGACAAGGAGAACGGCGGCAAGGCCGATGCCTTGAATGCCGGCATCAACCTGGCGCGCATGCCTCTCGTATGCGCCATGGACGCCGATTCACTGCTGGAGAACGACTCGCTCCTGCGGGCTGTCCAGCCGTTCGCAGACGATCCCATCCAAGTCCTGGCGGTGGGCGGCACCATCCGCGTTGTCAACGGCTGCACCGTGCGGGCCGGGCAGGTGGTCGAAGTGGGGCTGCCCGGCGAGCCGCTCGCCCTCTTCCAAATTGTCGAATACCTGCGGGCCTTCCTGATGGCGCGGCTGGCCTGGAGTCGCCTTAACGCTCTCATGGTGATTTCCGGCGCCTTCGGCATTTTCAAGCGGAGCGCGGTGGTTGCCGTCGGCGGCTACAGCCTCGGCACGGTCGGCGAGGACATCGACCTCATCGTCAAGATCCATCGCCTGATTCATGAACGGGGCATCAACGGCGAAGTCCGCTTCGTGGCCGACCCGGTGTGCTGGACCGAGGTGCCAGTCACACTGCGGCAACTTGGCCGCCAGCGCCGTCGCTGGCAGCGCGGCGCGCTGGAAACCTTCTTCACGCATTTCCGTATGCTGGGCAATCCCCGCTACGGGGCGGCGGGCTTGGTCGGGTTCCCCTATCTCTTTCTCGCCGACGTCCTGGGACCGCCGCTGGAGGTCCTGGGTTACTTGCTGATTCCGCTGCTTTGGGGGACGGGGCTCCTCGGCGTGGAGTACCTACTGGCTTTCCTGGCCCTGACTTTCGTCTTCGGTGTCTGCGTCAGCGTTGGAGCGCTGATCCTCGAGGAACTCCAGTTGCACCGCTATCCGCGCCCCCGCGATCTTGCCTTGCTGACCCTGGTGGCGGTGGCCGAGAACTTTGGCTATCGCCAGATCAACAATCTGTGGCGAATCGCCGGTTACTGGCAGTTCCTGCGCGGTGCCAAGGGTTGGGGGTTGATGGAGCGGCGGGGTTTCGGCAAGGGCGAGGGCCGCCGCCTGCCTTGACAGGGTCAAGCCGTCCGGCCACCCTCGCCTGCCTGTCATGGCCAAGGATCGCCCATCCGTGCAACCGACCGGCAAGATCGCCCCGCAGCCCTGGATGACGGCGCCGGAAACGCGGGCCGTCATGGCCGCGCTGACCGCCCGGGGCGCCGACGTGCGCTTCGTCGGCGGCTGCGTGCGCGATGCCGTGCTCAAGCGGCCGGTCAAGGACGTCGACATCGCCACCCCCGACCCGCCGGCCACGGTGACGGCGCTGCTGGAGGCGGCCGGAATCAAGGTCATCCCCACCGGTATCGCCCACGGCACCGTCACCGCCATGATCGGCGCGGCCAAATTCGAGATCACCACGCTGCGCCTCGATCTCGCCACCGACGGGCGCCACGCCAAGGTGGCCTTCACCGATAACTGGATCGCCGACGCGGCGCGCCGCGATTTCACCTTCAACGCGCTGTCCTGCACATCGGCGGGCGACATCTACGATCCGTTCGACGGCCTGGCCGACCTCGGCGACGGCGTGGTGCGCTTCGTCGGCATCCCGCGCGAGCGCATCGAGGAAGACTACCTGCGGCTGCTGCGCTTCTTTCGCATGTACGCCACCTACGGCCGGCCGCCGCCCGACGCCGAGGCGCTGGCCGCCTGCCGGCAACTGGCTCCCGGCATCGCCAGGCTGTCGGGCGAGCGGGTGCGAGACGAGATGTTCCGCATCCTGCTGGCCCCCAACGCGGCCGATACCGCGGTGCTCATGCACGACACCCACGTGCTCGAACACGTCGTGCCGCCGCCCACCGACATCGGCCGCCTGCGCATGATGACCTGGCTCGATTCGACCGCGCTCAAGCTGGCAAGCGTCAGCCCCGACGCGCTGCGCCGCCTGGCCGCCCTGCTCCGCACCGATGCCAATGGCGCCGCCGTCCTGGCCGAACGCCTGCGGCTTTCCCGGCGCGAGGCGGCGCGGCTGGCCGCCCTCGCGGCCCCGGCCTTCGAACTGACGCCGGAGGCGGGTACTACGGCGCTGCACCGCGCCGTCTATCATTGCGGCAACGAAACGGCTCGCGACTGGGTGTTGCTGGCGTGGGCCGGCGAGCTGGCCGTGGCGCCGCGCAAAGGCGGCGGGCGCAACGCCGCCTGGGCCGCCCTGCTGGAAACGGCGGCCGGCTGGCCGGCGCCGATCTTTCCGCTCAAGGGCGCCGACGCCGCCGCCCTCGGCGTCACCCCGGGGCCGCGCCTCGGCGAACTGCTGAAGGCGGTCGAGGCGTGGTGGGAAGCCGGCGACTTCACGGCCGATCGCAAGGCCTGCCTAGCCCGCCTGCGCGATTTGGCCGGTTAGGGTCTTGCGATCCGATAGGATCGCCTCCTCGCTCGGCATCAAACTCTCGGCCCCCCCCTCCCTGTCCCTCCCCCGCGAGGGGGTGGACGCCATGGCAAGCACCTTTCTTCCCCCTCCCCCTCGACGGGGGAGGGTTGGGGTGGGGGTGTATCGGAGTTGCCCCCAGCTACGGCCACGCCGTCATCGGCGGCAGGCTCATCAGGATGGCTTCGACGTTGCCGCCGGTCTTGAGGCCAAAGAGCGTGCCACGGTCGTAGAGCAGGTTGAACTCGACATAGCGGCCGCGCTTGACCAACTGGCGGCGGCGGTCTTCCTCGCTCCACGGCTCGGCGGCGTGGCGGCGCACGATTTCGGGATAGATGCCAAGGAAGGCGCGCCCCACCGCCTGGGTGAAGGCGAAGTCCCGCTCCCAGTCTCCGGAATCCAGGGTGTCATAGAAGATGCCGCCGACGCCCCGGGTTTCGCCGCGATGGGGCAGGAAGAAGTACTCGTCGCACCATTTTTTGTAGTCGGCGTAGGCGCCGGCCCGATAGCCGTCGCAGGCGGTGGCCAGTGCCGCGTGGAAGTCGGCGGTGTCGGCGGGGACCTCGACGACCGGCGTCATGTCGGCGCCGCCGCCGAACCATCCCCGGGTGGTGACGATCATGCGGGTGTTCATGTGCACCGCCGGCACCTTGGGCGAGCGCGGATGGATGACCACCGAAACGCCGGAGGCCCAGAAACGGGGGTCCTCGGCGGCGCCCGGCATGCGCTGGCGGAACTCCTCGGAGAAGGTGCCGTGGACCAGCGAGACGTTGACCCCGGCCTTCTCGAATACCTGTCCGCGCAGAAGCCCCATCACGCCGCCGCCGCCGTGGGCCCGGCCGCCTTCCTCGATCTCGCGCGCCCAGCGGGTGCGCTCGAAGCGGCCGGGCGGGGCGGTGTCATAGGGGGGCGCATCGGCGAATTCGTCCTCGAGCGCCTCGAGCGCCGCGCAAATATCGTCGCGCAACCGCTTGAACCAGATGGCGGCCCGCCGCTTGTGCTCTGCGGTGAAGCGCTCCATCAGGCATCCCCTCCGAAGCCGCCGGTCTGGCGCAAAGCCTCGCCCAGGACCAGGGCGGCAGTCACCGCCACGTTGAGCGAGCGCTCGCCCGCCGCCATCGGGACGACGAGACGGGCGTCGGCGGCGGCGTGCACGGCCTCCGGCGCGCCGGCGCTCTCGCGCCCGACGATCAGCACGTCGTCGGGCCCAAAGCGGAAATCGATATGGCGAACGGTGCCCTTGGTCGTCAGCAGCACCAACCGGCGATGGGCCGCGCGGCTGGCCGCCAGGAAGGTCTCCCACGATTCATGGCGGGTGATCCCGGCACGCTCCAGGTAGTCCATGCCGGCGCGGCGGAAATGGCGGTCCCCCCACACGAAGCCGCACGGCTCGATAAGGTCGACCGGCACGCCGAGGCACACCGCGGTGCGGATCATGGTGCCGGCGTTCTGCGGAATGTCGGGTTCGAAAAGGGCCAAACGCATGGCCGCGATGATAGCCGAGGCGATGGGCCGCCGCTATGCTGCCGCGAGCCCCCATTCGGCCCTGGCCTGGCGGATCACCTGATAGGAGGAACTCATCGCCAGGATCGCCATGATGGCGCCGACGATGAGGTCGGGCCAGGCGGTGGCGGTTGCCCACACGCCGCTGGCGGCGATGATGACGGCGATGTTGGAGATGGCGTCGTTGCGGCTGCACAGCCACACCGAGCGCATGTTGGCGTCGCCCTGGCGGTGGCGGTAGAGCAGCAGCGCGCTGGTCACGTTGGCGATCAGCGCGGCGGTGCCGATGCCGCCCATGATCGGCGCGCTGGGCAGGCCGGGATAGAGGACATGGTAGGCCGAGGTGCCGATCACCCAGACGCCAAACAGGCCCATCGAGGCGCCCTTGACGAGGGCGGCGCCGGCCCGCCAGCGCAGACTCATGGCGAGCACCGCGAGGCTGATCCCGTAGGTCAGGGAATCCCCCAGGAAGTCGAGCGCGTCGGCCTGCAACGACACCGAGCCGGCGATCAGGCCGCCCGTCAGCTCGACGACGAACATGGTGGCGTTGATGGCGATGACGATCCACAGCACCCGGCGGTAGGCGCCGACGGCGGCCGAGTTGTCGATCTCGCAATGACACGAGCAGGCCATTCAGACGGTCTCCGTTTCCGGTTCGCGGACGTGGTCGATCATGTCGACGAGGATGCAGCGCACGTGCTCGTCGGCGGCGGTGTAGTGGACCTCGCGGCCGTGCCGTTCGGCCCGCACCAGGCGGGCGGCGCGCAGCAGCCGCAGGTGATGGCTGACCAGCGAGGGCGAGACCTCCAGGGCGTCGGCGATGTCGCCGACGGCGCGCGCCTCGGTGAGGCAGGCCAGGACGACGCGCAACCGGGTGGGATCGCCCAGCAGGCGGAAGACCTCGGCGATTTCGACCACCTGATCATCGGGCACGGCGTTCTCCTGAAATGTGAACAGGTCGATATATGAACATTTGTTTGATTGATGCAAGGCTTTTTTCGGGCATCCGGGCGTCCTTTTTCTTGATCTTGGTTATTTTCATTCGCATCTAATGCGGGTATATCCTTCGCCCCTACGGCGGTTGCCCCGCTGTGGGGGCGAAGCCGTGTTTGTGCATATGGATAATTACTATCATTAAGGAGTGTTCATGACCGACAAGGCCACTCCGGCTTCCCTCGGCCATCCCGAGGATGGTTCCCGACGCGACTTCCTTCTGATCACCACGGCCACGGTCGGCGCCGTCGGCGCCGCCCTGGCGGCCTGGCCCTTCATCGATTCCATGAACCCGGCGGCCGATGTCCTGGCCCTGGCGTCAACCGACGTCGATCTCACGCCCGTTCAGGAAGGCCAACGGATCACCGTGGTATGGCGCGGCAAGCCGGTGTTCATCAGCCATCGCACGGCCAAGGAGATCGAGGAGGCCCGCGCGGTGAAGATCGAAACCCTGCCCGATCCGCAGCCCGACGAAGCGCGGGCGCAGAAGCCGGAATGGCTGATCATGGTCGGCATCTGCACGCACCTGGGGTGCATCCCGCTGGGCCAGAAGTCGGGCGATCTCAGGGGCGATTTCGGCGGCTGGTTCTGCCCCTGCCACGGCTCGGTCTACGACACCGCCGGGCGCATCCGCAAGGGGCCGGCGCCGACCAACCTGGAAGTGCCGCCCTACACGTTCGGCGACGACAACACCATCCGGATCGGTTGAGGGGGGCGGCCATGGCTAGTCCGAAGTGGATTGACGCGACCGTCAAGTGGATCGACTACCGTCTGCCGGTGTTCACCTTCGTCGACCATCACCTGATCGACTACCCGACGCCCCGGAACCTGAACTACTGGTGGAATTTCGGCTCGCTGGCCGGGATCGTGCTGGTCATCATGATCGCCACTGGCATCTTCCTGGCGATGAGCTATACGCCGCACGTGGATTACGCATTTGCCAGCGTCGAGCGGATCATGCGCGACGTCAATTACGGCTGGTTGATGCGCTATCTGCACATGAACGGCGCCACCATGTTCTTCATCGTGGTCTACATCCACATCTTCCGCGGCCTTTATTACGGTTCCTACAAGGCGCCGCGCGAGCTTCTGTGGATCATCGGCGTGCTCATCCTGTTCGCCATGATGGCCACCGCCTTCGTCGGCTACGTGCTGCCCTGGGGCCAGATGAGCTTCTGGGGCGCCACCGTCATCACCAACCTGTTCTCGGCCATTCCACTGGTCGGCCCCAAGATCGTCACCTGGCTGTGGGGCGGATTCGCGGTCGACAACCCGACGTTGAACCGCTTCTTCGCCCTGCACTATCTGCTGCCGTTCGTCATCTTCGGGCTGGTCTTCCTGCACCTGTGGGCGCTGCACAGCCACAAGTCCAGCAATCCCTTGGGCATCGACGTCAAGGGCGAGCAGGACACCATTCCCTTCCACCCCTACTACACGGCCAAGGACTCGCTCGGCCTCGGGGCGTTTCTGATTGTCTACCTGGCTTTCGTCTTCTTCGCTCCCGACTTTTTCGGCGAGCCCGACAACTACATCGAGGCCAACCCGCTGCAGACGCCGCCGCACATCGTGCCGGAATGGTACTTCCTGCCGTTCTACGCGATCCTGCGCGCCATCACGTTCGACATCTGGTTCATTCCGGCCAAGCTGATCGGCGTCGCCATGATGTTCGGCTCCATCGCCGTCCTCCTGGTGCTGCCGTGGCTCGATACCTCGAAGGTGCGCAGCGCCCGCTTCCGGCCCCTCTACAAGCAGTTCTTCTGGCTGTTCCTTGTCGACTGCCTGGCGCTGGGCTACATCGGGGCCAATCCGCCCGAGGGCCTTTTCGTCATCGCCGGGCAGGCGGCCACCTTCTGGTACTTCTTCCACTTCCTGGTCATCGTGCCGGTGCTGGGGAAGCTGGAACGGCCGCGGCCGCTGCCCGAAAGCATCAGTGCCGCCGTCACCCGACGCGGCGTCAAGACAGGGGGGGCTTCGTGATGCGCCGGATCGTCCTTTCCGCCATGGCCGCGCTGGCCTTGGGCGCCGCCCCGGCCGTCGCCGCCGAGACGACGGCCTTGCCCCAGCAGGACTGGCTGTTCGCCGGCCCCTTCGGCCATTTCGAGGAATCGGCGCTGAAGCGGGGCTTCGCCGTCTACAATCAGGTCTGCGCCGCCTGCCACGGCATCACCGGGCTGGCCTACCGCAACCTCGCCGGCATCGGGCTCGACGACAACCAGATCGCCGAGATCGCCGCCGAGAAGGAAGTCGAGGACGGCCCCAACGACGAAGGCGACCTGTACATGCGTCCGGCCCGGGCGGCCGATCGCGTCGTGCCGCCGTTCGCCAACGAGCAGGCGGCGCGGGCCGCCAACAACGGCGCCTATCCGCCCGACCTCACCCTCATCGTCAAGGCCCGCAAGGGCGGCGCCGACTACATCCATGGACTGCTGACCGGCTACAAGGACGAGCCGCCGGCCGGCGTCACCGTCGGCGAGGGCATGTACTACAACGAGCATTTTCCGGGCCACCAGATCGCCATGCCGCCGCCGCTCAGCGAAGGCGGCGTCACGTTCGAGGACGGCACGCCGGCCACCGTCGAGCAGATGGCCCACGACGTGACCACGTTCCTTGCCTGGGCGGCCTCGCCCGAGCTCGAGGCGCGCAAGCGCCTGGGGCTCAAGGTGCTGATCTTCCTGGTGGTGCTGACCGGGATGCTCTACGCGCTCAAGCGCCAGGTGTGGTCCAAGCTGCACTGACGGCCGGCGATCGCCTGGGGCTCTTGCATGGGCCGCCGGCTGCCGCCGGCGGCCCGTTCGTCAAGGGGATGACGTGACTCTCTCTCGCGACCGCCGCAACGTCCTGATCCTGGCCGCCTGCCAGGGCCTGTTCACCACCGGACAGAGCATGCTGATCATTCTCAGCGGCCTGGTCGGGGCGACGCTCGCGGTGGAGCCGGCGCTGGCCACCCTGCCGGTGTCGATGGTGGTGGTCGGCACCCTCGTCGCCACGGTGCCGGCTTCGCTGCTGATGAAGCGGGTCGGCCGGCGGCCGGGTTTCCTGCTGGGCGCCGCCATCGGCCTCTCGGGCGCCCTGACGGCGGCCTTCGCCATCTATGTCGGGGCCTTCTGGCTGTTTTCCTTCGGCTGCTTCCTGATGGGGCTCAACGGCGGCTTCGGCCAGTATTTCCGCTTTGCCGCCGCCGACGTCGCGGCCCCCGCCTTCAAGAGCCGCGCCATCTCCCTCGTGCTGGCCGGCGGCGTTGCGGCGGCGGTGGCCGGGCCGGAGCTGGTCAAGCTGACGGCTGACGTCCTGGCCCCCATTCCCTTCCTCGGCGCCTACGTGGCCCTGGCCGGGCTGCCGATCCTTTCCGCCCTTTTCCTGGTTTTCCTGGACATTCCGCTCCCCTCGGCGGCGGAAGCGAGCGAAGGCGGGCGGCCGCTTCTTGCCATCGTCCGCCAGCCGACCTTCGCGGTGGCGGTGCTGGGCGGCATGGTCGGCTATGGGGTGATGAGCCTGGTGATGACGGCGACGCCGCTGGCCATGGTCGGCTGTGGCTTCGGCGTGCCCGACGCAGCGCTGGTCATCCAGTGGCACGTGCTGGCCATGTTCGCGCCCTCCTTCGTCACCGGCGCCATCATCCAGCGCTTTGGCGTGCTCAACGTCATGCTGGCCGGCACCGCCCTGCTGGCCGCCTGTGCCGCCGTCGCCCTGGCCGGCCTCGACATCGGCCATTTCTGGGTCGCCCTGGTCGCCCTCGGCCTGGGCTGGAACTTCACCTTCGTCGGCGCCTCGACGCTGCTGACCGAAACCTACCGGCCGGCCGAGCGGGCCCACGTGCAGGCGGCCAACGACTTCCTGGTGTTCGGTTCGGTGGCGACGGCCTCGCTGTCCTCGGGCGCGGTGCTGCATTTCTTCGGCTGGAACGCGGTGCAGGTTTTCGCGCTGCCCTTCGTCGTCGCCGCCGCCCTGGCCATCCTGTGGCTCAGGCGGGCCCGCCGCCTGGCCGCGCCGGCCGGATGAACGAACGGCCCCGGCGGGGCCGGGGCCGCGACATCTTCTCCGGAAAGAAGGATCTCAGTTGTTCTTGGCGCCGGAATTGACCCAGCGGCGCAGGATATCGATCTCGCACTTGGTCAGCTTCTTGCGCTCGTGCGGCATGCGGATGGCCTGCGAGGCGCGGCCGTCGACGACGACCAGGAAGTTGCTGGTCATGGCATCGCCGGGCACCACCACGGGCCCGAACTTGGTGCCCTTCATGACCCCGGCGTAGGAGCTGAGGTCGAGGCCGCTCTGTACGAAGCCGTCGCCGCCCGGCTGATGGCATTCCAGACAGCGGATCTGGATGATGGGGGCGACGTCTTCCTTGAACGAGATGGGCTCCTCGGCGACGGCTGCGGCGGCGGCCATGGCCAGGACCGCCGCGGCGGTTGCGCCCGCGGCCCACGACAGGCGACGCATACGGGTGAACATCGGTACCTCCCAGGCTTGGTTCCGGACGGCGCTTTTCCTTCCGATCAGTGTAACACTCGGGCGCGGAAAATTACACATGCTCTCAACCGCCGCGCGCTTCCCGCGTGCCGTTTGCCCGGGTTCCGTCAGCCGGCCAGCACGCGCCCGGCCACGGCATCCAACTTGGCGATCACCGCCGGGTCGCGGGCCTCGGGCGCGGTGATGAGCGCCATGTCGAGCGCCGTGTGGCAGCCCTTGGCGCACGGGGCGGCGCGCCCGGCCAGCTTGGGGACCACCCGGCGGACCAGGGCACGGCCCTTGTCGGCATTCTCCAGCAGCGTCTTGATGACGGCGTCGACCGACACGTGGTCGTGGTCGGGGTGCCAGCAGTCGTAGTCGGTGACCATGGCGACGGTGGCGTAGCACATCTCGGCCTCGCGGGCCAACTTGGCCTCCGGCATGTTGGTCATGCCGATGACGTGGCAGCCCCACGACCGATAGAGGTTCGATTCGGCGAGTGTCGAGAACTGCGGCCCTTCCATCACCAGGTAGGTGCCGCCGCGCGCCATCGGCAGGCCCAATTCGCGCCCCGCCGCCTCCAGGGCATCGCCCAGGCGGGCGCACACCGGATGGCCGAAACCGACGTGGGCGACCAGGCCGGTGGAAAAGAAGCTTTTCTCGCGCTTGAAGGTGCGATCGATGAACTGGTCGACCACCACGAACGTGCCGGGCGCCAGCTCTTCCTTGAACGAGCCGCAGGCGCTGACCGAGATGATCTCGGTGACCCCGGCCCGCTTCAGGGCATCGATGTTGGCCCGATAGTTGATCTCGCTGGGCGGCACGCGGTGGCCGCGGCCGTGGCGCGGCAGGAACACCATCTTGCGGCCGTCCAACTCGCCGATGAGCAGGGCGTCCGACGGTTCGCCGAAGGGGGATGTCACCTTCTCCCAGCGGGTGTTGGTCAGGCCGTCGATCTGGTAGATGCCGCTGCCGCCGATGACGCCGACGACCGGGGGCGTGCCGGGTTCCGCCATGGTTTCAATCCTTTCCCTCGCAAGGTCGCCGCTGGCGGCCAGTCTTCCAGGTTCGGACGGCCCCCGCAACCAGCAAGAGCGTCGCGACTCGCCGCTGCCTAGACGTTGAAGCGGAACAGCATGATGTCGCCGTCGCGCACCTTATACTCGCGGCCTTCCTGGCGCATCTTGCCGGCTTCCTTGCAGGCCTGTTCGCCGCCCAGCGCGATGAAGTCGTCGTAGCCGATGGTCTCCGCGCAGATGAATCCGCGCTGGAAATCGGTGTGGATGACGCCCGCCGCTTCCGGCGCCGTGGCGCCGCCGTGCGCCGTCCAGGCACGGCTTTCCTTGGGCCCGGTGGTGAAGAAGGTGAGCAGGTCCAAAAGTCCGTAGCCGGCCTTGATGACCTGGGCCAGCCCGGTTTCCGTAAGCCCCAGGGTTTCCAGGAAGTCGCGCTTTTCGGCGGCGTCGGCCAGTTGGGCGATCTCGGCCTCGATCTTGGCCGAGATGACTACCGCGCCGGCGCCCTCGGCCTTGGCCATGGCGGCGACCTTCTCGGTCAGCGCGTTGCCGGTGGCGGCCGCCGCCTCGTCGACGTTGCAGGCATAGAGCACCGGCTTGGCGGAGAGCAGTTGCAGCAGGCGCAGCTCGCGCTTCTGCTCGGGCGGCAGGGGGACGCTGCGCGCCGTGCGGCCGGCCCGCAAGGCTTCCAGCACCGGCTCGATGACGGCCATCCTGGCCCGCGCCTCCTTGTCGCCGCCCTTGGCCTTTTTGGCCGTCTGGTCGGCCCGCCGCTCCAGGCTGTCGAGGTCGGCCAGCAGCAACTCGGTCGACACCACCTCGGCGTCGCGCACCGGGTCGATGGAGGTTTCCGTGTGGGTGACGTTCTCGTCCTCGAAGCAGCGCAGCACGTGGATGACGGCGTCGACCTCGCGGATGTTGGCCAGGAACTGGTTGCCCAGCCCTTCGCCCTTGCTGGCGCCGCGCACCAGGCCGGCGATGTCGACGAATTCGAGGAAGGTCGGCGTCTTCTTGGCCGACTTGGTGATGGAATGGATGCGGTCCAGCCGGGCATCGGGCACGGCGACGCGCCCGGTGTTGGGCTCGATGGTGCAGAACGGATAATTGGCGGCCTCGGCCTGGGCCGTCTCGGTCAGGGCATTGAAAAGAGTCGACTTGCCGACGTTGGGCAGGCCGACGATGCCGCAGTTAAATCCCATTGCCGGGGCTCCGTTTCCGCTCGTTTCACAGTTTTGGGGACACCATACTAAATTCAACCGATTTCCGGGATCGCGCAGCCACCCGTCGAATTTAGTATGGTGTCCCCAAAACTACTCTCGTTCCTGGCTGTTTCCGTTGTCGTCGGCCTCTTTGCGCGGCTTGTGGACCGGCGGGTTGAGAATGAGCGAGACGCGGGTCATGAAGCCGGCGTCGTCGTCGACCACCAGGAAGGGAAAGGCCTCGGCCATCGCCTCGACCATCCGCTCCACCTCGCCGGCCTCGGCCTTCGAGAAATCCTTCAGCACGTGGCTGGCGACGCGGTCCTTGTCGCCGGGATGGCCGACGCCGATGCGCACCCGCCGATAGGCCGGGCCGATCCGGGCGTGGATCGAGCGCAGCCCATTGTGGCCGGCGTGCCCGCCGTCCCGCTTGACGCGCAGCTTGCCGCGGGCGAGGTCGATCTCGTCGTGGAAGACCAGCACGTTCTCGGGCGGCACTTTAAAGAAGCGCTGGGCGCCCAGCACCGAGTCGCCCGAGCGGTTCATGAAGGTCATCGGCTTCAGCACGCAGATCCTGCGGCCGGCCACCTCGCCTTCGGCGATCTGGCCCTGGAACTTGCCGCGGAACGACGAGAACCGGTAGCGGTGGACGATACCGTCCACCGCCATGAATCCCACGTTGTGCCGGTTCCTGGCGTAGTCGGAACCCGGATTGCCGAGGCCGACCACCAACAGCATGCCGATTCCTCCGTCGTGAGGGGACGGGAGGGCTTACTCCTCCGAAGTCGCTGCCGGCTCGGCGGTCGGCGCCGCGAGTTCCTCTTCCGCACCCTCGGCCTTCTCCACCACTTCCACGGACGGAGAGGCGATGGTGGCGATGGTGAAGTCACGATCCGTGATCGCCGGCTCGACGCCCTCGGGCAGCTTGACGTGGCTGATATGGATCGAATCGCCGATGTCGAGCCCGGTCAGGTCGACGACGATACTCTCCGGGATGCTCTCGGGCGAGCACACCAGCTCGACGTCGCGGCGCACCACGTTGAGCACGCCACCCCGCTTGAGGCCCGGCGACGCCGTTTCGTTCTGGAAGTCGACGGCGACCTCGACGTGAACCTTGGTCTCGGCCGAGAAACGCAGGAAGTCGAGGTGGATCGGGCGGTCGGTCAGCGGATGGTACTGCACGTCGCGCGGCAGGACGGCGAACTTTTCCTTGCCGAGGTCAATCTCGAAGACGCGGCCGAAGAAGCCGGCCTTGTTGATTTCGATGTTCAGCTGGACGGGGTCGAGCGAGACCATCTTGGGTTCCAGCTTGTTGCCGTAGAGGACGGCGGGAATGCGACCTGCGCGACGAGTTGCGCGGGCTGCCCCCTTACCGGCCCGCTCGCGGAGCTCAGCCGCGAGAACCGTATGCTTTGCCATGGGTACTCTCCTTGTTGGCAAGAGCGCCGGCCTCCAGGGGTGCCGACGCCGAAAACGGCCCGCAATACCGCTCGGTGGGCCTTGCGGTCAATGCTTTTGTTCAGTTGAACAGAATCGAGATCGACGATTCCTCGCTGATGCGGCGGATCGATTCGGCCATCAGGGGCGCGATGGAAAGCTGCTCGATGCTGGGCGATTCGCGCAGCGCCTCGGTCGCCAGGATACTGTCGGTGATGACCATTCGTTTCAGCGGGGAAGCCGCGATGCGCGCCACCGCGCCGCCCGACAGCACACCGTGGGTGACGTAGGCCCACACCCCCTCGGCGCCATGTTCGATCAGGGCCACCGCGGCGTTGCACAGCGTACCGCCCGAATCGACGATGTCGTCGACCAGGATGCACTGGCGGCCCTTGACGTCGCCGATGATGTTCATCACCTCGGACACGCCGGCCCGTTCGCGGCGCTTGTCGACGATGGCGAGGTCGGCGTCCAGCTTCTTGGCCATGCCGCGCGTGCGCACCACGCCGCCGACGTCGGGCGACACCAGCACCAGCTTTTCGCTGTCGAAGCGCTCCTTGATGTTCTGGTTGAACACCAGCGAGCCGTAAAGGTTGTCCACCGGAATGTCGAAGAAGCCCTGAATCTGCCCGGCGTGCAGGTCCATGGTCAGCACCCGGTCCGCCCCGGCGGTGGTGATCAGGTTGGCCACCAGCTTGGCCGAGATGGGGGTGCGCGGTCCCGACTTGCGATCCTGCCTGGCATAGCCGAAATAGGGGATCACCGCGGTGACCCGCCGGGCCGAGCCGCGCCGGAGCGCGTCCAGCGTGACCAGCAGCTCCATCAGGTTGTCGTTGGCCGGGAACGACGAGGACTGGATGACGAAGACATCCTCGCCGCGCACGTTCTCCTGGATCTCGACGAACACTTCCTGGTCCGAGAATCGGCGGATGACCGCCTTGGCCAGGGGGAGATGCAGATAGGCGGCAATCGCTTCGGCCAGCGGGCGATTGCTGTTGCACGAGATGATTTTCATGGACGCGGAATTCCCTTGGCCGCGGTGTTCAGGCGCCGCAAAAGGCCCGGACTCTTTCTTGCGGATTAGGCCCGGGGCCGGCGCCGCGGAATGTATCAGCGTGCCGGAGGTCTGTAAACGCCCTTGCGGGGGCCGCTCGACGCCGGCGCCGTCGGGCGGGGCGGCCGAGGATTGCCACATAATCGGTCAAATAGCGGCACATGAAAGTTAAAAATCCAACATGAAGGCAATGATTACAACATTACTTCCCGATTATCGAAAGGTCCTGGGCATCTTCTTGTATTGGGACGGATCGTGAAATAATGTCGCCCGTTCGAATTCCTTATAAAGGTCATGGATTTCCGGCATACGGGGATTTTTTCCCCTGGAGGGGACAGATGAGAAGGACGCTTTTCTCGACGACACTTTGCCTTTCCGTCCTGCTGTCGGGAGCCGCCCTGGCGGCCGGCGGCAACGAGCTGCTGGTCTATACGGCGGCCGATGACGGCAAGCTGCACGCCGCGCTGGCCGATGCCTTTTCCAAGAAGTATCCGGACATCCAGGTCAAGCAGGTGATCCTGAGCACCGGCCCGGTGACCGAAAAGACCATCGCCGAGCGCGCCAATCCCCAGGCCGACGCCATCTACGGGGTCAATTCGTTCGCCCTCGATCAGTTGAAGAACGCCGGCGTCATCGAACCCTATGCGCCGAAGGGAACGAAAATTCCCGGCCGCTTCGCCGACGCCGATGGCTTCTATGTCTATCATTGGCTGACCCTGATGGTGGCGGCCGTCAACACCCAGATGATGGAGCAGAAGGGCAAGCCCGTCCCCGCCTCGTGGAAGGACCTGGCCTTGCCCGCCTACAAGGGCCTGATCACCATCGCGGCGCCGACCAAGTCGGGCACCGGGCTCACCATCTTCACCACGCTCAAGGACGCCTACGGCTGGGACTACGTCGACGCGCTGCATAAGAACATCTTCCAGTACAATTCCTCGGGCAGCGCGGCCGGCCGTCAGGCCGGCGCCGGCGAGACGGCCATCGGGCTTACCTACGACACCGCCGTCATCAACCAGGTCAAGGCCGGGTTGCCGGTCAAGATGGTGTTCCTCGACATGACGCCGAACGTCAAGGAGGGGGGCGCCCTGGTGCTCGGCGCGCCGCATCCCGAGAACGGCAAGAAGTGGCTCGACTTCATGGCCAGCCCGGAAGGCGCCGCCGTCTATGCCCCCTTCATCGGCGTGCCGACGACGCCGGGCCTCGGCGAGATCGACGTCTCCAAGGTCCAGCTCTGGGAATACAAGGCCCCGGTCGACGCCGCCGCCTTCAAGAAGGAATGGGCCCAGAAGTACGAGAAGTAGGCGGGACGGAAAACCGGCCCCGCGGGCCCGTTGCCCGCGGGGCCGCCGTCCGTGAAGCCGGAGGAAGAGCGTGGCCCGTCTGCGAATCGACAATGTCGTCAAGCGCTTCGGCGAGTGCGTCGCCGTCGACGGCGTGTCGCTCGACATCGCCTCGGGCGAATTCGTCACCCTGGTGGGGGCCAGCGGCTGCGGCAAGACCACGCTGCTGCGCCTGATCGCCGGCTTCACCCGGCCCGATCGCGGCGAGATCTGGATCGGCGAACGGCGGGTCGACGACGTGCCGCTGCGCAAGCGCAACATCGGCTTCGTCTTCCAGTCCTATGCCCTGTTTCCGACCATGACGGTGGCCGGCAACATCGGCTTCGCGCTGCGCCTGCGCCGCCGCCCCAAAGCCGAGGTCGAGTCCCGCGTCGCCGAGTTGTGCGCGCTGACCCGCCTGGAGGGGATGGAGGGCCGCTATCCCCACGAACTCTCCGGCGGCCAGCAGCAGCGCGTCGCCCTGGCCCGCGCGCTGGCCCCGCACCCGGCCATCCTGCTCCTGGACGAGCCGCTCTCGGCGCTGGACGCCAAGATCCGCGCCCACCTGCGCGCCGAGGTCAGGGCCGTCGTCAAGGAACTGGGCATCACCACCGTCTATGTCACCCACGACCAGGAAGAGGCGCTCTCGATGTCCGACCGCGTGGCGGTGATGGATGGCGGCCGCTTCCGGCAGGTCGGGCGGCCGATGGACGTCTATGCCCGCCCGGCCGGCGCCTTCGTCGCCAACTTCATCGGCACCAGCAACCGGCTGGACGGCCGGGTGGTGAACGGCACCGTGCGCATCGACGGCCTGGCCGTCCCCATGTCGGCGGCCGGCGCCGTCGACGGCGAGTGCGTGGTCTGCCTGCGCCCCGAGCACGTCCGGCTGGCGTCCCGCTCGTCGGGTACCGGCGTCTGGGCGCGCGCCGAGATCGAGGCCTTCGCCTTTCTGGGGCAAAGCGTGCGGGTCACCACCCGCCTGGCCGACGGCAGCCGCCTGCTGGCCGACATGCCGACCGAACGATGGCTCGGCCTCGGGCTCGCGCCCGGCGATCCGGTGCTGTGGTCTGTCGATCCCGAGGCCGTGCTGGTCTTCCCCGGAACGGACGCGGGCACGGCGGGCGCGTGATGGCCCGCACGTCGACGTACGTGGTGTCCCTGCTGGCGGCGGCGTTGCTGTTCGTCTTCATCGTGGTGCCGCTGGGGGCCGTCCTTCTGAAAAGCGTCTATGTCGAGGGGCCGCTGCCGCCGCGCGTCGTGCGCGCCGCCGTGCTGGATGCGCTGGATCGTCTGGACGGGGCCGGGCGCGTCCGCTCGATGGCCCAGTGGGAAGCCTCGCTGACCGAAGTCCAGCGCATGGAAACGACGGCGGCGACGCTCGCCGCCATCGGGGTGCCGCCGACCTGGGACCGCAAGGCCGACTACGCCTCCCAGTTCGTCGCCGCCGGCCAGGCGACGGCGGCGCTCGACGCCACCAGTCGGGCTGCCTTCGACGCCGAATATCCGCTCCAGATGGTGGTGCTGCACAAGCGCATTCCGCTGGCCTTCATGCTGCGCGGCCAGCTTGCGCCCGAGGAGTTCGAGCGCCTGCGCACCGGCGCCCGCAAGGGCTTCAGCCTGGAAAACTACCGCGCGTTTCTGGAGGATTCGCACCTGCTGCGGGCCGGGCGCAACAGCCTGATCGTCTCGACGCTGACCAGCCTGATCACCGTCGTGCTGGCCTATGCGCTGGCCTTCGGCATCAACCGCAACGGCATCCGCGCCCCCGGCCTGGTGCGCGGCCTGGTGCTGCTGCCCCTGGTCTCGCCCCCCGTCATCATGGCGTTTGCCGGCATCCTGCTGTTCGGCCGCCAGGGGCTGATCACGCGCAAGGTGCTGGAGGACATGCTGGGCCTCATCGACGCCGACGTCACCAACATCTACGGCTTCGTCGGCGTGGTGACGGCGATGGTGCTGAGCTATCTGCCGCACGCCTACATCGTGCTCGACGACGTGCTGGCCCGCCACGACGGCCGGGTCGAGGAGGCGGCGGCCAGCCAGGGCGCCACCGCCTGGCAGGTGTTCGCCCACGTCACCCTGCCGCTGACCCGCCCCGGCGTCATCCGCACCGCGCTGGTGGTCTTCATCCTCAGCATGACCGATTTCGGCAATCCGCTGGTCATCGGCCGCAACTATCCGGTGCTGGCCGGCGTCATCTATGACGAGATTGTCGGCTTCCAGAACGTGTCGCTGGCGGCGGCGCTTTGCGTGTGGCTGATCCTGCCCACCCTTCTCGCCTATTTCCTGTTCGAGCGCTTAGGGAAGCGCCACCGCTTCGTCTCGGGGTCCGGCACCGGGGCGCCGCCCGAACTGCCGCTGCCGCTGGCCGCCCGCCTGGGGCTGGAAACGGTGGCCGTTGGCGTGGGCGCCGTCGTCGTCGTCTTTTTCGGCATCATCGTGGTGGGTTCCTTCACCCGCGTCTGGGGCATCGACTTCACGCCGACCCTGACGCATTACAGCGTCCATTCCGAACTCTACGCCAGCTTCAGCGAGGCCATGGGCATCCCCACCGTGTGGACCAGCCTCAAGATCGCCGGCGCGGCGGCCGTCTTCGGCGGCGTCTTCGCGGTGCTGGTCGCCTATCTCGTGGAACGCACCCGCATCCCCGGGCGCCATGTCATCGGCTTCGTCGCCCTGCTGCCCGGCGTCGTGCCCGGCGTGCTGCACGGCATCGGCTATCTGGTCGCCTTCAACCGGCCGTTCGGGCTGACCGAACTGTCGCTGGTGGGCACGCCGGCCATCCTCATCCTCAACGTGCTGTTCGCCAACATCTTCGTCGGCGTGCTGGCGGCGCGCGCCACGCTTCAACGCATCGACACCGGCATCGACGAGGCGGCCGAGGTGCTGGGCGCCAGCATGATCCAGACCTTCTTCCTGGTCACCCTGCCTTCCATCCGCCGGGTGCTGCTGCTGGCCTCCCTCTATGTTTTCGTGCACGGCACGGTGACGCTTTCCGCCGTCATCTTCCTGGTCAGCCCCGATACCATGATGGCCTCGGTCGGCATTTTCCTGCACGCCGAGAACGGACGCTACGGGCTGGCCTGCTCGATGAGCGTGCTGATCCTGGCCCTGGTCGTCGCCGTGATGGGCCTGATCCGCCTGATCGAGCGGCGCGGCGAAGGCAGGCCCGTCCTGCGGGTGTTGCCGCAGACGGATTGAGCCGGCGGGGTGCGATTCCGCTTGCCTGGGTCGGCGGCGCCGTCAAGAATCGCGCCCGTCTTCGCGCCTCCAGGAAAAAACCGGAAAGGGCACATCGTGCGCAACCTCGAACTCCCCGGCCGCTCGCCGGTGCATGGCACGCGCGGCATGGCCGCCTCCTCGCATCCGCTCTCCACGCTGACCGCCATCACTATTCTTCAGAAGGGCGGCAACGCCATCGACGCGGCGGTGGCCGCCATCGCCGTGCAATGCGTGGTCGAGCCCGGCTCGACCGGCATCGGCGGCGATTGCTTCTGCATCATCGCGCCGAAGGGCCAGGACAGGCTGATCGGCTACAACGGCTCGGGGGCGGCGCCGGCGGCGGCGACGCCCGAATGGTTCGCCAGCCAGGGCATCGCCAAGATCGAGCGCCACACCCCGCATGCGGTGACCATCCCCGGCGCCGTCGACGGCTGGGCGCGGCTGGTCGCCGATCACGGGCGGCTGCCGCTGGCAGACGTGCTGGAGCCGGCCATCGGTTTCGCCCGCGACGGCTATCCCATCGCTTCGCGCGTCGCCTTCGACTTCGCCAACGAGGTGGCGACCCTTTCCAAGGACCCGACGGCCAGGCGCATCTTCCTGCCGGGCGGCCGGCCGCCCACGGTCGGGCAGTTGCACCGCCAGCCGGAACTCGCCAAAACCCTGGCGCTGATCGCCGAGAAGGGCCGCGACGCCTTCTACACGGGGCCGGTGGCCGAGGACATCGTCTCCTACCTGCGCGGCCTGGGCGGCCTGCACACCCTGGACGACTTCGCGGCGCATGCGGGCGAGTACGTGACCCCCATTCGCACCGCCTATCGCGGCTACGATGTCTGCGAGATCCCGCCCAACGGCCAGGGCCTGACCGCGCTGATCCTGCTCAACATCCTCTCGGGCTACGACATGGGGGGCTACGCGCCGATGTCGCCCGAGCGCCTGCACATGGAAATCGAGGCGACGCGCCTGGCCTATGCCGACCGCAACGCCTTCATCGCCGATCCCCGCCACGCCACGGTGCCGGTTGCCGAACTGCTGTCGGCCGGGCACGCCGACGCGCTGCGCGCCCTCATCACCCCCGGCAAAGCCATGAAGTCGGTGCCGCGCCCGCAACTGCCGGCCCATCCCGACACCGTCTATCTGTGCGTCGTCGACGAGGAGAGGACGGCGGTCAGCTTCATCAACTCGCTGTTCAACGGCTTCGGCAGCGGCCTGGTCAGCCCCAAGAGCGGCGTCGTGTTGCAGAACCGCGGCTGCGGCTTTGTGCTCGATCCCGCCCATCCCAACTGCATCGCGGGCGGCAAGCGGCCGTTCCACACCATCATCCCGGGGATGCTGGTCAAGGACGGGCGCGTCGTCATGCCGTTCGGCGTCATGGGCGGTGCCTATCAGGCGTGCGGCCATGCCCACGTTTTGGGCGGATTCCTCGATCACGGCCTCGACATCCAGGAGGCCATGGACCAGCCGCGTGTCTTTCCGACCGCCGAGGGCATCGTCGAGGTGGAAAGCGGCCTGCCGGCAGAAACGCTGCACGCCCTGCACCGCTATGGTCATCGCACCGGCGCGCCCGGCAAACCCCAGGGCGGCGGCCAAGCCATCTGGATCGATTGGGACGAAGGCGTGCTGACCGGCGGTTCCGACCCCCGCAAGGACGGCTGCGCGCTGGGCTACTGAGCCCCTCGCCGGGATCAGCGGGCCGGCGGCCGCCGGTCGTGGGCGTCGACGTCCACGCGGCCGCCTTCGCGGCTGTGGGCCCGCACGTGTACCGGCCCACCGGCCGCGCCCGCGGCATCGATCCGCGGTTGCCGCAACGGTCCGTCGACCTGCCGGCCGGTGGCGTCGCGGCGCACCGGCCGGTTGCCGTAGGCCCGCTCGAACCAGGCCCGCACCCGGGCGTGGGTTTCCGCCTGGGCCGGATGGCCCGCTTGCCGGTAGGCATCGGAGGCCATGACCGCCCTGACGTCGTCCTCGTTCCACGACCCGACCGGCCTGCCGGAAAAGGAGGGCGCGCCGTACTCGGGATGACGGTCCCGTTCGTCGTCGGAGTTGTAGGACTCGGCGGGCGGCGCCACTTGGCTCCAGTCCGGTGGCCAGTTCATGTCGGGGGAATCCGATTTGCCTAAGGGCTGGTTGAGCCAGCGGGCCGTGCCGCCCCTGCCGCTGCCACCCTGCGGGATTGCTGCGTCGATCGCCGCGCGGGCGCGTGTGACGACCTCGTCGTAGGTGACGGCCCGGCGGCCGATGGCGATGCCGATTTCATTGTTGTGCTGGTCCATCTTGCGTTCGTCATCGGACTGTCCAGCCCCTTGATACGTTTCATGCGCGTTCAGCGCGGCAAGGGCCATCGCCGCCCCATAGCGCCGTGTCATTTCGGCGGCGCCGATGATGTGGCGGTAGGCGTCGCCCGGTCCGTTGTGCAGGCCGGGCAGGCGAGAAGCCCCCGCCTCCCGGTACGCCGGGCCGACGCCGACGGCTTCCCTATATATTCTCTCAAGATCCATCGATCCGGCTTCCCAGTCTCAAACGCTGCGTTAGAAGAAGATGCATTTGATCAACTCGGCGTCGACGCTCCGCGCGCGGATATGAATGTCATAAAAGCACCAGTTCGCCCCGAACTTGGGCTGCAGACGGATGGCGTGTTTCTCGCTTTCGCCGCGTCCGGGGCGCTTCAGGATGATTTCGAGACGACCGCGTCTCGACCATTCGTCGTACCCTATGGTGATCGTTTTGCTCCACGAATCGCCAAGCGACCTCCCTTCCACCCGAACGCCCTCCTTCAGGGCTTTGCCCTCGAAAATCACACGTTCGATAACAACCGGCGCGCCCGACTCATTTAGCAGGCTGATGTTGACTTCGAGCGGTTGGATGGCGGCAACAAGAAAGGGGAGAAGGTAATAGTAGACCACCCCAACCAACATCACGACGCCGCCGATGGCTGTTGCCACCCACCGAGCCCATCTTGCCAGTCGGTGCCAGTTCATCGCTCCGCCTCCCCGCTGCCACGCAATCAGTAATAATGGAACATACCAGGAACAATCGGCGTGGTCAAGAAAATATTCCTCGCTCGTTTCGCGGGCGCTGCGATCTATCCTTCTCGCAAAAGAATTAACCGCCGGAGCGGCGGAAGTTCCGGCGCCCCGCGTGGCGGAGCGGCCATGCCGATGGCGCATTCCAGGCCGGCGATTCCGGCATGGCGATTCCCGCCTTCCTGTATTGAAGCGCTTCCCCGTCCTTCCCAGGTGTGATGCGAACCGTTCGCAACGCGAGCGGCCGCGGCCACGCCGCCGGAAGTGGCACGCGAATTGCGAGGAAATCGCAAAAGCCTATGGGAGCCTGCACGTCCGTGGATGCGCAATCGCAGACACAGATTGCTGACCACGGAGGTTTATGATGGAACGTCGACTGCCAGAACTCGAATCCCTACGCTTTCCCAGTCCCTATTCCCGCGACGACTTCTCCCTTCTCGAAAAGGAGGTCGCCCGCCTGCAGGGCGAGATCACCCGCCAGATGGCGGCCAGCCTGTGGCGGGGCATCCGCAAGACGGCCTCGGCCGTGGCGCGGATCTTCGTCCTCATCGCCAGGGCCGGGGCTGCGTCCCGCCTCTACGACGAGTTGAACCGCATGGACGACGCGACGCTGGCCAACCTCGGCCTCAGCCGTGAAGCCATTCCGCAGTACGTGCAGGCTTCGATGGAAGACGGGGCCATGCGGTGGCCGACGGCCGCGCCGGCCGCCACCCTGCGGGAAATCGACGGCGATCCGTCCGACGCCGCCGTTGCCGACAACGACGGGGCGCAACGCCGCGCGGCGGCCTGACGGCGCGGTCGATCCTCGAAGGGGCTTGCCCGACTGGCGCCGATGCGCTGAGATGCGAGGTCGCGGTCGCGCCGCAACCGCCCGACCGGGCGGAACCGCGGCGGGCCGTCGCATCCAGCGGGGATGGGTGCCGGGCCGGCCGTGGCGGCCGGCCTTCCCGGGGGGGGAGACGAGGTGAGCCTGTTCCTGTTCGTGCTTGCCGGCGCCTGGCTGGGCGGTTTCGTTTCCGGCCTGGCGGGTTTCGGCACCGGCCTGGTGGCCCTCGGCCTGTGGCTGCATGTCGTCGAACCCGCGCTGGCCGCGCCCCTCGTCGTCATCTGCTCGGTGGTGGCCCAGCTGCAATCGCTGTTCGTCGTGCGCCGTGCCATGAATTGGCGGCGGCTGTGGCCGTTCATCGCCGGCGGCCTCTTTGGCGTGCCGCTCGGCGTGATGGCCCTCGACCTGGTGCCCGCGGCCACCTTCAAGGCCGTGCTCGGCGCCTTCCTGGTGATCTATTCGGCGGCGATGCTGTTGTCCGGCCGGCTGCCGGTGGTCGCCTGGGGCGGACGGGCGGCCGACGCCGTCGTCGGGTTCGGCGGCGGCATCCTGGGCGGTGCCGCCGGCCTGTCGGGGCCGCTGCCGACCCTGTGGTGCGGCCTCAAGGGTTGGAGCAAGGACGAGCAGCGGGCCGTCTTCCAGACCTTCAATTTGAGCATCCTGGCCACGGCGCTCGTCGCCTATGGCGTGCAGGGCGTGCTGACCGCCGAGGTCGGAAGGCTCGCCCTCATCTGCCTGCCGGGCACGGTTCTGGGCGTCTGGCTCGGCATGAAGACCTATGGCCGGGTCGACGACCGCCAGTTCCGGCGGATCGTGCTGTGGCTACTGCTGGTGTCGGGTGGCTTCCTGGTGGTTTCGCGGTTCTTCTGACCGGCCCCCATTCCATCCCACGATGTGGAGTGGTCATATTTTAAGCAGGCTGTGCCCGCAAAATAACCAGCTTTCCGGCGGATATCCGCCAAAATCGAATGTTACCACATTGTGAAATAACATCCCACTTGCCTTGACGGCGGGGAGGGCGGGGTGCATATGCTCTCGTACTGAGAATGACTATTAAATAAAACAATGCTCGGGGCGCGGCGCGCCACCGGGTGTCGCAAGCGGCGGGGGGCCGCACGTCCGTGGGGTGCAATCGGCAGAAACCGTTTGGAAACCTACGGAGGAAGATCATGCAACGATACGATGCAGCACCGGACTATCTCGAGCGTGCCGGCACGTACACCTTTCGCGATGTCGCCCGCGTGCAGGAAGACGCTGCCCGTCTGCAGGCAGAGGTCAACGCCCAGGTGATGGGCGCGCTGGTCGGCGGAATCGGCCGCGCCGCCCGCTGGCTGGCTTCCGGCACGGCCCGGGTTCTCAGCGATCATTGGGCCGGCGTCGCCGCGGGCCGCCTGACCAGCGAGCTCGGACGCTTCAGCGACAGCCAGTTGGCCCGCCTCGGCATTGCCCGGGAGGACATTCCGTCCTACGTGGCGACACGGGTCGGCACGCCGCTGAGGGGCGACCGTCCGGTCATCGATTCCCTCCGACCGTCCATGCTTGGAAGCGACGTCGCCGACGAGGCCGCCGCCAACGAGGACCCGGTCCGTCGACGCGCCGCCTGAAAGCCCGCGGGGACCGGGCACGCCGCATCGGGCGGCGCGCCCGCCGCGGGCCGGAGGCGGCCGAGCGCCCGTCATCCCGGCTCCGCCATGCGATTCATGCATGGCTGGCCGGCGCCGGGACGAAACCGGTTTTCCTTGCACGGCGGATCATTTTTCGTACGTTGTCGGCAACCGACAGTTGGGGTAATTCCCGACGATCAACAAGACGCCCCCCACAAGGCGCACCCTCAGCCCAGCAGTGGAATGGCCGCGCGTCCGTGGAAGCACGACGACGAAACTTTGGATGCAGACCACGGAGTGTCAGATGAATTACCAAGCGATCGGACGAATGGTCAAAATGGGCGTCGGCGTCGGGCTCTACATGTTCGGCGCGGTGCAGCGCGCCACCGAATCTCTCCGCCTGTACAACCAGTTGCAGCGGCTCGACGACGATGAACTGGCGGCGCTGGGCATCCCGCGCGACCGCATCGGGCGTCACGTGGCCGAAAACATGGACCCGGTGACCCTGAAATCGATGAGCGCCTCCATGGCGCCCGAGGCCCGTCCCGTCCCGGCGGAAGACACCGTCCTGCAGCGCCGCGCCGCCTGAACGCCGGCGTACCGCTCGGCCGCGGCCTAAGGCCCGGCCGGCGGCGGCAGGTCGCTCGACGGCGGCAGCACGATCGACGGACGGCCCGCCGCCGAACGGGCGGGGTCGCCGTCGCCAGCCCGCTGGAGAATCTCGACGATCCCTTCGGCCGCCGCCTGCGCGGCGAGGCCGGCGATGCCGCCCCACCGACGGTCGAGGCGGCCGGCCGGCACCATGTTCTCCTGGTTCGCTTCGCCCACGTCCCGGCCGTCCGGCGTGCTCACCCGCCATGCGATGGCGATTCGCTGGTTGCCGTCCTTGGGCGGATCGGCGGTGACGGTGCCCCGCACCACGTGGGTGGCGCCGTCGGCGGTCTCGGCCAGCCCGAACGGTCCGGCCTCCAGGACGCGGCGCAGGGCGGTGGCCAGCGCCGCGTTGCCATCGCCGGGCGCCCCGGCGACCTCGCTCAGAAACACGCCGCGACGCACGTCGGGTCCGGCGGCCGGCAGCTCGGCATCGACACCGACGAGGGCGGCCAGCGCCTTGGCGGGCCGCTGGCCGGCCACCCCGATGGCGCCGGGGTCGGTGGCGAACGGGGCCTCGACGGCCTGGGTGTGGATGCCGGTGGCTTCGCCCTCGGCGTCGTAGAGCGTCCACAGGATGGCGGCGTCGGCGGGCGTCGCGGCGGCGGGGGCGGCATAGACGCCGCGCAGCACGAATCGGCTGGCGGTGCCCGGGCGCGAGGTGGCGGTCACGCCATAGGCGCCCAGGTTTTCGGCCACCGCGCGGGCCAGCGCTTCGCCGCTCGAAGCCGGCAGCCCGGCGACCGGCGCCACCCGCACGTCGATCGCCAATTCGGCCAAGGGATAGGCCGAGCCCTGGGCGACGTGCTCGAACGGCTGCGGCAGCGGCCCGCAAGCGGCCGCCAGCAGCAGAAGGGCTAAGACCAATCCGCGACTCACACGCATGTCACATCAGGGCGCAGGTGGCGACCAATCCGACAACCAGAACGAAGATCAGCAGAATCATATAGGGCATGGCGGCGATATTCAGCCCCCCGCCGCCCGCCGCGTCAATCGCCGAGGATGACCGCCGACAGGTTGCGCCCGCAGGCGGCCTCGCCGGCCAGCGTCGATCGGCGGTGGCTGAAGAAGCGGTCGGCCTCGCGGCAGGTGTCGATCTGCAGCATCTGGATGTGCTTGAGGCCGATGGCATCGATCCGCCGGAACAGATAGGTCGGCAGGTCGAACAGGAAACGGCCCGGATTGCGCGACGGCGCGAAGAACGAATCGTTGGCGGCGGCGTCGGCGAGGAAGGTGTCGCGGAATTCGGGTCCGACCTCGTAGGAACCGTGGCGGATACACGGACCCATCACGGCGACGATGCGGCTGACCTTGGCGCCCGCCTGTTCCATGGCGGCCACCGTCGCCTCGGCGATGCCGGCCCGCGCCCCCCGCCAGCCGGCGTGGGCGGCGCCGATCACCTTGGCCCGCGGATCGGCGAACAGCACCGGCATGCAGTCGGCGGTAAGCAGGCCGAGCGCGATGCCGGGAACCGCCGTCACCAGGCCGTCGGCCTCGGGCGCGTCTTCGCGCGCCCACGGCTTTTCCACCACCACGGCCGTGGCCGAATGGACCTGGCGGGCGGTCAGCAGGGCCTCCGCCGGCTGGTCCATCATGGCCATGGCGCGGGCCCGGTTGGCGGCGACGCTCTCCGCCGCATCGCCGTTGCCGTAGCCGCAGTTGAGGGAGTCGTAGACTCCCTGGCTGACGCCACCCCGGCGGGTGAAGAAGCCGTGGCGGACGCCCTTCAGGCCATTGAATGCCGATGACGTAATCATGGCCGCTTTATAGCGGTGAAGACCCCAGTCGATAAAGGGATTTCGTCGCATCCCCGGCTCGCAATGCGCGTGCCGCGCGCATCAGGCGAAGCCCGGCGGCGGCGGCAGGCCGGGATGCTGCAGGGAAACCGCCTTGAACAGCGTGCCCATTTCTCCGGCGGCGGTCAGCCGATGGCGGGCGGCGCGGATGGCGTCGGCCTGTGCCGGGCTGGCGCCGGCGAGAAGGGCGTCGGCCCGCGCCCCGAGACCCAGCCGCTCGAGGAAAAGGCCTTGCCCGATCGGCCCGAACGGCCGGGCGCCGGCCTCGCCGGCAGCGCGGGCCACCGCCTCGAAGTCGACATGGGCGGTGAGATCGGCTTGGCCGGGGTCGGCGAGCGGGTCGTGGTAGGCATGGCCGCGCACCGCCTGCAGGGTGTCGCCGGGGGCGCTCCGCGGGTGGCCGTAATCGACGATCAGGGCGGCGCCGCCCGTTCCGGCCAGCCGCCGGCCGATGGCGTCGATCACCCCGATGACGGCTGGCGAGACCTCGGCGATGGCGCCCACCGGCGCGTCGATGACGGCGGCCGGCAACAGCGGCGGCCGTCGGCTTGGCGGCGACAGCACGAAGATCAGCCGGTCGCCGCCCGGCCCGGCCGCCACCAGGCGCTCGCACCAGCCGGCGGCGGTGCGCTCGAACTGGCGGATGGGCAGGGCGTCGAGGAATTCGTTGGCGACCAGGATCATCGGGCCATCGGGGACGCCGGAAAGGTCGGCGTGCCACAGCGGCGGGTGCGGCGGGGCGGCCTTGGCCAGGGTGGCGGCCTGAATGCGGCGCAGGACGGGGCTGGTTTCGACCAGGTGAAGACGGGCGGCCTCAACGAAACCCGGCACCGTGCGGCTGGCCCGGATGGCGTCGGCCATCAGCGTGCCGCGACCCGGTCCCAGCTCGACCCACCGCACCGGATCGGGCCGGCCCATGGCCTGCCAGACTACCGCGCCCCACAGTCCGATCAGTTCTCCGAACATCTGCGAGACCTCGGGCGCGGTGACGAAATCGCCGGCGGCGCCGAACGGATCGCGCGTCGCGTAATAGCCGAAGCGGGGGTGGCCCAGGGCTTCCGCCATGTAGTCGGCCACCGTCAGCGGCCCGCCAAGGGCGATGCGGCCGAGCAGGACGTCGAGAAGGCCGCCGGCCATGGATCAGGTTCGCGGCCGCGCCCGCAGGATCAGGTAGAGGCCGACGGCCAGCATCGGCGCCGACAGCCATTGGCCCATGGTGGTGCCGCCCAGCAGGAAGCCGATGTGGGTGTCGGGCTGCCGGAACAGTTCGGCCACGGTGCGGGCCAGGGCATAGCCGATCAGGAAGGCGCCGGTCAGGATGCCGGGGCGGCGGCGCACCGTCTTTCGCCGCCACAGCAGGTGGAGGACGACGAACAGCACCACGCCCTCCATCAGCGCCTCGTAAATCTGGCTGGGATGGCGCGCCATGGGCCCGCCGTTGGGAAAAACCATGGCCCACGGCACGTCGGTTTCGCGTCCGAACAACTCGCCGTTGATGAAGTTGGCCAGCCGCCCGAAGAAAAGCCCGATCGGCGCCGCGCAGGCGATGGTGTCGCCGAAGGCGAGCAGCGGGATGTTGCGGCGGCGCACGAAGAGGAGGAGGGCGACGAGAACGCCCAGGAGTCCGCCGTGGAACGACATGCCGCCGGCCCATACCTGGAAGATGGCCAGCGGATTCGAAAGGTAATAGGCGGGCTGGTAGAACAGCACATACCCCAGGCGCCCGCCCAGCACCACGCCGAGCGTCGCCCAGACCAGGAAATCGTCGACGTCGCGGGCCGGGGTGACCGGCGGCGGCCCGTCGACCAGGCGGCGCACATAGCGCCAGCCGAGGATGAGGCCGGCGACGTAGGCCAGGCCGTACCAGCGGATGGCCAGCGGCCCGAACTCGATCAGCACGGGGTCGATGTTGGGGAAGGCGATCGCGAAGGTCATGGCGGCGTCCGTCCCGTGGGGTGCGTTTCAGCGATAGGGGTCGGGGGCGTCGAGGAAATCCTGGACGTAGTGCGCAACCCCGTCCTCCAGGGCCGTGAAGGGCCGCTTGAAGCCGGCGCCGCGCAGCCGGGTGGTGTCGGCCTCGGTGAAGTACTGGTACTTGTCGCGGATGGCTTCCGGCGTCGGCACGTACTCGATATCGGCATTGCGCCCCAGCGCCCGGTAGACGGCGCCGGCCAGGTCGGCGAAGCTGCGGGCTTTGCCGGTGCCGCAGTTGAGCAGGCCGCTGACCCGCGGGCTTTCGAGAAGCCAGAGGATGACCTCGACGCAGTCTCCGACCCACACGAAGTCGCGCAACTGCCCGCCGTCGGGATAGTCGGGGTGGTGCGACTTGAACAGCACCGCCGGCTTGCCCGCCTTGGCCACCGGATAGAGGTGGGAGACGACGCTGGCCATCTTGCCCTTGTGGTACTCGTTGGGCCCATAGACGTTGAAGAACTTGAGGCCGGCCCATTGCGGCGGCTTGGGCTCGCCGTCGGCGAGCAGGCGGGCGACCCGGCGGTCGAACAGAAGCTTGCTCCAGCCGTAGGGGTTGAGCGGCCGCAACAGGGCCTGGGCGGCGGGGTCGGCGTCGTCGACGAAGCCGTGGCCGCCGTCGCCGTAGGTGGCGGCGGAAGAGGCATAGATGAAGGGCGCGCCGCGTTCCGCGCACCAGCGCCAGAGGTCGAGCGACAGCCGGAAGTTAGTGGCGACGATCAAGTCGGCGTCGGTCTCGGTGGTCGAGGAGATGGCCCCCATGTGGACGATGGCGCGAACGGCGTTGCGATGCTCGTCCAGGAATTCGAACAATCGGTCGGGGGGGATGACGTCGACGAGTTCGCGCTTGGCGATGTTGCGCCATTTGTCGCCGTTGCGCAGGCGGTCGCACACGGCGATCGGCCCCATTCCCCGCTCTTCGAGGGCGGCGACGACGTTCGACCCGATGAAGCCGGCCCCGCCGGTGACGACGATCATGGTGCGTTTATAGGGCGGCCGACGGCGCCCCGCAAGCCGCGGCGACTGGTCGCTGTTGCGAGGAAAACGGCCACCTTGTTTTAGCAATCCATGACTGCATAGGCGTCGAAGACCTTCTCCAACTCTCGTTTGTAATCTGAGACCTGGCGCACGTTACGCGGATTCAGCCTCTTAGTCCGCGCGGGCTGGCCATTGCTAAAATATCGGCAGAGCTTTTTTGCTGGGCCTGATGCGTATACCACAACCAGCGTCAAATCTTTGCCAGTCTTCCTCATTTCGGCTTCGTAAATGGGGTCCAGTACCGTGTTCCATGCTTGACGTGGCAAGCGAAGGCCGAGTTCCTTCGCCAAGTTGCCGTACGTGATGGTCTCTCGACGTTTCGCTGTATTGCATAGAATTTTGCGGCATTGGTCGTAGTGATCAAGAAGGCTTGGCATCACAACCTCCCTTCATTATAGATTTTCGACCACTTCACACTATTTTATATCGAGCCGCTTATGACATCCAGATCATCGACCGCCACAAAGGATGGCCTATGCTCCCGATCTCCCACCCCGGCCGGCTGCTCAAGCGCGAGCTGGTGGCGCGCGATTTGAGCGCCAACCGGCTGGCCCTCGACCTTGGCGTTCCGTCCGGCCGCATTACGGACGTCCTCAACGGCCGCCGCTCGATCACCGCCGACACGGCCGTGCGGCTTGGCCGGTATTTCGGCAACAGGCCGCAGTTCTGGCTCGATCTCCAGAGCCAGTACGATATTGCCGTGGTCGAAGGCGAGCGC
This sequence comes from Shumkonia mesophila, assembly GCF_026163695.1. NCBI lineage: Bacteria > Pseudomonadati > Pseudomonadota > Alphaproteobacteria > Rhodospirillales > Shumkoniaceae > Shumkonia > Shumkonia mesophila. The sequence goes on along the minus strand of NZ_JAOTID010000012.1, from coordinate 126,751 downwards.
GGCGAAGAAATCGAGCGACGGGTGAAACCGGCGGACGCGGCGTGACTCCGAGGAACGAGGCGGCCACCGGCGGGAACCGCCGGTTGCGTCCACCGCCGCCGGGCCCCATAATGACTTCCTAAGCAAATCCGCTTCGCGGAGGGACCCGATCATGCAGACCAGCAACCGTATCCTCGACGATCTCGCCCGCGTCGCCAACGGCGCCGTTTCGACCTTGACGGGCATCAAGGGGGAGCTGGAGGCCATGATCCGCCATCAGCTCGAACGCATTTTGGCCGACCGCGACACCGTGCCGCGCGAGGAATTCGAGGCCGTCAAAGCGATGGCCGCCAAGGCGCGGGCCCAGCAGGAGACGCTGGAAAAGCGCGTGGCGGCGCTGGAGGCCAGGCTGCCCGGCGAGGGGGCGCCCAAGGCCGCCAAACCGCGGCGCGCCAAACCCGCCGCCAAGCCGGCCGGGAAACCCGACGCCCAGGGTTAATGCGGCCTCGGCCCGCCGCCTTTTGCGCCTCATCCTTATCCACAATAAACCGGCCTTCCCGCCAAAAGGAGGCTTGCATGGCGAGTCGCCTTTTGGCAGGCTATAATTGGTATCAAAGAGTGCGATGGGCCACTACATATCGGGCGGTGCCTTTTATGCAGGGGTGAGGGACGGTCCATCCCACACGGCGGCCGAATGCCTTACCTGGCTATTGGGGGAGATGCGGCCATGCGGGCTTCCACCCTTTCCGACGAAAAGTCGATTGTCGATCCGCTCGATGTGGTGGAACGGGTCGTCACCGCCAACGACTGGATGTTCGACCGGCGCAGCGATCAGGAGATGGCTGCCCAGGTTCCCGGCCATTGGTGCGACTACAGCCTCTACTTCGCCTGGAACGAGGAGGTCGGCGCGCTTCATTTCACCTGCGCCTTCGACATGCGGGTGCCCGCCGAGAAGAAGGCCGGCATCGGCCAGTTGCTGTGCCTGGTCAACGAGCGCATGTGGCTCGGCCACTTCGGCATGTGGGAAGAGGAGGGGCTGCCCATGTACCGCCACGCCCTGCCGCTGCGCGGCACCGGCGGACCGACGCCCGAGCAACTGGAAGACCTGTTGGACAACGCGGTCGCCGAGTGCGAGCGCTTCTATCCGGCCTTCCAATTCGTCATCTGGGGCGGCAAGTCGCCGCAGGACGCGCTTTCCGCCGCCATGGTGGAAACCGTCGGCGAGGCCTGAGCGTTTCGATGGCGTCTTCGCTTATCCTGGTCGGCTGCGGGAAGATGGGTGGCGCCCTGCTTGAGGGCTGGCTGGAGCGCGGCGTCGATGCGGCCGATGTCGTCGTCGTCGAGCCCCACGCCCCGGCGGCCGGCCCGGCCACGGCGCGCGGGGTGGCGGTCGTTGCCTCGGCCGACGCCGTGCCGGCGGCGAAACGGCCCGACGTCGTGATCTTCGCCGTCAAGCCGCAGATGATGGACGGCGTCCTTCCCGGCTATGCGCGGTTCGCCGCCGACGGGCCGGTTTTCCTGTCGATCGCGGCCGGCAAGACCATCGGCTATTTCCGGCGCCACCTCGGCAAGGATGCCGCCATCGTCAGGGCCATGCCCAATACCCCGGCGGCGGTGCGCCGCGGCATGACGGTGGCCTATGCCAGTCCGCCGGTCGCCGAAACCCAGCGCCGCCTGTGCGACGGCCTGCTATCCGCCGTCGGCGAAGTCGCCTGGATCGACGACGAGGCGCATCTCGATGCCGTCACTGCCCTTTCCGGCGGTGGGCCCGCCTATGTCTTCCTGCTGGCCGAGGCCCTAGCCCAGGCCGGCGTCGAGGCCGGCCTGCCGGCCGATCTGGCGGCGCGCCTGGCCCGCGTCACCGTTGCCGGTTCGGGCGAACTGCTGTACCGCTCGCCGGAGCCGCCGGCGGTGCTGCGCCAGAACGTCACCAGCCCGGGCGGCACCACCGCCGAGGCGCTCAAGGTGCTGATGGCCGCCGATGGCTGGCAGCCGCTGCTGACCAAGGCCATCGCCGCCGCCACCCGCCGCTCGCGCGAACTCGCCGGCTGACGGCCGGCTTGCCGCCGCCGCCGTCGCTACCTAACATTATGGTGGGGGAAGATGCGCGGCGAACTGTCGCCGCGAAGGATAAGGAGGAGGCGATGGCACGCCGACCGGCTGACCATCCGCGCGCGCCCAAGGGCGCCGGCACCGACGACCGGGCCGGGCGCATCATCGACGCCGCGCTGGACCTTGCCGCCATCGAAGGCTGGAGCGGCCTCGGCATGACGCAAATCGCCCAGGCGGCCGGCCTGACGCTGGGCGAACTCCATGCGGCGTTTCCATCCAAAAACTGCCTGTTCGACGCCTTCATCCGGCGGGTCGACGGCGAGGTCCTGGCGGCCGGTCCGGCCGACGCCGACGAGGCGGCGCGCGATCGCCTGTTCGAGGTGCTGATGCGGCGTTTCGACGCCCTGGCCCCGCACAAAGCGGCGGTGGCGGCGATCCTTCGGGACATCGTCGATCCCACCGTCGGCCTCGTCGGGCTGCCGGCCATGGCCCGCTCGATGGCATGGACGCTGGAGGCGGCGGGGCTGTCCTCGGCCGGCTTGGGCGGGCTTGTCCGCGTGCAGGGGCTGATGCTGGTCTATGCCGATGCCGTGCGGGTCTGGCTGCGCGACGACACGCCCGACATGGCGAAAACGATGGCGGCGCTGGACAAGGGATTGCGGCGCGCCGAAACGCTGGTTCATCTGGCGTCGGGCCTGGCGCCGTGCCGGCGCCCCGCGGCCCGGCCGGCCGCTGGCGAGCCGCCGCCGGCCTAGACCGGCAGCCGCACGCGGGCGCGAAGCCCGCCGGTCGGGGCCTCGCCCAATTCGATGTCGCCGCCGTGGCCGCGCACGATGTCGCGCGCGATGGCCAGCCCCAGGCCACTGCCGCCGGTTTCCGGATTGCGCGAACTGTCCAGCCGGAAGAACGGCTTGAAGACCTCGTCGCGCTTGTCGGCGGGAATGCCCGGTCCGTCGTCGTCGATGAGAATCTCGATGGCGTCGGCCCGCCGGCCGGCGCGAATCCACACGTGCTCGGCGTAGCGCAGCGCGTTGTCGATCAGGTTGGCGATGGCCCGCTTGAGCGCGTTGGGGCGCAACGGCATGGTGAAGGGGCCTTCGCAGTGAAGGTCGATCTGGCCGCCGTTGCGCCGGGCCTGCTCGGCGACCTCGGCCAGAAGGTCGGTCAGGTTGGCCAGCCGGGGCTGTTCGGTGCCCTCGCCGCGGGCGAAGGCCAGATAACCCTCCAGCATATGCTCCATCTCGGCGACGTCGGTCCGAAGATCGCTGATGCCGTCGGCGTCGCCGCTCATCGCCAGTTGCAGCTTCATGCGGGTCAGCGGCGTGCGCAGGTCGTGCGACACCCCCGACAACATGTCGGTGCGCTGGCTGATCTGGCGCTGGATGCGCTCGCGCATGGCAAGGAAGGCGGTGGTCGCCTGGCGCACCTCGGTGGCCCCCTCGGGCTTGACGCGGACCACCTCGCGGCCCTTGCCGAAGTTGTCGGCGGCGACGGCCAAGCGACGGATCGGCTTCACCTGGTTGCGCATGAAGATGGTGGCGACCCCGAACAGGATCATCGAGGTGCCGATCATCCACAAGACGAACACGTAGACGGTGGAACTGAACAGCCGCTTGCGGGGCACGATGACCTCGAGCACGCCGGCCGGCAGCTGGATGCTCGCCACGTAGAAGCGATCGAGCGACTCGGTGTCGAGCACGAACGGTTGGGTGACCTGTTCGCGCAGGGCGTCGTCCATCGCCTGCTCGGTCACTCCCCGGGGTTGGGCCGGCTGGTTGGGCAGGATGGCCTTCTCCTGGAGGGCGACCGTCAGCTCCATGTGATCGGCGGCCAGCCTGAAGATCCAGTTGCGGTCTTCGGCATCCGGAAACTGGCGAAGCAGCGAGATGACGGTTCCGATGTCGCCGGCCACGCCGCGCGCCAGGCGCAGCGAGATCTTGTCCCAGTGGCTTTCGTAGAAGATGGCGGCCGACACCAGCTGCAGCAGCACCAGCGGGGTGACGATGATCATCAGCGAGCGGCCGAGAAGGCTGCGCGGCAGAAGTCGCTTGGCGGTGTCGGTCAGGAAACCCATCGGCGTCAATCCGGGCGCAGCACGTAGCCCCGCCCCCGCACCGTCTGCAGATAGCGGGGGAAGCGGGGATCGGGCTCGATCTTGCGCCGCAGCCGGGTCACCTGCACGTCGATGGCGCGGCCGTCGCCGGTGGCGCCGGTGCGCGCGATCAGCTCCTCACGGCTGAGGATTCCGCCCGGCGTTTCGGCCAGCGCGTTCAGCAGCGCGGCCTCGACCGAGGTCAGGCGGACGTCGCGACCCTTGCGGCGGAGCCGCTCGCGCTTCGGATCGTAGGTGGCGTCCCCCATGTGGATCTCGACGTCGCCGGGGGCTGCCGCCTGGGGCACCCGGCGCAGGATGCTGCGCAGGCGCAGCAGAAGTTCGCGCGGCTCGAAGGGCTTGGACAGATAATCGTCGGCGCCGCGCTCCAGCCCGGCGATGCGATGCTCGGCTTCGCCCATGGCGGTCAGCATGAGGATCGGCACGCTGCTGCGCGTCCTCAGGTCGGCGGCGAAATCGAGCCCGCTTTCGCCCGGCATCATGAGGTCGAGCACGATCAGGTCGAAGGCGATGCCGGCCAGCCGTTCGCGGGCGTCGGCGGCGTCCTTGGCGGTCGACACGCGAAAGCCGTTCTCGCTCAGGAACTTCTGAAGAAGCCCCCGCAGCCGGGTGTCGTCGTCCACCACCAGGACATGCGGAAGATCGTCGCTCGCCACCGCCCTATCCAATTTCCCGTTCTCTCCCGGCCCGTCCGGGACCGGCGCTAGACTAGCACAACCGCGGGGAGTCGCGTCAAAGGAAGCGCAGTGCGGGCGCCTTGGCCGCGGTTCCCACGACGGGGCGCCGTCTGCTATTTTGAGGCCCGTCATCGCCGGGAGAAAAGCCATGCCGTCTGCCGTCTCCATGCGCGCCATGGTTCTCGATGCCGCGGGCCTGCCGCTCCGCCTGCGCCGGGTGGCGCGCCCCGAGCCGGCCGCCGGCCAGATTCTGGTGCGGGTCGCCGCCTGCGGGGTCTGCCGCACCGACCTGCACGTCGTCGACGGCGAGTTGACCGAGCCGAAGCTGCCGATCATCCCCGGTCACGAGATCGTCGGCCGGGTGGCGGCGCTGGGCCCCGGCGTCGAGCGCTTCGCCGAGGGCCAGCGGGTGGGCATTCCGTGGCTGGGCTTCAGTTGCGGCGTCTGCCGCTTTTGCCTGGAGGGTCGCGAGAACCTGTGCCGGGCCGCCCGCTACACCGGCTATCAACTGGACGGCGGCTATGCCGACTACGCGCTGGCCGACCAGCGCTATGTTTTCCCCATCGGCGGCGACTATTCCGACGCCGAGGCGGCGCCCCTCATGTGCGCCGGCCTCATCGGCCACCGCTCGCTGCGCATGGCCGGCGATCCCGTCCGCCTCGGCCTTTACGGCTTCGGCGGCGCCGCCCACATCGTCGCCCAGGTGGCGGCCTTCGAGGGCCGCCAGGTGTTCGCCTTCACGCGGCCGGGCGACGACGCGGCCCAGGCCTTCGCCCGCGACCTGGGGGCGGTGTGGGCCGGCCCGTCGGACGCGCTGCCGCCCGAGCCGCTCGACGCCGCCATCCTGTTCGCTCCGGTGGGCGCCCTGGTGCCGGCGGCGCTCGCCGCCGTCGGGCCGGGTGGCCGGGTGGTCTGCGCCGGCATTCATATGAGCGACATCCCCAGCTTTCCCTACCGGCTGTTGTGGGAGGAGCGCGAGATCGTCTCGGTGGCCAACCTGACGCGCAAGGACGGCGAGGATTTCCTGGCGCTGGCCCCCAAGGTGCCGGTGCGCACCACCGTCGAATGCTTTCCCCTGGAGCAGGCCAACGAGGCGCTGGCGCACCTGCGCGATGGCCATGTCCACGGCGCCGCGGTCCTGATGACCGGGGCTTAGGGCCGGGCGGATCACAGGGGGTCGAGGTCGAGCCGCTCGATGCGGGGGCGGTCCTCGGGGTTGATGATGGCGCGCAGCACATTGCGGAATTCATGGCCGTTGCCGGACTTCGTCTCGGCATAGGCGCGAGCGATGCGGCGGGCCTGCAGCGCGGTCAGCGTGGCTTCCAGTTCGCGGCCCTTGTCGGTGAGGTGGAGCAGGCGGTGCCGGCGGTCGCGGGCATTGGCCTTCTGGATGACGAAGCCTTCATGCAGCAGCTGGTTTAGCACCCTTCCCAGGCTTTGCTTGGTGATCTTGAGGATGCCCAGCAGGTGGCTGACGGTGGCGCCCGGATGGCGGCCGACGAAATAGATGACCCGATGATGGGCGCGGCCGAACCCATAGCGCGCCAGGATGGCGTCGGCCTCGGCGGTGAAGTCGCGGTAGGCGTAGAACAGAAGCTCGATGGCCTGGCGCAACTCGGCCTCGCTGAGCGAGGGCTCCACGGGGGCGGGGGTGGGGGTGTCCATCGGGATGGGAGTGCCTCAAAAAAATACGTCAGTGTTGTTGACGTATATCGCAAAAAATGGTACCAGACGCAACAACCTTTTCGATATTGACCCCGGGATGAAAGATAATTCCATGGCTGCGGCAACAACCCCCTACGACGACCGCGACGGTTTCATCTGGTACGACGGCAAGCTGGTTCCCTGGCGCGACGCCAAGGTTCACGTGCTGACCCATGCGCTTCACTACGCCTCCTCGGTGTTCGAGGGCGAGCGTTCCTACGCCGGCAAGATTTTCAAGTTGACCGAGCACACGGAACGTCTGGTGAAGGGCGCCGACACCATGGGATTCAAGATTCCCTTCTCGGTGGCCCAGATCGAGGAAGCCTGCCGCGAAACCTGCCGCGCCAACGGAATCGTCGATGGCTATGTGCGCCCCGTGGCGTGGCGTGGCAGCGAGATGATGGGCGTTTCGGCGCAGCACAACACCATTCATCTGGCGGTCGCCACGTGGTCCTGGCCGGCCTACTTCTCGCCGGAATTCCGCAACAAGGGGATCCGCCTGACCATGGCCGAATGGCGCCGGCCCGCGCCGGATACCGCGCCGGCGGGCACCAAGGCGGCAGGGCTTTACATGATCTGCACGCTTTCCAAGCACTCGGCCGAGAACAAGGGGTTCCACGACGCCCTGATGCTCGATTACCGCGGCTTCATCGCCGAGGCGACCGGCGAGAACGTGTTCCTGGTGATCGACGGCAAGCTGCACACGCCGCTTGCGGAATGCATCCTCAACGGCATCACCCGCCAGACGGTGATGGGCTTGGCCCGGAAACGCGGCATCGAGGTGGTCGAACGTCACATCAAGCCCGAGGAAATGGCCAACGCGACCGAGCTGTTTTTGACGGGCACCGCCGCCGAGGTCACGGCGGTCGGCAGCATCGACGCCTACAATTTCACGGTCGGCAACGTCACCCAGACGCTGCGCGACGATTACGAGCGCCTGGTCGGCAAGGCGCCGGTCGCCGCCTGACGCCGGGTTCATTCGCCGGAATCGCAAAGGCCGGGCCTGGTGCCCGGCCTTTCGCGTAGGGCGGGAAGCGGCTACAGGCTCCAGCCCGGGCGCTGCACGGCGTGTTCCTGGAGTTGTTGGGTGACGTGCGCGAAGGCTTCGTCGACCGAGTCGGTCTTGAGAAAGAGGTCGAGGTCGGCCGCGTCGATCATGCGATAGCGGACCAGGGCGTCGAAGTTCAGCACCTCGTTCCAGAACGAGGCGCCGAACAGCACGATGGGGATGCGCTTCTTGAGCTTGTGGGTCTGGGCCAGGGTCAGCAACTCGAAAAATTCATCGAGAGTTCCCATGCCGCCGGGGAAGCAGATGATCGCCTTGGCGAGATACACGAACCAGAATTTGCGCATGAAGAAGTAGTGGAACTCGAACAGAAGCTGGCGGGTGACGTAGGGGTTCTCGTGCTGCTCAAAGGGCAGCGAGATGTTGAGCCCCATGTTGAGCCCCTTGGCCTCCGAGGCGCCGCGGTTGGCCGCCTCCATGATGCCCGGGCCGCCGCCGGTGCAAACGATGAAGCGTCGCCGGTTGTCGTCCAATCCCTTCGACCATGTGGTCAGGCGGTTGGCCAGTTCGCGCGCGTCCTCGTAATAGCGCGACATGCCGAGCCACTCCTCGGCCTCGGCAACGTCGCCGCCCGCCGCGCGGACTTCGGCGAGTTGCTTCTCGGCATCCTCGCGCGACGGAATGCGGGCCGAGCCGTACATGACGATGGTGTCGCTGATGCGCAGGCTCTCGAAGCGGGCTTCCGGTTCCAGGTATTCGGCCAGGATGCGCACCTGCCGGGCCTTGCTGCTGTGCAGGAAGTCCTCGTTGAGGTAGGCCTTGACCAGGCGGTTCTTGGGGGACTTGGGCATGTTCCGGTCCAATCGTTGGGTTTCGGCTTGGCGGGGACGGTCGTCAGGCATGGGCGGTCTGCGGCGGCCTGGCCAGCCGTTCGGCCAAGTCGCTCAAGTCGGCCGCGGTTTCGGTGCCCGCCGGGAAAGGGCTGGGGCGGCCGGGGGGGACGCGCCCGATGAAGCGCAGGCCGGTTTCGTGGGCCGTCTCGTGATCGAAGAGGGCGTCGCCGATGAAGACGGCGCGTTCCGCCGCCAGCCCATGGCGGACCAAAAGCTCGCGCACGATCGGTGGCTTGCGGGGCGGCGAGCCGCGCAGTTCGCGGAAATAGCCGGTCATGGCCCGCCGCTCGGCGATGCGCCTGATCTCGCCTTCCGGCGTGCCGGTCACCACGAAAAGCGGCAGGCGGTGGGCGTGCGCCTCCAGGAAGTCGCGGGCGCCGGTTACCCACGGGCAGGTCGCCACCGCATCCTCGACCGTGCGCGAGTAGCGCTCGGCGAGGAGGCCGAGTTCGGCCTCGGTAAGGTGGATGCCCAGGAAGGCCTCGTGGGCGTGGCGGATCTTCTCGACCCGCGAGATGCCTTCCTTGCCGTCGATATAGTCCATGACGCGCGCCAGAATGGACGGGCCGTAGCCGGCGTACAGCCGCTCGAAGGCCTCGACCTTGATGGCGTTGGATTCGACGAGGACGCCGTCGAAGTCGAAAAAGATGGCTTCGGGGAAAATGGCCTCACTCCTTCCTGTCGTCGCCGCGCCAGCGCGCCGCCGCGTCGTCGTCCTCGGCCCGCGCTTCCACCCAGCGGGGGCCGTCCGGTCCCTCTTCGCGCTTCCAGAAGGGGGCTCGGGTCTTCAGCCAGTCGATCAGGAACTGGCAGGCGTCGAACGCCGCCTGGCGGTGGGCCGACGCGGTGGCCACCAGGACGATGCGCTCTCCCGGCGTGAGCCGGCCATGGCGGTGGACGATCAGCACGTCCTCGAGCGGCCAGCGGGCGCGGGCCTCGGCCTCGATGCGGGCCAGCGCCTTCTCGGTCATGCCCGGATAGTGCTCCAGCGTCATCGCCGTCACCGGGCCCGCCGGCGAGCGGTCGCGCACCAGTCCGACGAAGGCGCAGACGCCGCCGATGGTGGGGTCGCCCTCGCCCAGACGAGCCAGCTCGACTCCGGGGTCGAAATCCTCGCGCTGCAGGCGGATCATCGCTCAGCCCCCCGTCATCGGCGGGAAGAAGGCGACCTCGTCGCCGGGGCCGACCGGGTGCTCGGGGCCGACCGCCTCCTGGTTGACGGCGACCCGCACGCGGCCGGGATCGCCCAAGGCCTCGGCGTGCCCCTCGCTGCGGCTCTTGAGCCAGGCGACCAGCGAGCCGACGTCGCCGACGGCGGCGGGCGGGCTCACCTCCTCGCAGTCGACGCCGATCCGTTCCCGGACCCAGGCGAAATAGAGAACCTTCATCGAAAGACCTCCGCGAACGGCAGGAAGTCGACGGCATCGCCTTCCTTCACCGCTTCCATCCATTCGGGCAGCTCGACCAGGCCGTCGGCGGCGACCATCGAGGTCAGGATGCCCGAGCCGTCGGCGGCGTACTTGACGGCGCGCGGCTCACCAGCGGCGTCGGTGACGAGATGGGCACGCAGGAACTCGCGCCGCCCGACCTTCTTGCGGTAGGCGAAGGCGGTGCGCACCTTGTAGAAGCGGGGGGCCGTGTCGCGCCGTCCGGCCAGGGCCAGGATCACCGGGCGCACGATCCTTAAGAAAGTGACCATGGCGGCCACCGGGTTACCGGGCAGCCCGGCGAACACGGCGCCGCCCACCTGGCCCAGGGCCAGCGGCCGCCCCGGCTTGATGGCGAGGCGCCACAGGTGCAGGCGGCCCAAGGCCTCGACGGCGGCGCGCACGTGGTCCTCGTCGCCCAGGCTGATGCCGCCCGAGGTGACGATCAGGTGATGATCCGCCGCCGCCCGCTCCAGCGCCTCGCGCACGGCGGCAAGGGAATCGGGCAGGATGCCCAAGTCGGTGACGGCGCAGCCGAGGCCGGCCAACAGCCCGCCGACGACATAGCGGTTGGCGTCGTAGATGCAGCCGTCGGGCGCCGGGGAACCCGGATCGCGCACCTCGTCGCCGGTCGAGAACACGGCGGCCCGCAAGGGGGTGCGCACGGCGAGCGTGGCCCGGCCCACCGAGGCGGCCAGCCCGATCTCCTGCGGGCGCAGGCGGACGCCCTCCTCCAGGATGATGTCGCCGGCCCGCACGTCCTCGCCCCGGCGGCGGGTGTTGACGCCGGCCCGCAGGCCGGGGCCGAACACCACCGTTTCGCCCTCCAGCCGGCAGTTCTCCTGCATGACGATGGTATCGATCCCTTCCGGTACCGGGGCGCCGGTGAAGATGCGCAGCGCCTCGCCCGGCCGGGCCGGCCGTTCCAGCGGATGGCCGGCGGCGACGCGCCCGGTGACCGGCAGACGGGTTTCGCCGTCGGCGGCGACGTCGGCGAAGCGCACCGCGAAGCCGTCGACGGCGGCGTTGTCGTGCGGCGGCACGTCGCGCTCGGCCTTCAGCGTCTCGGCCAGCGTGCGCTCCAGCGCCCGGGCCAGCGGCACCGTCTCCACCCCGGCCACCGGCTTGATCCGTTGGGCCAGCAGCGCCAGCGCGGCGTCGAGTTTCATCAACTCGCCGGCCGGCGTAAAACAGTCGTTAGCAGCCGTGGTCATCGCCGCCTCCGCGCCCGAGGTTGAAGTGGGTCATGACGAAGGCGGCGATCGCCCCGACGTCGGCCAGCGGCAACACCGGCAGCGCCAGGCCCGGCAGCGCCTCGTCGCTGGCCACCGCCACGACGGTGGGGTCGGTGGTCGCCAGCAGCGGCTTGCCGAGGGCCGGCCGGTGAACCTCCAGCTTGGCGAAGCGGTGGCTCTTGAAGCCCTCGACCAGGATCAGGTCGACGGCCGCCATCCGGCGGATCAGCGCCTCCATGTCCGGTTCCGCCACGTCCCGGAGTTCGTGGATGAGGGCCCAGCGCTTGGGCGAGGTCACCAGCACCTCGGTGGCGCCGGCTTCGCGATGGCGGTGCGAATCCTTGCCCGGCTTGTCGATGTCGATGTCGTGATGGGTGTGCTTGACAGTGGAAACCGCCAGGCCGCGGCCGACCAGTTCGGGGATGAGGGCGGTCACCAGCGTCGTCTTGCCGCTGCCGCTCCACCCCACCACGCCGAACACCCGGGCCGCCACCGCGTCATGCCTCCGCTGTGATCGACGGAAAGAAGAAGACTTCCTCGGCGCGTCGCGGACCCGTCATCGCCCGGGCCTCACCCGCCGCCGTCGGTATCGGTCATGTGACGGAGGCCGACCCGCAGATAGTCGTACCCGGTGATCAGAGTCAGGACGGCGGCGATCCACAGGCCGCAGATGCCGATGTCGGCGGTGCCGACGGGGCCGAAATCGGGGCCGACGTCGCCGACGATGAGAAAGCCCAAGGCGATCATCTGCAGCGTCGTCTTCCACTTGGCCAACTGGCTGACCGGCACGCCGACCCGAAGTCCGGCCAGGAACTCGCGCAGCCCCGAGACCAGGATCTCGCGGCACAGGATGACCATGGCCGGCAACACCGTCATGCCGGCGATGCGGTCGTTGGCGACCAGCATCAGCAGCACGGCCGAAACCAGCAGCTTGTCGGCGATGGGATCGAGAAAGCGGCCCAGCGCCGACTGCTGGTGCAGCGCGCGGGCCAGGTAGCCGTCGAAGAAATCGGTGACGCAGGCATAGGTATAGGCGGCCAGCGCCAGCCAGCTGCCCAGCGGCGGGTCGAGCAGCAGCAGGCCGATGATCAGGCCGATGGCCAGGATGCGCGACAGGGTGAGCAGGTTGGGCAGGTTGTTGGCCATGGGTGCTTTCGAAGTCGGAGGCGCGGCGCACGGCACCGCTCGCGCGGCTATTTTAGCCGCCCGAGTGGAACCATTCATAGATTTTGTTGGCGATCTCCCGGCTGATGCCGTCGACCGCTTCCAGATCCGTCCGCCCGGCCTCGGCCACCGCCCCGGTCGAGCCGAAGTGATGGAGCAGCGCCTTCTTGCGCTTGGCGCCGATGCCGGGGATGGCGTCCAGCGCCGACTTGCCGAGCCCCTGGGTGCGCCGGGCGCGCTGGGTGCCGATGGCGAAACGGTGCGCCTCGTCGCGCAGCCGCTGGAGGAAATAGAGCACGGGGTCGCGCGGCGCCAACGATGCCGGCGGCCGGCCGGGCAGGAAGATGCGCTCGCGCCCGGCATTGCGATCGGGCCCCTTGGCGATGGCGGCTACCGCGACGTCGTCGATGCCAAGTTCGGCGAACACCTCGAGCGCGATGGCCAGCTGGCCGGCGCCGCCGTCGATCAACACCAGGTCGGGCCACTGCTCGCGCCGGCGCTCGGGATCCTCCTTGAGCGCGCGGGCGAAGCGCCGGGTCAGCACCTCGCGCATCATCGCGTAGTCGTCGCCCGGCGCCATCGCCTCGTCCTCCGTCGCCGCGTCGCCGCCGCGGATGTTGAACTTGCGGTAGGCCGGTTTCATGAAGCCGTCGGGGCCGGCCACGATCATGGCGCCGACCGCCTGGGTGCCGCCGATGTGGCTGTTGTCGTAAACCTCGATGCGCCGGGGCGGCGCGTCGAGGTCGAGAGAGTTTGCCAGCCCTTCGAGAAGCTGGCGCTGCGTCGTGCTTTCGGCCAGCCGGCGGGCCAGGGCGTCGCGGGCGTTGGCGGTGGCGTGACGGACCACGTCGTGCTTCTCGCCGCGTTCCGGCACCACCAGGCTGACCCGCCTGCCGGCCCGCACCGATAAAGCTTCGGCGACCAGGGCGGCGTGGGGCGGCCGGTGGCTGAGCAGCAGGGTGGGCGGCGGCGGATGGCTGGCGTAGAACTGGCCGAGGAAGGCCTCCAGGACGTCGCCGATCTCTTCCTCTCTGGCGTGACTGGGAAAATAGGCGCGGTTGCCGTAGTTGCTGCCGGCCCGGATGAAGAACACCTGGATGCAGGTCTGCCCGCCCGCCTGGTGGGCGGCGATGACGTCGGCGGTGCCGACGCCCCTGAGGTTGACGTCCTGGTGGGCCTGCACCCGGGTCAGCGCCTGGATGCGGTCGCGAAGCTGGGCCGCCGCCTCGAACTCCAGGCGGTCGCTGGCCTCCTGCATGTGCTGCGCGAGCTGGCGCTGGATGGCCTGGCTGCCGCCGGTGAGAAACTCGCGGGCCTGTTCGACCAGGGCGTTGTAGCGGGGGGCGTCGATGCGCCCCACGCAGGGCGCACTGCACCGCTTGATCTGATGCAAAAGGCACGGCCGGGTGCGCGCCGCGAACACGGCGTCGGTGCACGAGCGCAAAAGAAAGGCGCGCTGCAGGGTGGCCAGCGTCTCGTTGACCGCCCAGGCCGAGGCGAAGGGCCCAAAATAGTCGCCCTTGCGGGCGCGCGACCCGCGATGCTTGAGCACCTGGGGAAATTCGTGGTCGCCGGTGACCAGGATGGCCGGGAACGACTTGTCGTCGCGCAGCAGGATGTTGTAGCGCGGCTTCAGGCGCTTGATCAGGTTGGCCTCGAGCAGCAGGGCCTCGGCCTCGGTATGGGTGGTGACGAACTCCATCGAGGCCGTCTCCGACACCATCCGGCGCAAGCGGTTCGGCTGGCGCGCCAGTTTGGTGTAGCTGACCACCCGCTTGCGCAGGTTCTTGGCCTTGCCGACGTAAAGCACGTCGCCGGCCTTGTTGATCATGCGATAGACGCCCGGCCCGGCGGGCAGGGTGCGCAGGTGGCCTTCGATGACGGCGACTCCGGCGACGGGCGGTGGTTCGCCTATAGGTGGTGGCGAATCGGCGGCGGCCACCGGCTCTCCGTCGCGGCCGTCGGCGGCGGCAAGGTTCGCGGGGTTCCAGGCGCTCGTGGGTTCGCGATTCATGTCTGCTATGTGGCCGATTCGAAGCGTTCCGTCAACGCGGCTGGGGGGCCGATCGCCAACGGCGAAGCCGAATTTCCGGGGCCCGCCGAACTATCCACGATTCCTGTGGATAACACTGTTGATTTCACGATTCGGCTGCCCGCCGTCCTATTGATTCCGCCGCTTTTCTCTCTATGCCTAAAAAAAGTGCAACTGGCTAACGTACTGATTTTAAACGCCAAATCAAAAGTCAAGCAAAGTCCAGGGGAATATGTGGAAAAACTGCAATACTTTCGTCATCAAAGGGAAATATTCCGGCGCCTGTGCACAACTCTCCCGGAAAAAGCAGTGAAGACCCGATTCTGCAAGGGCTTGCGCGGAGATTTGAAATCGACGGCCTAATGGCGCACGCGCTCGATCTCGACGCCCACGCTTTGGGCGTCGGCGAAGACGTCCAGCTTCTCGACGCGCACCCGGGCCGACAGGATGCGAATGTCCTTCAGGCAAAGGGCCGCAATGTCCTCGGCCAGGGTTTCCACCAAATTGACGTGTCCTCGCGCGACGATTGCGCGGATGCCGTTGGCGACGGTCTCGTAGCAGACGACATTGGCGAGGTTGTCGCCCAGCGGCTCAACCGCTTCGCGGACCGCCAGGTCGAGGTTGATGCGGATGCGCTGCGCTTCGAGCTGCTCGTGGCGATGGACCCCGATCGAGCACGGCAGCACCATGTCGCGGATGAACACGTGGCGCACGGCGTTTCGCGCATCGGCGATTCTCAAGGGACGGACGACATTGGCGCGGTCGGTGGTCATGGAATGGTCTCCTGGCGGGCGGCCGTCCGCCCGTCTTCTCCTTATTCGTCGGCGGCCTTGGTCCGGCCCGACGGCGCCCAGCCCAGATGCTGGCCGCCGTCCAAGGCGATCATTTGGCCGGTCATCGAGGGGGCGTCAAGGATGAAGCGGATGGCCTCGCAGATTTCGCCGGGGTCGACCTTGCGGGCCAGGGGCACCGCCTGCCACTGGCGGCGGAACTGTTCTTCGCTCTGGCGCAAGCTGGGCAGCGTCGGTCCGGGGCCGACCGCGTTGACGCGGATGCGGGGTGCCAGGGCCAGGGCCAGGGTGCGGGTCAGCGTCCACAGCGCCGCCTTGCTGACGGTATAGGAGGTGAACGCGCCGGTCAGGTTCCACACCCGCTGGTCGATGACGTTGATGACGTTGCCGGCAACCCCTTCCGGCAGTTGGGCGGCGAAGCGCTGGACCAGCACGAAGGGCGCCCGCAGATTGATCTGCATGTGCGCCTCCCACGATTCCTTGGTGGCGGTCTCGGGCGAATCCTTCTCGAAGATCGAGGCGTTGTTGATCAGGCAACCGATCGGCCCGACCGCGTGGGCGGCGCGATCGAGCAGGGCGGCGCACTCCGCTTCGACGGCAAGGTCGGCGCGCACCGGCTGGGCCCGGCCGCCGCTCTTGAGGATCTGTTCGCACACCGCCGTCGCCTCGGCTTCCGACGTGTTGTAGTGGACGGCGACGGTCCAGCCGCGCTCCGCCAGGTCGAGCGCGACCGCCCGGCCGATCCGCTTGGCGGCGCCGGTGATCAGCGCGGAACGGAGAGGTGTTGCATCCATGGCCCGAGAATGGGTCACCGCGGGCGGCGATGCAAGGGGCTGGCGGACGCCTCGCCGGCGCCGGCCAGCGGGCCGAAGCGGGCGACCAGCGCCTCATAGACCTGCCGCTTGAAGGGGACGGCCAGCACGGGCAGGGCGTCGACGGGCACCCATTTCCAGTCGCTGAACTCGGGCCGTTCGCTGGCGGCGAGGTCGATGTCGGCGTCGCGGCCCTCGAAGCGCAGCGCGAACCACTTCTGCTTCTGGCCGCGATAGCGGCCGTTCCACAGCCGGGCGGCCAGGCTGCCGGGAAAGTCGTAGGCGACCCAGCCGGGCATCTCGCCGATCACGGTGGCCCGGTCGGTGCCGATCTCCTCGGCGAGTTCGCGCAGGACCGCCTGGCGGGGCGTCTCGTTTCGCTCGATGCCGCCCTGCGGCAGCTGCCAGGCCGGCTCGTCGCGGTCGGCCCGCTGGCCGACCAGGACCCGGCCGTCGCGGTTGATCAGGAAGGCGCCGATGCAGCGGCGATAGGGGCGGGCCCCGGCGCGTCGGGCGGTCATGGCAGGGGCTGGCGGTCGGTGACGGCGGACACCGGCGCCAGCACCACGTCGCGTCCCTCCAGCGAGGCGGTCCAGGCGATCAGTCGCTCGACCGTCACCGGCAGCGGCTGGGCGAGGGCGACGGCGGCGCCGTTCTTGCGCGCCAGATCCTCCATTTCGGTCAACCGCTTGGTGATGGCGGCGCGCGAGGGAATCTGGTCGATCTGCACGTCGGCCAGCGCGCGCGGCATGCCCATCTGCTTGGCGATGGCGGGGCCGACCGATTTGCGGCTGGCGCCCGAATCGACGTACAGCAATCCCCGCCGGCCGATGGCGTCGAGCATGGGACCCATCTGCACGTCCTCGACGGTGAACTGCGAGCCCATGGCGGTGACGACGCCGACATAGCCCGACATCCGGCTCAGCAGATAGTTCAGGCGCTTCAGGTTGTCGCCCGGGCCGATCGCCGTGACCAGGGCCCGCGGCCCGGCGTCGCGCACGGGAAACTCGCTGGCTTCCATGGGCAGGGTCAGCAGCACCTCGTGGCCCAGCTTGCGGGCCGCGGCGACCCACTCCTGCAGGCCCGGGGCATAGGGATCGAAGGCCAGGGTGACGGCGGCCGGCAGATACTGGATGGCGCCCTGCGTGGCGTCGCGGGCAAGTCCCAGTCCCGTCATGATGACGGCGATGCGCGGCCGCCGGTCTCCGGCCGGGAAGGGGCGCGCATAAACCTGCCAGGCCAGGCGGCCGTCCTCGCCGATCTTGGGCAGCGGCCCTTGCGGACTCTGCTCGACGAGCCCGGCGTCGGGGGCCGGGACGAGCGGCGGCGAGGATGGCGGCAGCGGCAGTTCGGCGAAGGTGGCCAGCCGGACCGGCGGCGCGACCACCCCGGCCCCCGGTCCCTCGGCCTGGCCGGCCAGGGAGTTGAGCGTATCGGTGGCGCTTTTCGGCGGACCGGCCGGCTCGCGCGGCTGGCCGGGGCGGGGCGGAATGTCGAGGATGACGCGGTTGGGATCGAGGTGGGTCAGGCTGCCCACGCCCGGCAGCATGTCGTCTCCCAGCAGCCACCACGCGCCGCCGGCCACCGCGCCGACGGCCACCAGCAGGACGGCCGCCGCCAGCACCAGGGTCTTGCGGCTTTTGCGTCCGCCGCCGGATGTCTCCTCGGCGAGGAAGTCGTCGCCCTCGTCGCCCTCGCCCTCGCCTTCACCCTCGGCGTCCGGCGGCTCCTTCTCGGGTTTGACCGCGGCCGGTTCGTCCTCGGCGAGCCCGTCGTCTTCGTCGAAGTCTTCTTCTGCCGCGGTCTTCTTGCCGAAGAGCTTGGGAAATTTCACGCCGCCGCTTCCTTCATTGCGTCGCGCCGCAAAGCGGCCGCCCGGCTAGCGGGCGGCGCCGGCCCGACTGGAATAGAGCGAGATCCCCCGCAGCAGGTCGAGCGCCCGGGCCAACTGGTAATCCTCGGCCGCCGGCTCGTCGGTGGCGACGGCCGGGGGCACCGGCTCCGTCGGCGCGTCGCCGTTCTTCAAGGCGCCGCGAAGATCCGCCTCGCGCCGCCGCTCGGGCACCGCGTCGGCCTCGATATGCGCCTGCTGCACCTCGATGTCGGGGGCAATGCCGACCTGCTGGATGGAGCGGCCCGACGGCGTGAAATAGCGCGCCGTGGTCAACTTCATGGCGCCGCGTCCGGCGGCCAGCGGGATGATGGTCTGCACCGAGCCCTTGCCGAAGGACTTGGTGCCGAGGATCAGCGCGCGGCCGTGGTCCTGAAGTGCGCCGGCCACAATCTCGGAGGCCGACGCCGAGCCGGTGTTGATCAGCACGACCATCGGCAGGCCCTTGATGACGTCGCCCGGCCGGGCGTTGAAGCGCTGGGTGTCCTCCGGCCGGCGCGAGCGGGTGGAGACGATCTCGCCCTTGTCGAGGAAGAGGTCGGACACGCCGACCGCTTGGTCCAGAAGGCCGCCCGGGTTGTTGCGCAGGTCGAGCACGATGCCTTGCAGGTCTTTGGCGGATTCCTCGTAAAACTTCTCGACCGCCTTTTCGATGCCGGCCTTGGCCTGCTCGTTGAACTGGGTGACCCGGACATAGCCGATCTTGCCCTCGAGATGCGAGCGCACCGATTGGATCTTGATGATGGCCCGGGTCAGCGTCACCTCGAACGGCTCGCGGCCGCCGCGGCGGATGGTCAGCTTGATGTCGGAACCGACCTTGCCGCGCATCCGCTTGACGGCCTCGTCGAGGGTCAGGCCCATGACCGGCTCGTCGTCCAGGTGGCTGATGATGTCGCCGGCCTCGACGCCGGCCTTGGCGGCCGGGGTCTCGTCGATGGGGGTCACCACCTTGACCAGCCCGTTTTCCATCGTCACCTCGATGCCGAGGCCGCCGAACTCGCCGCGCGTCTGCACCTGCATCTCGCGGAAGCTTTTGGGGTTCAGGTAGGACGAATGGGGGTCGAGCGCGCTCAGCATGCCGGTGATCGCGGCCTCGACCAGTTGCTCGTCGGTCGGTTCCTCGACGTAGTCGGAGCGCACCCGCTCGAAGACGTCGCCGAACAGGTTGAGAAGCTGATAGGTGTCCGAGCCCGGCTTGCCCTCATCCTGCGCCCGCGCGAAGGGAGCGGCCAACACGGCCGTGACGATGGCGACCATGAAAAGACGGTATTTCATCCGCTTACCTTGTCCTTCTGCGATGCCAGCCAGGGAAGGGGGTTGATTGGCTGTCCGTTGCGCCGTAGTTCCATGTAGAGAACCGGAATCCCCCGGTCCGCACTTTCCATCACACCGACCGGTTCGCCAGCCGCCAGCCATTGTCCAGGGACGGTGTCGATCCGGGTCAGCCCGGCGAGCAGGGTATGATATCCTTCGCCGTGTTCGAGGATCAAGATTTGCCCATAGCCGCGGAACTGGCCGGCATAGACCACCAGGCCGTCGTAAGGGGTGACGACCTGGGCGCCGATGCGGGTCTCGATGGAAATGCCCTTGCGGGTCAGCCCGGCGTCGGTGGTCTGCCCATAGCGGCCCACCAGGTGGCCGACCACCGGAAAGGGCAGCTTGCCGCGGGCCTTGCTGATGGGGATCAGGTCGCCGCTTTCCGCCGGCGCCCGTTCGGCGGCCGGCGGCGGCGCGACCGGGGTCGCCGGGGTCAACGCCGCGACCTTCGCTTTCTCCCGCTCCCGCTCGCGGCGGGCTTTTTCCTCGGCCGCCCGCGCCTGCCGTTCGGCGTCGCGGCGGCGGCCTTCCTCCTCGATCTTGGCCAGCAGGTCGCGCAGGTCGCGGGCCTCGCCGGCCAGGGCATCCACCCGTACGGCGGCGGCGCGGCTTTCGGCGTCGGCCTGGCGTTTGAGCGCGCTCTTGCGTCCGACCAGGCCGTCCAGCCGCCGGCGTTCGGCCTTTAATCCCTCGGTCGCCGCCGCCAGTTCGACCCGCCGTTGCGACGCCGCCTGCCGGATGGTGCCGATTTCGGCCAGCTCGGCGCGCAACGCCTCGGTGCGCCGCTCGATCTCGGGCACGGCGGCACGCAGCAGGATGGCGCTGCGCACGACGTCGGAGGCTGCCATCGGCTGCACGATCAGCGCCTCGGGCGGATGGCGCGCGATGCGCTGGAGCGCCATCAGCGCGCGGTCGAACTGCGTGCGCCCGGTGGCGAGGCCCGCCGTCTTCGCGGTTTCGGCACGGCTCAGCTCGGCCAGCCGCGCCTCCAGGCGGGTGACCTCGGCCTCGTGGCTCTGGGTGGCGGCGGCGGCGGCGATCATCTCGCGGCGCAGCGTCTGGACTTCGTGGTCCAGGGCCTCGGCCTTGCGCTGGCTGGCTTCGCTTTCCCGGCGCTTTTCCTCGATCGCGCGATCGATTTCCTTAAGCCGGGTCCCCGGATCGCCAAGCCCCTGGGCGGCGACCGGAGCGGCAGCCGATGCCAGGAGAAGGACGGAAATCAGGGCGGTGGCCGAAAGGCCGCAATGCAATCGCCAGCGGGGTGGGGGGCTCGACACCTTATCCGGCGGCGGCTTTGCGCGCGCCCTCTTCAAGAAGCAGCGATCGGCCGGTCATCGCGGCGGGCTGCGGCAGGTCAAGGAAGCGAAGCAGCGTCGGCGCGATGTCGGCCAGGCGTCCGTCGCGAAGTTCCCCGGCCCAGGCGGGCCCGTTGACGAGCACGATCGGCACCGTGTTCAAGGTGTGGGCGGTGTGCGGCTGTCCGGTCTCGGGGTCGCGCATCATCTCGCAGTTGCCGTGGTCGGCGGTGACCAGCAGCACGCCGCCGGCCTTGACGATGGCGGCCTCGACGCGGCCCAGGCAGGCATCCACCGTTTCCACGGCCTTGACGGCCGCCTCCAGGATACCCGAATGGCCGACCATGTCGCCGTTGGCGAAATTGGCGACGATCAGGTCGTACTTGCCCGAGCCGATGGCCTCGACCAGGCGGTCCGTCACCTCGGGCGCCGACATCTCGGGCTTGAGGTCGTAGGTGGCGACCTTGGGCGAGGGCACCATGATGCGGTCCTCGCCGTCGAACACCTTCTCGCGGCCGCCGTTGAAGAAGAAGGTGACGTGGGCGTACTTCTCGGTCTCGGCGACCCGAAGCTGGGTGAGGCCGGCCTCCGACACCACCTGGCCCAGGATGTCCTTGAGGTCGACCGAGGTGAACAGCGCCGGGAAAAAGGCGTCGAGCTCGTCCGAATATTCGGCCATGCCCAGGCGGGCGGCGAAGGCGGGGACGCGCCGGCGCGTGAAGCCGCTGAACGCCGGATCGGCAAGCGCGGTCAGGATCTGGCGCACGCGGTCGGCGCGGAAGTTGGCGACCAGAAGGCCGTCGCCGTCCTTCATGCCGGCGTAGCCGTCGATGACGGTGGGCAGCACGAATTCGTCGGCAATGCTTTCGTCATAGCTGCGCTGGATGGCGCTGACGGCGTCCGGGGCCTGGCGCTCGGCCGCGGCGTCGACCAGGGCGTTGTAGGCCCTTTCCACCCGCTCCCAGCGCTTGTCGCGGTCCATGGCGTAGTAGCGGCCGCTGACCACGCCGACGCGAAGCCCCGTCACGTCGGCGGTGTCGGCCAGGAATTTCTCCATGTAGCCCCTGCCGCTGCGCGGCGGGGTGTCACGGCCGTCCATCAGGGCGTGGACGATCACCGGCACGCCGGCCGTCCCCACCGCGCGGGCCAGGGCCACCATATGGTCCTGGTGGGAATGGACGCCGCCCGGCGACATCAAGCCCATCAGATGGCAGGCGCCGCCGCTTTTCCTGAGCGCCGCGATGAAGTCCAGAAGCGCCGGATTTCTGGCCATCGAGCCGTCGGCCGCCGCCAGGTCGATGCGCGGCAGGTCCTGCATGACCACGCGGCCGGCGCCGATGTTCATGTGGCCGACCTCGGAATTGCCCATCTGGCCGTCGGGCAGGCCGACTTCCAGGCCCGAGGCGTAGAGCCGGGCGCGCGGGTTGGTTGAGGAAATGCGATCCCAGTTCGGCGTCTTGCCGATGGCGATGGCGTTGAAGTCGGTGTCGGCGCGGTTGCCCCAGCCGTCGAGGATGCACAACATCGCGGGACGCGGCCGGGCGCGGCCTGGTTTTTCGGTCAACATGCCTTGAATATAGGTCGAATTGCCGGGGTTACGATAGGGTCTAGCCACTTTATGCCCGATGATACGGATGGCCGGCAAGAATGGACTGGGCGCGGAAGATCTGCTCGGCGATCAGCCCGCGCACCAACAGATGAGGCCAGGTCATCGGGCCCAGTGACAGCACCAGATTCGCGGCCTGGCGCACCGCCTCGTCGAGGCCGTCGGCGCCGCCGATCACGAAGGCCACGTGGCGGGTCCCCTCGTCGCGCAGGCGGCCCAGGCGTTCGGCCAACCCGGCGCTGGTCAGCGGACGCCCCTTCTCGTCCAGCGCCACCACAAAGGCGCCGGCCGGCAGCGCCCCCAGCAGCAGTTCGCCCTCGCGGCGCCGCCGCTCGGGCGCCGCCAGCGGCCGTTTCTCCTCGACCTCGATCAGGACCGGCGGCGGGACGACGCGTTCGGCAAAGCGTTCGAACACCGCCCGCTCGGCGGCGTGCGCGCGCCCTCCCCCGAAGCGGCCGACCGCCGCGATATGAAATTGCATGATCCGGCTCCGCCCCGATGGCGCGTGGGCTTCCGCCCCCGCCCGGCGGGGTTCAGGCGTTGATCTGGACCGTGGACTCCGTGGGGCGGGCGGCCGCCGGCTCGCTCCACATCTTTTCGAGGTTGTAGAACTCCCTCACTTCCGGGCGGAACAGGTGGACGATGACGTCGTGGGTGTCGAGCAACACCCAGTCGCACTGGGTGGCGCCCTCGACGGCGACGCCGGCGACGCCCTTGGTTTTCAACTTTTCCCGGAGATGGTCGGCCATGGCGCCGACCTGGCGCTGTGAGGTTCCCGAGGCGATGACCATGAAGTCCGCGATGCTGGTCTTGCCGTTCAGATCGATGACGACGACGTCCTGCGCCTTGTCGTCATTCAGGGACTGTTGCACCAGCGCGAGCACGTCTGCCGCCGCCGGTGGCTTCTGGGTGCGTCGTGGGATGACCGTTCCTTTCCTATCCGTTGTGATCTGCGGTTCGCCGGGCGCGGATACGGCTGGCTGACGCCCCGTGCAGCGGGGTTCTCAGGAAAACCCAGGCCGGCGGCGTCATCGCCGCCAGATCCGAGGCCCGAGAAGCCAATTGCCGGGCCGCCGCAAATTGCCGGGCCGCGCGCCCGAACCGTGCCTTTAAAGAATACGAAGGCCTCGCGAAAACTGCAATGGGAACGGCGCGAAAGACATCGCGCCAGCGCTTCCAGCGCGGCAACTGCACCAGGATGTCGGCGCCCATCAGCCAGACGAAGCGGAGCCCGGGAAAACGGGCCTTCAGCGCAACCAGGGTGTCGGCGGTGTAGCGGGTGCCGAGTTCCGCTTCGATGGCGCCGACGCGGATGCGCGGATCGGCCGCCGCCCTCGCGGCGCCGGCCAGCCGGTCCTCCAGCGGCGCCATGCCGGCCTGCGGTTTCAGGGGGTTCTGCGGCGACACCAGCCACCACACCTGATCGAGCTTCAGGCGCCTGAGCGCCAGCAGGCTGACGTGCAGGTGCCCGGCGTGGGCCGGGTTGAACGAGCCGCCCAGCAGCCCGACCCGAAGCCCGGCGGGCGGATCGGCCGGGATGACGTTCAAGGCCGAACCTGCCCGGTTCCGCGCACGACGTACTTGAATGTGGTCAGCTGCTCGACGCCGACCGGGCCCCTGGCGTGCAGCTTGCCGGTCGAGATGCCGATCTCGGCCCCCATGCCGAACTCGCCGCCGTCGGCGAACTGGGTCGAGGCGTTGTGCATGACGATGGCGCTGTTCACCCGGGCGAGGAACCGCTCGGCCGCCGCCGCGTCCTCGGTGATGATCGATTCGGTGTGCTCCGAGCCGTACCTGGCGATATGGGCGATGGCGGCGTCGATGTCGTCGACCACGGCGACCGACAGGATGGCGTCGAGGTATTCGGTCGACCAGTCTTCCTCGGTGGCCGGCCCGATGCGGGGATCGGCCGCCCGCGCGCGGGCGTCGCCGCGCAGCTCGCAGCCGGCGGCGATCAGGTCGTCGGCGATCGGCTTTAAGTGGGTGGCCACGGCGTCCCTGTGGACCAGCAGCGTCTCGGTGGCGCCGCAGATGCCGGTGCGCCGCATCTTGGCGTTCAGCGTCACCTTGCGCGCCTTGCCCAGGTCGGCGGCGCGGTCGATGTAGGTGTGGCAGATGCCTTCCAGGTGCTTGAACAGCGGGATGCGGCTTTCCGCCGTGATGCGCTCGATCAGCGAGCGGCCGCCGCGCGGCACGATGACGTCGATGGTGTCGGTCATGGTCAGCATGACGCCGACCGCGGCGCGATCGGCGGTCGGCACCAGCTGGATGGCGGCGGCGGGCAGCCCGGCCTCGGCGAGGCCGGCGGCCAGGCAGTCCATGATGGCGGCCGAGGAATGGAAGCTTTCCGAGCCGCCGCGCAGGATCGCCGCGTTGCCGGCCTTGAGGCACAGCGCCCCGGCGTCGGCCGTCACGTTGGGCCGCGATTCGTAGATGACGCCGATGACGCCCAGCGGCGTCCGCACGCGGGCGATGCGCAGGCCGTTGGGGCGGTCCCATTCGGCCATCACGGACCCGACCGGATCGGGCAGGGCGGCCACGTCTTCCAGGCCCTTGGCCATGGCCTCGATGCGGGCGTCGTTCAGCATCAGGCGGTCGAGCAGGGTGGCGCTCAGGCCCTTCTGCTTGCCGGCCGCGATGTCCTTGGCGTTGGCGGCCATGATCGCCGCGCGGTCTTCGCGGATGCGGCGGGCGGCGGCCGTCAGCGCGGCGTTCTTGGCGGCCGTCGGCGCGGTGGCCAGTTGGGCGGCGGCGGCCTTGGCGGCGGCGCCTATCCCTTCCATCAGAAGGTCGATATCGGCCTTGTCCGTTGTGGCGATGGTCATGGTTCTGTTCTCCGGCGTCCTGTGGCCAGACTGCGGAAAAATTCGCTATTTCCCGTCACTCCCGCGAACGCGGGAGTCCAGAAGCCGGGGGTGAACCTGGATTCCCGCCTGCGCGGGAATGACGTCATGGATATAGCGAGCATTTCATCACTCTCCAGGCGCCGCTCTCAGGTCAGCACCAGGTCGTCTCTGTGGATCATCTCGTCGCGGCCGCGAAAGCCCAGGATGGCTTCGATCTCGCGGCTCTTGTGGCCGAGAATGCGCCTGGCGTCCTCGGCCGAATAGGCGACCAGGCCGCGCGCCACCTCGCGCCCGCCCTCGTCGCGCACGATCACCGCGTCGCCGCGCTCGAAGCTGCCCGACACCTTGGCCACCCCGGCCGGCAGGATGCTCTTGCCGGCATGCAGCGCCTTCAGCGCCCCGTCGTCGAGCACGATGTCGCCGACCGCCTTGAGCGTGCCGGCGATCCAGCGCTTGCGCGCGGTGTGCGGCGTCGCGCCGGGCAGGAACCAGGTGCAGCGCGCGCCTTCCTCGATCCGCTTCAAGGGATTCAGGTGGTTGCCGGCGGTCAGCACCATGCGGCAGCCGACGTTGAGGCAGACCCGGGCCGCCGCCAGCTTGGTGACCATGCCGCCGACCCCGAAGCCGGGCAGCGAGGCGCCGGCCATGGCCTCGATCTCCGGCGTGATCTCGGTAATTTCCGGCAGGTGGCGGGCGTTGGGGTCGGTGTGCGGGTCGGCCGTGTACAGGCCGTCGATGTCGGATAAGAGGACCAGGACGTCGGCGGTGGTCATGGCGGCGACGCGGGCGCCCAGGCGGTCGTTGTCGCCGAAGCGGATCTCGTCGGTGGCCACCGTGTCGTTCTCGTTGATGATCGGCACCGCGCCCAGCTTCAGGAGCGTGTTCAGCGTGTTGCGGGCGTTGATGTAGCGCCGGCGGTTCTCGCTGTCGTCCAGCGTCAGCAGGATCTGGGCGACGGTGATGCCGTGCACGCCCAAGCACTCCTGGTAGGCGCCGGTCAGGCGGATCATGCCGGTGGCGGCGGCGGCCTGCTTTTCCTCCAGCCGCAGCTCGCCGTCGGCGAAGCCCAGCTGGCGCCGGCCGGCGGCGATGGCGCCCGAGGAGACAAGGATCACTTCCTGGCCGCGCGCCCGGCAGCGCGCCACGTCGTCGGCCAGCGCCTGCAGCCATTTCTTGTGGATGGCGCCGCTCTTGGCGACCAGCAGGGCCGATCCGATCTTGACGACGATGCGTTTGCCGGTCGCCAGGTAATCGTTCTTCGCTCCGCTCATGGCACGAACGGTCCTCCGCCTTCCTCGCTGTCCTGGGCCTTGTCCCGGCCCTTGGTGATGAATGCCCGAAGCTCGCGCAGCACCGCCTCGACGCCGAGCCCGGTGGCGCCCGACAGGATGGCGACGGGGTGGCCGGCGGCGGCGGCGAGTGCCGCCGACTTCTCGGCGATGGCCTCCGCCGTCAGGGCGTCGCACTTGTTGAGCGCCAGCACCTCGGGCTTTTCGGCCAGCCCGCCGCCATAGGCGGCCAGCTCGTTGCGAATGGCGCCATAGGCCTCGGCGACGTCCTCGGCGGTGCCGTCGACCAGGTGCAGCAGCACGCCGCAACGCTCGATGTGGCCGAGGAATCGGTCGCCCAGGCCGGCCCCCTCGTGCGCCCCCTCGATGAGGCCGGGGATGTCGGCCAGTACGAACTCGCCGTTATCGACGTGAACGACGCCCAACTGCGGATGCAGCGTGGTGAAGGGATAGTCGGCGACCTTCGGACGGGCGCGCGACACGGCGGCCAGGAAGGTCGACTTGCCGGCGTTGGGCAGGCCGACCAGTCCGGCGTCGGCGATCAGCTTGAGGCGCAGCCACACCCAGCGCTCCTGGCCGGGCCAGCCGGGGGTGGTGCGCCGCGGCGCCTGATTGGTCGAGGACTTGAAATGGGTGTTGCCGAAACCGCCGTCGCCGCCGCGCGCGAGGTACGCGCGCTGGCCGACCTCGGTCATGTCGAGCAGCACGGTCTCCTTGTCCTCGTCGAGGATTTGCGTTCCGACCGGCACGCGGATGACGGTGTCCTTGCCGCCGGCGCCGCTGCGGTTCTGGCCCATGCCGTTTTGGCCGCGGTCGGCCTTGAAGTGCTGGCGGTAGCGGAAATCGATCAGCGTGTTCAGCCCGTCGGCGCACTCCACGACGACGTCGCCGCCGCGCCCGCCGTCGCCGCCGTTGGGGCCGCCGAACTCGATGAACTTCTCGCGGCGGAAGGCCACGCAGCCGTCACCGCCGTCTCCGCTCTTCACGAAGATCTTGGCTTCGTCGAGAAACTTCATTTCCCGGTCCCCGAAAACCCGCTTGACGACCCCCGAATCAAAAAGGGGGAATGGCTGGCCATTCCCCCGCTTTTTTCAGCGAATGGCCAGGGCCTCCTCAGGCTTTCGACGGCTCCACCACGATGTAGGTGCGGCCTTGCGCCTTGTGCCGGAACTTCACCTTGCCCTCGACCTTGGCGAACAGCGTGTGGTCGCGGCCCATGCCGACGTTTTCGCCGGGATGGAACTGGGTGCCGCGCTGGCGCACGATGATGTTGCCGGGCGCCACCAGTTCGTCGCCGAAGTGCTTGACGCCCAGGCGCCGGCCGGCGCTGTCGCGTCCGTTGCGGGAACTGCCGCCTGCTTTCTTATGCGCCATGACCGGTTACTCCTTCGACTTGGCGGGTTTCTTGGCGCCGGCCTTGGCCGTGCCGCCCGACTTCGCCGCCTTGGGTTTGGATTCGCTCTTGGCCTTCGCCGCCGCTTTCGGCTTGGCCTTCGATTCGGCCTTCGCCTTCGGCGCCGCCTTGGCCTTGGCTTTCGCCTTCACCGGGGCGTCGCCGTCGTCCTCGGCGGCCTCGACCTTCGGCTTCGCCGCCTTGACCTTGGCTTTCGCCTCGAAGGCCGGCTTCTCGCCGGTCGGGCTGATCGCCTCGATGCGGAGCACCGTCAGGTTCTGGCGATGGCCGATCTTGCGGCGGTGGTTCTGCCGGCGCTGCTTCTTGAAGACGATGATCTTCTCGCCGCGCGTCTGGTCCAGGACCTCGGCGAACACCGCCGCCTTGTCGACGATCGGCGCGCCGACGGTCGGCTCCTGGCCGTCCTCGCCCAGCATCAGCACGTCGCCGACCTGGATCAGGTCGCCCGGCGCACCGGCCAGCGTTTCGACGGCCAGCACGTCGTCCTTGGACACCTTATACTGCTTACCGCCGGTCTTGATGACTGCGAACATCTTCGCCCCACTGCGTTCATCACGAACACGAGCGCCCGCGCTGCCGCGAGGCTCGCGAAAAGAGGCGGCAATATAGCCGCAAAACCCCCGATGTCAACGATGATTGGCGGGGGCGGCCCGGCCTTTTGCGACTCGCGGCCGATTCCGCCTCCCGCATCGCCGCGTTAGGTGCTTGCGGCGCGGCGCGCCCTCGGCTAATCTCCGCGCCCCGTGCCGGCCGCCCTCTGCCAAAGAGGAATGGAACCCGATTTGCGGAGGGGTGCCAGAGTGGTCGATTGGGACGGTCTCGAAAACCGTTGTACCCTTGCGGGTACCGTGGGTTCGAATCCCACCCCCTCCGCCACCCTACGCCTTCGGCTTCGGGTGGCAGGCCATTCCTGGCCTGACACACGAAGGCGTTTAGGCGTAGGAGTGTCTCCCGAAGCTCCGTGAGGAGCGAAGGGAGGCCGGTGCCATGTGGTACGTCTACTTCCTTCAATTGGCTAACGGCGACATCTACGTCGGCTCCACGGTCTCCGTCGCCGGGTCGATTCGCATCGGCAAGGCCGCGTGGATTCGACGAAGGCGCATCTGCCGGTCGACCTGAAAGCTTGTGTCGCCGTATCGGCCGAGCCCAACGCGCGGGACCTCGAACGCTACTTCAAGTCCGGTTCCGGCAAAGCCTTCGCCAAGAAACGCTTCTGGTAAGGCCAAATCGACTTCATGAGTCCTGGCGCCGGAAATAGCTGGCCAGCAGCGTTCCCGAGATGTTGTGCCAGACGCTGAACACCGCGCTCGGCACCGCCGCCAGGGGCGAAAAGTGGGCCAACGCCAGGGCCGATCCCAGGCCGCTGTTCTGCATGCCGACCTCGATGGTGACCGCCCTGATCTGGGGGGGCTCCATATGGAACGCGCGGCCCGCCCAGCAGCCCAGCAGCAATCCCAGGACGTTGTGCGTGGCGA
The DNA here is from genome assembly GCF_026163695.1 of Shumkonia mesophila. NCBI lineage: Bacteria > Pseudomonadati > Pseudomonadota > Alphaproteobacteria > Rhodospirillales > Shumkoniaceae > Shumkonia > Shumkonia mesophila. The sequence goes on along the minus strand of NZ_JAOTID010000012.1, from coordinate 97,733 downwards.
CCACGGCGGCGATCAAAAGACCGCTTTGAGCCAGCGCCGGCCGGTTGACGGCGACCACGGCGGCGACGATGAGAACGATGCCGCCGACGCTGACCAGCGGCAGCGCCGCCACCAGCCGCTCCGTGAGTTTCGGGAAGAGCGTCTTCGCCGTCACCCCCAGGGCCAGGGGCAGGAGCACGATTTGGGCGATGCTGAGGAACATGCTGGCGGCGTCGACCGGCAGGTACTGGCGGGCCAGCAGCCACACCAGGGCCGGCGTCGCCAGGGGGGCAAGCAGCGTGCTGCCGGCCGTCATCGTCACGCTGAGCGCGACGTCGCCCTTGGCCAGGTAGGTGACGACGTTGCTGGCCGTGCCGCCGGGGCAGCAGCCGACCAGGATGACGCCGGCCGCGACGTCGGCGGGCATGGGGACCATCTGCGTCAGGGCAAACGCGAGGCCCGGCATCAGGGTGAACTGGGCGGCGACTCCCAGGGCGATGGCGCCCGGGCGGCGCGCCACCGCAAGGAAGTCGCCGGGGGCGAGCGTCAGGCCCATGCCGAACATCACCAGCCCGAGCAGCCAGAAGATGTGCGGGGCGACCGGCGCGAATCCGGCCGGGGCGGCGTAACCCGCCGCGGCGCCGACGATCACCCACAGCGCGAAGGTCCGCCCGACGAACCGCGACGCCGCACCCAATGCCTCCATGGCCGATCCCCCCGGAGCCCCTTCGAGGCGGCAACCATGACCGAACCCGGCCGCAGTTTCCAGTGCCGTGGAGGCCCGGGGAGGGGGACTCACCCCTCCGGCGTGCGGGTCAGCGCCAGGGTCAGTTGCGGTTCCCCCTCCGGGGCCAGGATCGGCGACTCCGGATGGCCCTCTCCCCCATGGTGGCGCAGCGGCCGGTTGCCGGCCAGCGCGCGGACCAGCAGATAGAACATCGGGGTCAGGAAGATGCCGAAGGCGGTCACCCCGATCATGCCGGCGAACACCGCCACGCCCATGGCGTGGCGCATCTCGGCGCCGGCCCCGGTGGAGACGACCAGGGGCACCACGCCCATGATGAAGGCCATCGAGGTCATCAGGATCGGCCGCAGCCGGAGGCGCGCCGCCTGCAACGCCGCGGCGCGGGGCGTAAGGCCGGTGAACTCGAGCTCGCGGGCGAACTCGACGATCAGGATGGCGTTCTTGGCCGACAGGCCGACCAGCACGATCAGGCCGATCTGGGTGAAGACGTTGTTGTCGCCGCCGGTCAACCGGATGCCGGCCATGGCCGCCATCAGGCCCATCGGCACGATCAGGATGATGGCGACGGGCAGGGTCAGGCTTTCGTATTGCGCGGCCAGCACCATGAAGACCAGCAGGATGGCCAGCGGGAAGACGATGAGCGAGGAATTGCCGGCCAGGATCTGCTGGTAGGTGAGGTCGGTCCATTCGAAGGTGAAGCCGGTGGGCAGCGTCTCGGCGGCGATCCTCTCCACCGCCGCCTGCGCCTCGCCCGACGAATAGCCGGGGGCGGGGGCGCCGCTGATGTCGGCGGCCAGGAAGCCGTTGTAGCGCATGGCCCGCTCCGGCCCGGCGGCGGGATTGACGGTCAGCAGCGCGGCCAGCGGCACCATCTCGCCCGAGCCCGAGCGTACCTTGAGCTTGCCGATGTCGTCGGACCGCGCCCGGAAGGGGGCGTCGGCCTGCACGCGCACCGAATAGGTGCGGCCGAACTTGTTGAAGTCGTTGACGTAGAGGCTGCCCAGATAGATCTGCAGGGTGTCGAAGACGTCGGTCACGGCGACGCCCAACTGGCGCGCCTTGGTGCGATCGACGTCGGCGTAAAGCTGGGGCACGTTGACCTGGTAGGAGGAAAACAGGTTGGTCAGTTCGGGCGTCTGGGCGGCCCGCCCCAGGAAAGCCTTGAGCGCGCCGTCCAGCGCCTCGTAGCCATAGGACGCGCGGTCTTCCACCTGCAACTTGAAGCCGCCGGTGGTTCCCAGCCCCTGCACCGGCGGCGGCGGGAACATGACGACGAAGGCGTCCTGCAACCCGGCGTAGCGGCCGTTCAGCCGCCCGGCGATGGCGCCGGCGCTCTGGTCGGGGCGGGTGCGCTCGTCGAAGGGCTTCAGCGTCACGAAGACGATGCCCGAATTGGTGCTGTTGGTGAAGCCGTTGATGGACAGGCCGGGGAAGGACACCGCGTGCTCGACGTCGGGATCGGCCAACGCGATGTCGCCCATGGTACGGATGACCTGCTCGGTGCGATCGAGCGTGGCGGCGTCGGGCAACTGGGCGAAGCCGATCAGGTATTGCTTGTCCTGCATGGGAACGAACCCGCCCGGCACCGCCTGGAACAGGCCATAGGTCACGCCGACCAGCGCCAGGTAAAGGCCCATCATCAAGGCCTTGCGCGAGGCCACCTGGCCGACGCCCCGGCCATAGAGACGGGCGCCGCCCCCGAAGGCGCGGTTGAAGCCGCGGAACAGCCAGCCCAGCGACCAGTCCATGAGCCGCGTCAACCAGTCCCTGGGCGCGTCGTGGCTCTTCAGCAGCATGGCGGCCAAGGCGGGCGACAGGGTCAGCGAGTTGACGGCCGAGATCACGGTCGAAATGGCGATGGTCAGCGCGAACTGCTTGTAGAACTGCCCGGTCAGCCCGCTGATGAAGGCCAGCGGCACGAACACCGCCACCAGCACCAGGGCGATGGCGACGATGGGACCCGACACCTCGCGCATGGCGCGATAGGTGGCCGCCTTGGGGGCGAGGCCGGCCTCGATGTTGCGCTCGACGTTCTCCACCACCACGATGGCGTCGTCGACGACGATGCCGATGGCCAGCACCAGGCCGAACAAGGACAGCGCGTTGATCGACACTCCCAGCAGGTGCATGACCGCGAAGGTGCCGACGATGGAGACCGGCACCGCCAGCAGCGGGATGATCGAGGCCCGCCAGGTCTGCAGGAACAGGATCACCACCAGCACCACCAGGGCCACCGCCTCCAGCAGGGTGTGGACCACCGATTCGATGGAGGCGCGCACGAACTGGGTGGGATCGTAGACGATCTCGTAGTCGATGCCCTCGGGCAGGTAGGCCTTCATCTCGGCCATGGTGGCGCGCACTTCGTCGGAGATCTGGATGGCGTTCGACCCCGGCGCCTGGAAGATGGGAATTGCCACCGCCGCCTTGTTGTCCAAGAGCGAGCGCAACGCGTACTGCGCCGCCCCCATCTCGATGCGGCCGAGGTCGCGCAGGCGCGTCACCGCCCCGCCGGCGTCGGTCTTGACGATGATGTCGCCGAATTCCTCCTCGCTTTGCAGGCGGCCCTGGGCGTTCACCGACAGTTGCAGGTCGACATCGGGCAGGCCGGGCGAGGCGCCGACCACGCCGGCGGCAGCCTGCACGTTCTGTTCGCGGATGGCCGCCACCACGTCGCCGGCCGACAGCCCGCGCTCGGCCACCTTCGGCGGGTCCAGCCAGACCCGCATGGAATAGTCGCCGGAGCCGAACAGGCGGACCTGCCCCACCCCCTCGATGCGGGCCAGCCGGTCCTTGACGTTGAGAAGCGCATAGTTGCGCAGGTACGTCATGTCGTAGCGGTCGTTGGGCGACAGCAGGTGCACGACCATGGTCAGGTCGGGCGAGCTCTTGACGGTGGTGACGCCCAGGCGCCTCACCTCCTCGGGCAGGCGCGGCTCGGCCTGGGCGACCCGGTTCTGCACCAGCTGCTGGGCCTTGTCGGGGTCGGTGCCCAGCCGGAAGGTGACGGTCAGCGTCATCACGCCGTCGGTGGTGGCTTGGCTGCCCATGTAGAGCATGTTCTCGACGCCGTTGATCGCCTCCTCGATCGGGGTGGCGACGGTTTCGGCGATGACCTTGGGGTTGGCGCCCGGATACTGGGCGCTTACCACCACCGTCGGCGGCACCACCTCGGGGTATTCCGAAATGGGCAGGTTGCCCAGCGCCAGCAGGCCGGCCACGAAGATCAGGGTCGAAAGGACAGCCGCGAAGACGGGGCGGTCGATGAAGAATTTCGAGATGTTCATGGATCGCTCCCGTCCTTCCCGGTTGCGTGAAGGGTCAGCGTTGCGCCACGGCCTTGAGGCGGGTCGGGGCCATCGAGACTTCCTTGGGCGCCACCAGGGCGCCCGGCCGCAGGCGTTGCAGGCCGTTCACCACGATGCGCTCGCCGGCCTTCAAGCCGTCGGCGACGACGCGCAGGCCGCCGGCCGTGGCGCCCAGGCTGATTTCGCGGTAGGCGGCCTTGTTGTCCTCGCCCACGACCATGACGAACTTCTTGTCCTGGTCGGTGCCGACCGCCCTCTCGCTGATCAGCAGCACCGGCTCGGACTTGGCCTGTCCCATGCGCAGGCGCACGAACTGGCCGGGCATCAAGACCCCTTCGCCGTTGTCGAAGACGGCGCGCACGCGCACCGTGCCGCTGCCGGCGTCGACCACGTTGTCGATCATCTGCACCCGCCCCGGCACCGCCGCACCGTCGGCCGTCGGGGCCTCCATCCGCACGGGGACACGTTCCACCGCCAGGGCCCCGCCCGCGCCGTCGCGCAGCGAACTCAGGGCCCGCATGACCACCTGTTCGTCGGCATCGAAGCTGGCGTAGATGGGGTCGACCGAAACCAGCGTGGTCAGCACCGGCGCGCCGGCCCCGGCGGCCACTAGGTTGCCAACCGTCACCTCGGCCTTGCCGACGCGGCCCGAGACGGCGGCGCGGATCTGCGTATAGCCGAGATTAAGCTTGGCCGTTTCCAGCGCCGCCTGGGCGGCGCGCAGCGAGGACTGGGCCTCGGCATAGGCGTTGGTGCGGCTGTCCAGTTCGCGCAGCGGAATGGTGCCGGAACCCGACAGTTCCCGGGCCCGCTCGTACTCCCGCTTGGTGAAGGCCAGGCGCGCCCGGGCCGACGCCGTCTGGGCCTCGGCGCGGGCCACCTCGGCGGCGAAGGGCGCCGGGTCGATGGTCACCAGCAGGTCGCCCTGCTTGACCAGCCCGCCCTCGCGGAAATGCAGGGCCTGGATCTGGCCGGCGACGCGCGAGCGCACCTCGACCCGTTCCACCGCTTCCAGCCGGCCCGAGAATTCCTCCCAGGGAACGATGTCGCGGCGCTCCACGGTGGCCACCGACACCGGGACCGCCGGCGGCGGAGCGGCCTCGACCGCCTCGGTGGCCTTGGCGTCGTGGCCGGGCAGATAGGGCAGCGTGGCGAAGCCGCCCACGACCGCCGCCAACATGGCCGCCGCGCCCCACAGCACGTAATGGGAATGAACCTTCTTCATGGGAAACTCCTTCAAGATTCAGGCGGTATAGCCGCCGTCGACATTGAGAACCGTTCCGGTGACATACGAGGCGCCCGGGCTGGCCAGGAACACCACGGCTGCCGCAATCTCCTCGGGACCGGCGAAGCGGCCAAGCGCGGTCGTCGCCCGCTGGTCGTCAGCCGAAGCGCCGTCCGCCGGGTTCATGTCGGTGTCGACGGAGCCGGACTGGACGACGTTGACGGTGATCCGGCGCGGCGCCAGATCGTGGGCGGCGCTCCTGGAATAGCCGACGACGGCGGCCTTGGTGGCGACGTAGTCGGCAAAGCCGGGGAAACCCGCCCGCGCCGCCAGGGCGGAGCCGATGGTGACGATGCGCCCGCCCTCGGCCATCGCCTGCGAGGCGGCGCGGATGGCGGCGACGACACCGTGCAGGTTGACGGCGTAAACGCGGTCGAGCGCCGCCACGTCGGCGGCGGGATCGTCGACCTTGGCCGCCGCCGCGACGCCCGCGTTGTTGACCAGGATGTCCAGCCTGCCGAAACGGGCCACCACGTCCTTCACCAGTTTCTCGACTTGCGCCGGATCGGCCTGGTCGGCCTTGACGGCGGCGGCCCGCACCCCCAACTTTTCGAGTCGAAGAGCCATGGCCGCGGCTTTCGCGTCCGAGGATGCGTAGCTGATGGCCACGTCGGCGCCCTCGGCGGCAAGGCCTTCGGCAATCGCGGCGCCAATACCGCGAGATCCGCCGGTGACCAGGGCGACCTTGCCCTTCAGCAATTGGGACATTCGAAAGCTCCATGTTCTGTACCGATCGGTAAGAATATGGAGCTGGACGTCGCCCTTTCAACTGAATAAATTACCAAGCGGTATAAAAAAAGGAGACGGGATGTGCCGATAGGTCGGCCGCGCGCCTTTTGCATCGATACGGCCCTCAACCGCGCGCTGGAGGTGTTCTGGCGCAAAGGCTACGAGGGAGCGTCGCTCAGCGATTTGACCAAGGCGATGGGCATCAACCGTCCCAGCCTTTACGCCGCCTTCGGCAACAAGGAGGCGCTGTTCCGCAAGGCGCTGGATCGCTACATCGAGGAAAAGGGCGCCTACGTACGCGAGGCGCTGGAGGCGCCGACAGCACGCGGCGTGGTAGAGCGGCTGCTTTTCGGCGCGGCCGACATGTTGACCAACCCCGACCACCCGGTGGGATGCCTGACGGTCCAGGGCGCGCTGACCTGCGGCCAAGAGGCCGAATCCATTCGGCAGGAACTCGCCGGCATCCGCGCCCAATACGAGACGAGAATCCGCCAGCGCATGGAGCAGGCGCAGCGCGAGGGCGATTTGCCGCCCGGCGCCGATCCGGCCGAGGTGGCCCGCTTCATCGCCACCATCGCCCAGGGCATGGCGGTCCAGGCGGCCGGCGGCGCCAGCCGCGAGAGCCTGTGCCAGGTGGCGGAAACCGCGCTTCGGGTGTGGACGCAGCAATCCGTTCCCGCCACCCCTGTCTGAGCTGGCGATCCTGACCCGCCCGACTTTTCGCTTTTCCGCCCGCCGGGCGGATTGTGGAACCATTCTCAACAATACATAATAAAGCGACGAGTTGCCCTCAGCGGTCGCTTTCCAACGTGTACGAGCACCTGCCGGAACCAGGCGCGGGCGCGCGAGGGGCTTGTGCAATCTTTTGCCGGGAAACGGGGTGCGGCTGCCATGCTCGAAGTCATGTTCATGGTCATCCTGCTGGGCGCCGGACTCATCGGCGTGGCGGTCTTGACCAGCCTGGTCTCCTTCCGCATCGGGGCGCCCTTGCTTCTGGTTTTCCTGGGGCTCGGCCTGCTGGCCGGCGAGGATGGGTTGGGCCTGCGTTTTGACGATGCCCGGATGGCCTATTTCGTCGGCAGCCTGGCCCTGGCCGTCATCCTCTTCGACAGCGGCTTCGGCACCCGCCTGTCGTCCTTCCGGGCCGCTGCCGGCCCGGCCTTGACCTTGGCCAGCCTCGGCGTCCTGCTCACCGCCTTGCTGGTCGGCGTCGCCGCCCGTTTTGCTGTGGGTCTGCCTTGGCTGCACGCTTTTCTCATGGGCGCCATCGTCAGTTCCACCGATGCCGCGGCGGTTTTCTTCCTGCTTCGGGTCGGCGGCATCACCATCCGCGACAGGGTTCGCTCGACCCTCGAAGTCGAATCCGCCTCGAACGATCCCATGGCCATCTTCCTGACCATCACGCTGGTTGAATTGATCGTGGCCGGCGATGCCGCCGCGGACACGGCCCTGAGAGAGTTCCTGATCGGCTTTGCCCAACAGATGGGCCTCGGGGTGATCCTTGGGCTTCTCGGCGGCTTCCTGATCGTCCGCCTGGTGAACAGGCTGGAACTCGCGGCGGGCCTCTATCCGATCCTCGTGATGTCGCTGGCGCTGGTACTGTTCGGCGCCGTCGGCCTGGCCGGCGGCAGCGGGTTCCTGGCGGTTTTCGTCGCCGGGCTCTATGCCGGCAATCGCCGCATGCGTTCGCAGGCGACCTTGCGCCGTTTTCAGGACGGCCTCTCCTGGCTGGCCCAGATCGTAATGTTCCTCGTCCTCGGCCTGCTGGCGACGCCGAGCCACTTTCCGGTGGTCGCGCTGCCGGCCATCGCCCTGGCCCTTTTCCTGACCTTCGTCGGTCGGCCGCTGGCGGTATGGTTGTGCCTGCTGCCGTTCCGCTCGCAACCGAACGAGACGGCCTTCATCTCGTGGGTCGGGCTGCGCGGCGCCGTGTCCATCCTGCTGGCCATCCTGCCGCTGGTCTATGCTGTCCCAGACGGCCAGATCTTCTTCAACATGACTTTCATCATCGTGCTCACCTCTCTGCTCGTCCAGGGGTGGATCATCCCGACGACGGCGCGCTGGCTCGGTCTCGTCGTGCCGCCCAGCATCGGGCCGCTGGAGAAGGTGGAACTCGAGCTTCCCGGCGATGCCCATCACGAACTGGTGGTCTACCGCGTCGTGCCCGACAGCCCGGTGGCGCGGGGCGAGCGGGTGCCGCGGTGGGCGCGCCCGTCGCTTGTCGTGCGCGACGGACAGTCCATGGGCTACCATTACGCCGGCCGGCCGCAGGCGGGCGACCGCGTCTACCTGTTCGTTCCGCCGCGCTATACCCGGCTTCTCGACCGCCTGTTCGCCAGCCCGGCCTCGGTCGAGGACGACGACAAGGACTTCTTCGGGGAATTCACCGTGGACCCCACCAGGTCGCTGGGGGACCTCGCCCACGCCTACGACGTGGCGGACGGCGATCTCGATTCCGCCATGCCGATCGCCGACTTCATCGAGAAACGCCTGGGCGGGCGCACCGAGGTTGGCGACCGCGTCGCCTGCGGCGGCATCGAGTTGGTGGTTCGCGAACTGGACGAGGCGGGAAACATCAAGGCGGTCGGCGTGGCGATTCAGCCCCAGCCGTCCGGCCCAGCCAAGGTTCCTCTTTTCCTGAACGCCCGGCAGATCAAGGAACGGCTGCGGGTTCGGCGCCGCCGGAGGCGGGAAAACGTGGTCCCTTCAGATCCGGACAAGGAGCCCTTTCGCCTCAACGCCCGGCAGATCATCGACTACCTGGGCGCCCGGCGCAGCCAGAAACCGGGTCCCTCTTCCCCCGCCAACGACGGCGAATGACGACCGGCCCTTCTATTCGGGGACCAGCCATTCCGCCACCGCCGGCCCGCGGGCGCCCAGCCGTTCGGCCAGCCACGGCAGGGCCACCCCGGCGGCCCCCGGCAGCGTGAAGGGCGGATTGACGACGAGCATGCCGGACGCGGTCATGCCATAGCCCGGCGCATCGGGCGCCATGCCCAGCTCCAGGCGATAGACCTTGCGAATTCCGGCCGCCGCCACGGCGGCCAAAAGCGCGTCGATGCGGGGCCGCTCGATCACCGGATACCACAGGATATAGACGCCGGTGGCGAACCGGCGCACCGCCTTGGCCAGCGCCGCCGCGACCTTGTCGTAATCGGTCTTGATCTCGTAGCTGGGGTCGATCAGCGCGAGGCCGCGCCGTTCGGCCGGGGGCAGGTGGGCGACCAGGCCCTTGAGGCCGTCGGTCCGCTCGACGGTAACGCCCCGGCGGCGGGCGGTCAGATCGGCCAGCTTCCGGTGATCGGCCGGGTGCAGCTCGTGGAAGGCCAGGCGGTCCTGCGGCCGTTTCATGGCCAGCGCCAGGACCGGCGACCCGGGATAGACGGCAAGCCCGCCCCCGGGGTTGCGCGCCTTGACCAGGGCCAGATAACCCGCCAGCAGCTCGGGTGCGTCCCTGGCGCCGGCCGCGAGGCGGCCGATGCCCTCCCTGAACTCGCCGGTCTTCGCCGCCTCGGCCGAGGCGAGATCGTAAAGCCCGGCCCCGGCGTGGGTGTCGAGCACCAGAAGCGGTCCCGCCTTGCGTTGCAGATGGCCGAGCGTGAAGACGAACACCGCGTGCTTGAGCACGTCGGCGGCGTTGCCCGCGTGAAATCCGTGGCGGTAGGACAGCATGATCAGGTCGCCGAGGCAGCGAAGCGGCGGCCATTGTGCGAGGGCCGGCCCTCGCAAGGCAAGGGGCAGGGCCCCGTCAGGCGGGGCGGCGTTCGAGCGCCAGCTTGACCGCGAAGGCGGCCAGCACGCTGGCCATCAGCCAGCGCTGGAGCTTGAGCCAGGTCGGCCGCCTTGCGAACCAGGCGGCCACCGAGCCGGCGGCCAGCACGATCAGGAAGTTGACCGTGACGCTGACGGCGATCTGGGCGAGGCCGAGCGTGATGCTTTGGGCCAGCACGTGGCCCATGGCCGGGTCGATGAACTGCGGCAGCAGCGACAGATAAAGGACGGCGATCTTGGGATTGAGCAGGTTGGTGAGGAAGCCCATGGCGAACAGCCGGCCGGGTCCGTCGACGGGAAGGTCGGTGCGCGGCTCCAGCAGCGAGCGGGCTCCCGGCTTCACGGCGTTCCAGGCGAGGTAGAGCAGATAGGCCGCCCCCGCCCAGCGGATGGCGTCGTAGGCGAAGGGCACGGCCAGCAGCAGCGCGGTCAGGCCGAAGGCGGCGGCGAACATATAGAAGACGAAGCCCATCGCCACGCCCATCAGCGAGATCGTCCCGGCCATCTTCCCCTGGGCGATGGAGCGGCTGATCAAATAAACCATGTTGGGGCCGGGGGTGAGCACCAGGCCGAGGGCGACCAGGGCAAAGGCGGCCAGCGTGCCGGAAGCGACCATGACGGGCAAACTCCATTCCACCGTTACGCCGCTTAAGGTGCGTCGGGCGCCCGCGCCGTTCAACCCGAAACTTGTCTCGGTGCAATGGGGCGGTCTTTCAACCCCGACAGCGTCAATCTGTCCTTTCCCACCCGTCATTGCCCGGCGAAGCCCGGGCAATCCAGGGCTCTGGAAGACTGGATGCCCCGGGTTGAACAACTGACGCCGGGGCATGACGACTTTGGGGAACGGTATCGGCGCAAGCCGGCATTTGCCGGTAAGCCCCGCCCGCTTCTCCCGGCGCTTGATTCCGGCTAACGTGGCGGCCTTACCGCCGCCGGGGCCGACCATGCCAGAGCCGCTTGCCGTCATCGACAGTTTTCACAATCCCAAGGCCAAGCGCTGGGCGGCCCTGCTGGAAAGCCGCGGCCTGCGCAAGCACCGCCAGTTCCTGCTGGCCGGCCGCAAGACGGTGCCCGAGGCGCTGGCCCGCCATCCCGATCGCTTCCACGCCCTGCTCACCCCGGACGCCTCGCTGATCGACGGCTGGGCCATCCCCGCCGCCATCGCCCGCTACCGGCTGGGCCGGGCGCTGTTCGAGCGCCTCGACGTCTCGGGCACCGGATTCCCGCTGCTGGTCGGCGACGTGCCGGCGATGCCCATGGCCGACCTGAGTGCGCCGCCGGTCGGCCTCGAGGTCATCTGCGCGCTCGGCGATCCCAGCAACCTCGGCGCGCTGATGCGCAGCGCCGCCGCCTTCGGGGTGGCCCGCCTCATCCTGCTCGCCGAATCGGCCCACCCGTTCCATCCGCAGGCCTTGCGCGCGGCGGCCAACGCGCAGTTCGAACTGGCGCTGGCGCGCGGTCCGGCCTGGGCCGATCTCGACCGGGCTGCCGGGCCGATCTTCGCGCTGGCCGGCGACGGCGAGGACCTGGCGGGCTTCGCTTGGCCGGAAAATCTCCGCCTGGTGCTGGGCGAGGAGGGCCTGGGGCTGCCGGCCGGGCTCGGGCTCAGCCGCCTGGCGGTGCCGACCACCGGCGCCGTCGAATCCCTGAACGCGACGGTGGCGGCCAGCCTCGCCATCTTCCTGCGCTTCCTGCACGCGCGGAAGTAACGGCGGACCCCTTCTTCAACCCCTTTTTTCGCATGACGGAAACGATCCGCAAGCCGTGGAATTCGCCGTAGCCCACGGATTTCGCGGGCTCTTGGCCGATTCGGTCGATTTGGGGGCCCGCCGCCGGCGCTTGCCCTCGCCGGGGGTCTGAGGTATCAACCGCCATCCGTCCTGCGGATGATCGCGGTCGAAATGGGTCCGGCGCCAGGGCGTCCGGAGTCCGAAAAGGACACTTCCGTTTTTCCGCAGGAGAAAAAGGGCCCGTTCCCGGACCGCCAGAGGGGGAACCGAGGCCTAATCAACAGGGAATGCGGTTCGGTCCACGACCGGCGAAGCCGGCTAGCGAGGAAGTCCATCCCACCATGTACAAGATTCTCCGCCGTGAAGAGTTTTCCGACACCACCTTCCTGTGGGAGGTCGAAAGCCCCGACGTCGCCCATTCGGCGCAGCCCGGCCACTTCGTCATGCTGCGCCTGCACGAGGAAGGCGAACGCATTCCCCTGACGGTCGCCGACTTCGACCGCGAGAAGGGCACCATCACCATGGTGATCCAGGCCCTCGGCAAGACCACGCGCGACATGCGCGACCACTACAAGGAAGGCGACAGCTTCCTCGATTTCGTCGGGCCGCTCGGCCTGCCCCAGCATGTCGAGAAGGTCGGCCACGTGGTGGTCGTCGGCGGCGGCCTCGGCGTCGCGCCGATCTATCCGCAGCTGCGCGCCTTCAAGGAGATGGGCAACCGCACCACCAGCATCATCGGCTTTCGCAACAAGGACCTGCGCTTCTGGGAAGATCGGTTCGCCAAGTACTCCGACAAGCTGATCGTCTGCACCGATGACGGGTCCTACGGCCGCCCCGGCTTCGTCACCGACGCCTTGAAGGACGTGCTGGAGGGCGACAAGCCGGACCTGGTGGTGGCCATCGGCCCGCTGCCGATGATGAACGCCTGCACCGAAACGACCCGCCCCTTCGGGGTCAAGACCATGGTTTCGCTCAACGCCATCATGGTCGACGGCACCGGCATGTGCGGGTCGTGCCGCGTCACGGTCGACGGCAAAGTGAAGTTCGCCTGCGTCGACGGCCCCGACTTCGACGCCCACAAGGTCGACTTCAAGGAACTGATCACCCGCCAGAAGCGCTTCAAGAAGCAGGAGTCGCAGGCGGCCGACGATTTTGCCCACGTCTGCAACCTGGAAAAGCAGCTCATCGAGCAGGAGCAGCGCAACTACAAGAAGCTCAAGGACCTGGCGCCCCACCAGACCAAGATGCCGGAGCGCGATCCCCACGAGCGGGCCCGCAATTTCGAGGAGGTCAACCTCGGCTACACCATGCAGGACGCGCTCCAGGAAGCCGAGCGCTGCATCCAGTGCAAGAAGCCGATGTGCGTGGCCGGCTGCCCGGTGTCGATCGACATTCCGGGCTTCATCCGCCACGTGCTGGTGCGCGACTTCGACGGCGCCCTGGCGGTGATCAACGACGCCAACCTGTTCCCCTCGATCTGCGGCCGCGTCTGCCCGCAGGAAATGCAGTGCGAGGCGCAGTGCATCCTGGCCAAGAAGATGGAGCCGGTGGGCATCGGCCGGCTGGAGCGCTTCGTCGGCGATAACGCCCAGGCGCCCAAGGTGGTGCCCCCAAGGTTCGCCAGGACGCTGGGCAAGGTGGCCATCGTCGGGTCCGGCCCGGGCGGCCTTGCCGCGGCGGCCGATCTCGTGCGCTACGGCTGCCAGGTCACCGTCTTCGAGGCGCTGCACGTGGTGGGCGGCGTGCTGCGCTACGGCATCCCGTCCTTCCGTCTGCCGCGCACCATCATCTCGCGCGAGGTGCAGCGGCTGCGCGAGCTGGGGGTGAAGTTCGAGACCAACAAGGTCATCGGCAAGACCTTCACGGTGAAGCAGCTGATGACCGAGATGGGCTTCGATGCCGCCTTCGTCGCCGCCGGCGCCGGCGCGCCGTCGTTCCTGGGCATCCCCGGCGAGTTCGCCGGCCAGGTCTATTCGGCCAACGAATTCCTGACCCGCGTCAACCTGATGGGGGGCGACAAGTTCCCCTATCTCGACACCCCGGTCAGCCTGGGCGACAGCGTCGTCGTCATCGGTGCCGGCAACACGGCCATGGACTGCCTGCGCGTTTCCAAGCGCCTGGGCGCGCCGACCGTGCGCTGCGTCTACCGCCGTTCGGAAGCCGAGGCCCCGGCCCGGCTCGAGGAACTGCGCCACGCCAAGGAGGAAGGCATCGAGTTCTTCTTCCTGCATTCTCCGGTCGCCATCCACACCGACGCCGAGGGCAACGTCACCGGCATGCGGGTGCAGAAGATGGTTCTGGGCGAACCCGATGAAAAGGGCCGCCGCCGGCCGATACCGCTTGACGAGTTCGTCGAGCTGGAATGCGACACCGTCATCTACGCGCTCGGCACCAATGCCAACCCGATCGTCACCGAATCGACGCCCGGCCTCGGCCTCAACAAGTGGGGCTACATCGTCGCCGACGAGGCCACCCAGTCGACCACGCTGCCCGGCGTCTTTGCCGGTGGCGACATCGTCACCGGCGGGGCCACGGTGATCCTGGCCATGGGCGCCGGCCGCCGTGCCGCGCGGGCCATGGGGGCCTGGCTCAAGGGCGGCAAGAAGACGTGGCCGATTCCGGTCGAGGAAGCCGAAGCCTTCCAGCCGGCTCCGCAGATCGGCGAGCTGGAGCAGGCGGCGGCGTCCGAAATCGTTGTCGAGAAGGAAGGGAAGGGCGTCATGCTGTGTCCGAAATGTCATCGCCCGATCGAGGGTGAGGAGCTTTACATCTGCTGTGCCGAGACCGAGCTGCAATGGCGCTGCCAGGACTGCGGCAAGGTCAGCGAAGGCTTCGCCTTCCCGTACGGGGCCTGCCCCCACTGCGGCGGCACGCTGGAAGTGATGGGCAAGCGCGAGATCGCCGACGCCGAGGCGCTGGCCGCCATCACGCTGGCCTTCGAGATCGAGTTGAGCGGCCAGACCTTCTATCGGCAGGCCGCCGAGCAGGCCAAGGAGCCGGCGATCAAGGATCTGTTCCGCCGGCTGGTCGACATGGAGCAGGACCACGTGGCGACGCTGGCCAAGCGTTACCGCGTCGAGGTGCCGAAAGCGGTCGCCGGGTTCAAGCCCGAGCAGGCGGCCCTTTATGCCGGCCTCGAGCATCACGCCGGGGACCCGGCCAACCTGTTCGAGATCGCCATCGAGTTCGAGAAGCGGGCCGTCGAATACTTCACCGAACGCGGCGACGCCGCGCCGGAAGGCTCGATGGAACGCCAGCTCTACAAGGAACTGGCCGCCGAGGAGCGCGAGCACGCCGATCTCCTGCGGACCGAACGCGACCGCTGGAGATCCGGCAAGGCCGGCATCCTCTAGGCCGCCCGACCGTCCATTGCAAAAGGGCCCGCCCCCGGCCGGGAGCGGGCCCTTCTCTTAGTTTTGGGGACACCATACGAAATTCCTCTTTGAATTTCGTATGGTGTCCCCAAAACTATGGCGTCTGCCTCCTCAGCCGTAGGTGCAGAGATAGGCGGTGTCGACCGCGACCTTGAGCTGGAACTTGCGGTCGGCGGCCACCACGAAGGACTGGCCCTTCCCGAAGGTCTGCCAGTCGCCGCCGTCGGGCAGCTTGACGGTCAGCGCCCCGCTGACCACCGTCATGGTTTCCTTCTGGCTGGTGCCGAATTCGTACTCGCCCGGCGCCATGACGCCGACGGTGGCCGGCAGCGTCGCCGTCTGGAAGGCGATCGACTTCACTTTGCCGTCGAAATAGTCGTTGACCTTGAACACGGGGGTCCTCCGCTGGTTGTGGCGGGCGGATTATGGCGGCGCCGGCGGCGCCGCGCGAGGCCTTTCTTGCCCGCCCGCGGGGCGCAACTTTGCGATCCGACGGTCACGAAATAAACACGAAAAAAGTGTTTCGCCCGTTCTCTTGAACATGTATTCTAAAAAACATAAGAATTAAAAAAATCGTTCAAATGCATCCCTCCGGCGGGCTGGAACGGTCGCGGCCGTACAGCCGGCAAGGATCGAGCGGGAAGGCCTTCAACGAGAGAGGAGAGACTGGGATGAAAGGTTTCGCATCGCTTCTGGCGGCCGCGGCGGCGGCCCTGTCGTTCGGCCTGGGCGGCGCCCAGGCGGCAGACCCCGTGCGCATCGTCGTCGTCACGCACGGCGCCAACACCGATTCCTTCTGGAACGTCGTCAAGAACGGCGTCGCCGACGCCGCCAAGGCGATGAACGTCACCGCCGAGTACCGCAACCCGCCGACCGGCGACCTGACCGAGATGGCGCGCCTGATCGACGCCGCCGTCGCCTCCAAGCCGGCCGGGCTGATCGTCTCGATTCCCGACCCCGACGCGCTGGGCAACGCCATCAAGGGCGCGGTGGCGGCGGGCGTTCCCACCGTCTCGATCAATTCCGGCAGCGAGGTCCGCGAAAAGCTGGGCGTGCTGTTCCATGTCGGGCAGCCCGAATACGCGGCCGGACTCGGCGCCGGCAAGCGGGCCAAGGCGGCCGGCGTCAAGGACGGCCTCTGCATCAATCACGAGATCGCCAACGCGGCGCTGGAACAGCGCTGCCAGGGCTATGCCGACGGCCTCGGCGTCAAGCTCACCATGCTCGACGTCGGTTCCGATCCCACCGAGATCCGCAACCGCATCAGCGCCACCATGTCCCAGCACAAGTACGACGGCGTTCTGACCCTGGGTCCGACCGGCGCCGATCCCGCTCTGGCCGCGCTGCAGGAGGGAGGCATGGCGGGCAAGGTGCATTTCGCCACCTTCGATCTCGGCCCGAAGATCATCGAGGGGATCAAGTCGGGCGCCATCGCGTTCGCCATCGACCAGCAGCAGTACCTGCAGGGTTATCTGCCGATCGTCGCCCTGGCGCTTCATGCGCGCCACGGGCTTCTGCCCGGCGGCGACATCCTGTCGGGTCCAGGCTACGTCACCAAGGGCAGCATCGGCATGGTCGAGAAACTGGCCGGCACCGTCCGTTGAACGGCCCCGCCAGGGGAAGGCCATGAGCAACCCACCGACCGAGGGGGCGCCGGCCGCTGCCGAGCCGGCGCCGCCCCTTTCCGACGAACGGCTGCGCCGCGAGGGGCGGCTGCGGCGCGCCTTCGGGCGGCCCGAGCTGGGCGCGCTTGCCGGCACGCTGCTGGTCTTCCTGTTCTTCGGTATCGTCGCCGGCGATACCGGCATGTTCTCGGCCAAGGGCGTGCTGAATTGGCTGGAGGTGTCGGCCCAGCTGGGCATCATCGCCATCGGCGCCTGCCTTCTGATGATCGCCGGCGAATTCGACCTGTCGCTGGGCTCGATGATCGGCTTCGCCGGCATGGTCATCGCCATTCCGGTCACCCAGTACGGCCTGCCGGTGTGGGCGGCCATCCTGCTCGCCTTCGGGTTTGCCATGGCGGTCGGCTATCTGAACGGCATCATCGTCATTCGCACCGGCCTGCCGTCCTTCATCGTGACGCTGGCCTTCCTGTTCATCCTGCGCGGGCTGACCATCGGGCTGTCGCGGCTGCTCACCAACCGCACCCTTGTCGGCGGCGTCCGCGAGCATGCCGAGGGCGACTGGTTCGCCGCCCTTTTCGGGGGCAAGGTCGGCGGCCCCATCTTCGTCTGGATGGCCCAGCACGGGTGGATGGACACGCTGCCCAACGGCCAGCCCGTGGTGCAGGGCGTTTCCATGGTCATCGTCTGGTGGCTGGCGCTGGCCGTGCTTGCCAACTGGCTGCTGAAACGCACCCGCTACGGCAATTGGATCTTCGCCTCGGGCGGCGACGCGGTGGCGGCGCGCAACGTCGGCGTGCCGGTCAGCCGGGTCAAGATTTCGCTGTTCATGTTCGCCGCCGTCTGCGCCACCGTGTTCGCGGCCTGCCAGGTGGTCGACTTCGGCTCGGCCGACAGCCAGCGCGGCATGCTCAAGGAATTCGAGGCCATCATCGCCGCCGTCATCGGCGGCGCGCTGTTGACCGGCGGCTACGGCTCGGTCGTCGGCGCCTGCTTCGGGGCGCTGATCTTCGGCGTCGTGCAGATGGGCATCTTCTATACCGGCGTGAACACCGACTGGTTCCGCGTCTTCCTGGGGGTCATGCTGCTGATCGCCGTGATCTTCAACAACTACGTCCGCAAGAAGGTGACGGGGGGCCGCTGATGGAGGCAACCGTTCCGCTCATCGAGGTCCGCCGCCTGTCGAAGTTCTTCGGCTCGGTGATCGCTCTCAAGGACGTGTCGATGGACGTCCATGCCGGCGAGGTGATGTGCCTGCTGGGCGACAACGGCGCCGGCAAGTCCACCCTGATCAAGGTGCTGTCCGGCGTGCACCGGCCGTCCGAAGGCGAATACAGGGTCGAGGGGCGGGCCGTCGACTTCGACTCGCCGCGCCAGGCCCTCGATATGGGCATCGCCACCGTCTATCAGGACCTCGCCATGGTTCCCCTGATGTCGGTGACGCGCAACTTCTTCCTCGGCCGCGAGCCGGTGACGGGCGTGCCGCCCTTCCGCCGCTTCGACTTCGCCGCCGCCGATGGCATCGCCAGGCAGGAGATGGCCCGCATCGGCATCGACGTGCGCGACCCCCAGCAGGCGGTCGGCACCCTTTCGGGCGGCGAGCGCCAGTGCCT
The DNA here is from genome assembly GCF_026163695.1 of Shumkonia mesophila. Lineage (NCBI taxonomy): Bacteria > Pseudomonadati > Pseudomonadota > Alphaproteobacteria > Rhodospirillales > Shumkoniaceae > Shumkonia > Shumkonia mesophila. Next base: position 79,580 of record NZ_JAOTID010000012.1, on the reverse strand, counting down.
GGCCATCGCGCGCGCCGTCTATTTCGGCGCCAAGGTGCTGATCCTGGACGAGCCGACCTCGGCCTTGGGCGTCAGCCAGGCCTCGATGGTGCTCAAATACATCATGCAGGCGAGGGCCCGGAACCTGGGCGTCATCTTCATCACCCACAACGTCCATCACGCCTATCCGGTGGCCGACCGCTTCACCATGCTCAATCGCGGCCGCACCCTCGGCACGTTCAGCAAGGCCGAGATCAGCAAGGACGAGGTCATCGACATGATGGCCGGCGGCAAGGAACTGCAGGACCTGAGCGCCGAAATCGCCGGCATGACCGAGCGCATCTAGGAAACGGTAAGCCGAAGAATCACCACGGAGAACACTGAGAACACAGAGGGTCACAGAGGAATTCGAAAATGCGGGCGAAGCCCGCGCGACCTTTCCTTCTCAGTGTCCATCTCGGTGTTCTCAGTGTTCTCCGCGGTTCAAGCGTTCCGTGAGGAGGGGCGGTATGGACGACATCGGCGTCGGGCTGATCGGCACCGGCTTCATGGGCAAGTGCCATGCGATGGCGTTCGGCGCGGTGAAGGCGGCGTTCGCGCCGCCGATCGCGCCCCGCTTGGCCGTGCTCTGCGACATCGAGCCCGCCGTCGCCCGCCGCGCGGCGGCCGAGTTCGGCTTCGCCCGCTGGACCGCCAACTGGCGCGACCTGGTAAACGATCCCGCCGTCGGGCTCGTCGCCATTGCCGCGCCCAACGCGCTGCACCGCGAAATGGCCCTGGCGGCGGCGGCGGCCGGCAAGGCCATCTATTGCGAAAAGCCGATGGCCCTCATGCTCGAAGACGCCGCCGCCATGGCCGAGGCGGCGGCCGCCGCCGGCGTCGCCACCCTGGTTGGCTACAATTACGTGCGCAATCCGGCCATTGCCCACGCGCGGCACCTGATCGCCGAGGGCGCGATCGGCGACGTCGCTTATTTCCGCGGCGTTTATGACGAGGACTACATGGCCGATCCGGCCCGGCCCTATTCCTGGCGCTGCCGGGTCGCCGAGGCCGGCCTCGGCACGCTGGGCGACCTCGCCTGCCACCTGGTCTCGGTCGCCCACTTCCTGGTCGGCCCGGTGGCCGAGGTGTCGGCCGACATCGAAACGGTGATCAAGGAACGGCCCGATCCGGCGCGGCCGGGCGAAAGCGGTGCGGTGGAGAACGAGGACATCGCCCACGCGCTGCTGCGATTCGAGAACGGCATCGCCGGCACGCTGGCTTCCAGCCGCGTCACGTGGGGCCGCAAGTGCCGGCTGGCCTGGGAGGTCACCGGCAGCCGGGGCACGCTGGCCTTCGACCAGGAGCGGATGAACGAGTTGCGTCTGTTCGTCGCCGACGGGCCGGCCGAGCGGCGCGGTTTCGCCACCGTGCTCAGCGGCCCCGACCATCCGCCCTACGGGCGTTTCTGCCCGGCGCCCGGCCACGGCCTCGGCTTCAACGACCTCAAGGTGATCGAGGTCGACCATCTGCTGCGCGGCCTGGCCGGCGAGCAGGCGTTGTTCCCCGACTTCGCGGCGGCGCTGGCCATCGAGCGGGTGATCCACGGCATCGTGCTTTCGGCACGACGCCGGGAATGGGTCGCCGTTAAGGCTTAGCGGCCGTAGACGGAACGGTGGGCGATGTCGCGGATCTGCCAGGGGGCGATGCCGATGTCGTCGAGCTCGCGGCGGTCCAGCGAAAACAGCTCGCGGCAGGTCCGGCGATAGGTCAGCCAGGCGGAAAACCGGGTCTTCAGGGAAGCGAACATTGTCATTCCTCATAACGTCTGTTGGCCGGCCGGGTTTGCCCGGCTCGGGTTGGGATCGGGCGGGACACTACCGCCGGGGCCGTATATGAGGAATTGCAATTGTTGCAGGGCTGGGTTGCGAATCCCTGCGGGCCCCGCTACCGGGCCCAGGGATCAGGGGCCGGGGCGGCCGGCCGCCCGTTCGCTCCGCCGCCGCCGGAAGGGAAGCGCGAGGACCCCCTTGATCAGCTCATAGAGGATGAGGCCGAGGAGGAGCCCGGTTGCGGCATAGACCAGCCCGGCGGTGTCGAAAGGCAGCGCCGGGATGAAGCTTTCCCCGGTGCGCCCGGCGATGGCGAGGTCGAGGTGGCGAAAGAAGGCGAAGGGGCGCGAGATCAGGTCGCCCTCGAGGATGGCGTCGCGGGCGGCGCGCAGTTCGTTGACGCGGGCCAGGGCATCCCCGACGATCAACTCGCGGGTGGCCGCGTCCATCTGGCGGTAGCGCTCGCCCTGGCCGATGGCGTCGAAGGCCCGCTGCGCCTCGTCGACGTGGCCGCCCAGGCGCTGGAGGTATTGCACCATGAAGGCCTGGAGCTGCGAGGCCGCCGCGCCGGCGCCGCCGGCGATCACGGCGCCGCCCAGCAGGTCGAGCTTGCGAAACAGCCATCCCATGGTTTTCTCCCGGACAGGGGCGTCGCCCCAAGGATAGCCCCTAGAGCATGCGGTACAAGAGCAAGGCGGCGAGAACGAGCAGCAGCGCGCCGATGGCGCGGTCCACCCGCGAGGCGTGGCGGCGCAGCACGTGGATCAACCCGGTCCCCGACAGCGCCAGGGCGACCAGGCTATACCAGCCGGCATCGATGACGCCGGCGGTCACGGCCAGGATGGCCTTTTCGGTGGCGTTGGCGTCGAGGCGGATGAAGGGCGCAAACACCGCCATGAAGAAGGCGGCGATCTTGGGGTTGAGGAAGGCGATGAGAAAGCCCGCCGCGAAGCCGCCGCGCGGGCGGCCCGGTTCCGTCGGCGAAGAGGCTTGCCGTCCATTGCCCGTCGCCGGCCGGCGCACGCCGATGAAGGAAAGCCCCAGCCAGATCAAAAGCCCGATGCCGGCGTAGCCGATGGCCGCCTCGACGGCGGGAAAGGCGGCGAGCGCCACCGCCAGGCCGGTCACCACCAGCCCGGCATAGATGAGGATGCCGATGCCGTGGCCGACCCCGGTCAGCACGCCCTGCCGCTTGCCGCCGGCCATCGTGTTGCGCAGCACCACGGCCAGGCTGGGGCCGGGCGACACCGCGCCCATGGCGCACACCAGCGCGACTTGCAGCCAGGCGATCGGGTCCATTTGCCGTCATTCCTTCCGGGGGCCGGCAGGATGCCGGCACGGCGACACCATTCCACCAAGCCGCGCCGCCGGCAAGCGGGAATGCCCCTTGATCTCGGCGGGGCTTGACGGCTCTGTCGACAATTCATAGAATTGTTCACAAGAATAAGAATTGCATACAATCATGCGGGGCGGACGAAATGGAGCGCAATCGATCTTCCTTGAACGAGCGGGTCCAGTGCGAACTGGAACGCCTGATTCTCAGGGGCATCCTGAAACCCGGCGAGCACATCAAGGAGCAGGCCCTGGCCGACCGTCTGGGCGTCAGCCGCAGTCCCATCCGCGAGGCCTGCCGGGCGCTGGAACGGGCCGGCCTGGTCGAAACCATTCCCCATCGCGGCGTCTTCGTGCGCGAGGTCAACCTGCAAGACGCCACCGACGTCTTCGACATCCGTGCCGAACTGGCCGGCATCGTGGCGCGCCAGGCGGTGCATAACGTCAGCCCGAAGTGGGCCCGCGTGATGGCCGAGTTGATCGAACGCATGGACGAGGCGGCGGCCCGCCAGGACGCCGGGGCCTATCTCGACCTCAATCTCGAATTCCACGCCACCCTGTACCAGCTGGCCGACAACCGGCGCGTCGCGGCCCTCGATCGGGCGCTCGGCAACGAGCTTCTGGTCTACCGCCGGCGCGGCCTCGCTTCCGGCGGCGGGCTCGAGGTCTCCAACCGCGAGCACCGCCAGATGCTGGCCCTGCTGGTGGAAGGCAATGCCGAGGAGCTGGAGCGTCTTCTCAAGCAGCACATCAGCGGCGGCAAGCACCGCTTCCTGATCGCCATCGGCGCCGAGGCGCGCGAGCGCGCGGCCGATGCCGGCGTCACCGACTTTCCCCAACCGACGACAAGGACGGATCAATGAAGATCACCAAGGTCACCCATCTCACCGTGCATCCCGGCTGGCGGAAGAACTGGATCTTCGTCAAGGTCGAGACCGACGAGGGCATCACCGGCTGGGGCGAAGCCTATACCCAGTACGACCGCGATCGCGCCGTCGTCACCCATATCGAGGAAATGAGCCGCTATCTGGTCGGCCGCGATCCGTTCCGCATCAAGCACTTCACCACCATGTTCTACGACGATTTCGCCCAGCGGCGCGGCTCGCTCGAATTCTACAGCGCCGTATCGGGCATCGAGGCGGCACTGTGGGACATCGTCGGCAAGGCTGCCGGCCAGCCTGTCTACAACCTGCTGGGCGGCGCCTGCCACGAGCGCATCCGGGTCTACGCCAACGGCTGGAGCTACAAGAAATCCAAGCCCGAGGACTATGCCGAGGCGGCCGCCAAGACCGTCGAGATGGGGTTCACCGCCCTTAAGTTCGATCCGCTGCCCCGGCCGTGGCGTACCTTCATTCCGACCGAGCACGAGCACCATGCGGTCAAGGTGGTGGCCGCCATCCGCAAGGCGGTCGGCCCCAAGGTCGACCTTCTCATCGACCTGCACCGCCGGCTGTCGTCGCGCCACGCCATCCGGCTGGCCAAGCGGCTCGAGGAGTTCGAGATCTATTGGTACGAGGAGCCCTGCCAGGCCGAGAACCTGGACGCCATCGCCGAGGTGCGCGACCACGTCAGCATCCCCGTCGTGACCGGCGAGAACGTCTTTGCCAAGATGGGCTTCCGGGCCGTCTTCGACGCCAAGGCGGCCGACATCATCAATCCCGACGTCGCCAACTGCGGCGGCATCCTTGAGCTCAAGGAGATCGCCGCCATGGCCGAGCCCCACCTGGTGGCGGTGTCGCCCCACAACTACAACTCGACGACGCTGGCCTTGGCCGCCACCGTGCACGCCTCGGCCACCATGCCCAATTTCATCATCACCGAATATTTCCTGCCCTTCGTCGAACTGGGCGGCGAGGTGTGCCCCAATCAGCTCAAGCCCGTCGACGGCTACATTTCGTTGCCGACGGGCCCCGGGCTGGGCGTCGACATCGACGAGGCCGCGGTGGCCCGCCACCCCTACAAGGCGTTTCCCATGCGGACCCTGCCCATCCCGGCCGCCGAGTAGACATGACCGCATCCAAAAACCAAGAAGGCATCACCGAGAGGAGATTTCACCATGCAATTCAAAGGTAAGCTGAGATCAGTCGCGTCCCTTGCCGCCGTCCTTGTCACCGTCTGGCTGGCGCCGGCCGAGGCCGCCTACCCCGAGAAGCCGATCAATTTCGTCTGCTGGTCGGCGGCCGGTTCGCCGATGGACATCATGATGCGCAAGCTGGCCGCCCTGACGGAAAAGGAGATCGGCCAGTCGATCGTCGTCGAGAACCGCGCGGGCGGCAGCGGCGCCGTGGCCATGGCCTACGTCATGTCGCAGCCGGCCGAGGGCTACGTCGTGCAGTCCACCAGCACATCCATGACCTTCACCATGGCGAAGGGCCAGGTGCCGTTCACGCCCGACGACTTCATCATGCTGCGCGCCCTGCAGGCGGAACCCTCCTCGGTTGCCGTGCGCAAGGACAGCCCGCTCAAGTCGATGAAGGACTTCGTCGATACCCTGAAGGCCAAGCCGAACGGGCTCAAGATTGGCGGCTATGCCTCGGCCGGCTTCCATCAGTTCGTCTTTTACCAGGTTCTCAAGGCGACCGGCGTCAAGGCCGCGTGGGTTCCCTTCGACGGCGGCAACCAGGCGGCGCTCGCCCTGCTGGGCGGCCACATCGACGCCGCCTTCATGACCCCCAGCAGCGCTCTTGCCCAGGTCAAGAGCGGCGAACTGCGCCTGCTTGGCGTCAGCACGGCAGAACGCTCGATGTTCCTGCCCGACGTGCCGACCATGAAGGAACAAGGCGTTGACGTGGTCGAGGCGATCTGGCGCGGCATCATGGTCAAGAAGGGGACGCCCAAGAGCGCCCTCGATCCGCTGCTGTCGGCCGTCCGCAAGGTCGAGTCCAGTCAGGAATGGAAGGACTTCATGACCCAGCAGCAGCAGGACTTCATGAACCTTGACCCCGAGCAGTTGACGGCCAAGGTCCGCAAGGAACTGGTCGAGCAGCGCACCTTCCTCCAGGAAGGCGGCTTCCTCAAGAAGTAGTGGGGCCGAAGGCGGACCGGCGGTTCCCGGTTGGGGGCCGCCAGTTCGCTGTCGCGGCAAAGGACAAACCATGCGCATCGGACTGAGTATTGTCTCGGGGCTGTTTCTCTTGCTGGGGGCGGCCATGATCGTCGGGGCCAGCGGTTTCAGCGATTCCTCCATGACCCTGGGCGCTCCTGGTCCGGGCCGGATGCCGACCGTCTGCGGTTGGGCCATCGTCGTGCTCTCGGCCCTCATTCTTGTCCGTGTTCTCTGCCAGGGGCCGACCAAGCCCCTGGCATTTCCCCAGCTTCCCCGGGTTGCGGTAATGGCGGCGGCAGGCGTGCTTTACGTCGTTGTGTTGCCGGTTCTCGGCTACTACGTGGCGACCCCGCTTTTCCTGGCGCCGGTTCTTCTTTTGTTGCGGGCCTCCCGGGTCACCGCTGTCGCCGTGGCGGCGGGCTTCGTCGGCTTTATTTTCGTGGTTTTTGACAAGTTGCTGGGCGTGCCCCTGCCCTGACGGGCGGTGGCGCGACAGCATGGGAGATCCGTGGTGGAAAACTATCTGATCGGGGCGGCCGAGGTCTTCACCGTGCCGGGCATCCTGGCGATCCTGATCGGTTCGGCGGCCGGCATCTTGGTCGGAGCCATGCCGGGTCTTGGCCCGTCCATGGGCGTGGCCCTGCTGATCCCGGTGACGTACGGCCTGCCCGCCGCCATGAGCCTCAACATGCTGGTCGCGCTTTACCTGGCGGCCGAATACGGCGGCTCGATCTCGGCCGTGCTCATCGGCACGCCGGGCACCGCCGCGGCCACCGCCACCATCATGGACGGCTATCCCTTGAATCAGAAGGGACAGCCCGGCAAGGCGCTGGGGGCCTCGCTGGTCGGCTCGACTTTCGGCGGCGTTGTCGGCGGCGCCGCCTTGATGCTGATCTCCGAACCGGTGGCGGTCGTCGCGCTCAAGTTCGGCCCGGTGCAGTTCTGCGCGCTCGGCATCTTCGGGCTGGCGATCATCTCCAGCCTCAGCGGCGACAGTCCCTTGAAGGGGTTGCTGATGGCCGCTGTCGGCGTCGCCCTGACCATTATCGGCGTCGACCCCATCTCGGGCGGGCTCCGATTCACCTTCGGTTTTTACGAGCTCTACGAGGGCATTCCCTTCCTCACCGCCCTGATCGGCCTGTTCGCCTTGACCGAGGTGTTCTCGATGATCGAGGAGATCGGCACCGGCAAAAAGGCGGATTCAAAGGCCGCTCGCGGCTTCCTCACCCTTCGCGAAAGCATCCGCCTGATTCCCACCTTCCTGCGGGGTTCGGCGATTGGCACCATCGTCGGCGCCGTGCCGGGGGCCGGCGCCAACATCGCCGCCTGGATCGCCTATGACCAGGAAAAGCGCTGGTCGGGCAAGGGCGACCAATTCGGCAAGGGGTGCATCGAGGGGGTGGCCGCCCCCGAGTCGGCCAACTCGTCCAGCGTCGGTGGCGCCCTCATCCCGCTGCTCACCCTGGGCCTGCCCGGCTCGCCGACCACGGCGGTGCTGATCGGCGCCCTTATCATTCATGGCCTGACCCCTGGGCCCGAGCTGTTTACCAAGAACCCCGAAGTCGTCTACGGCCTGTTCGTCGGGTTGATGGTGGCCTATGTCGCGATATTCGCCCTGGGCCGCATGGCCATGCCCCTGTGGGTGCGGGTCATCGACATCCCTAAAGGGGTGCTGGCGGCGGTGGTCTTTGGGCTCGGCACCGTCGGCGCCTATACCATCCGCAATCTGGTGTTCGACGTCTGGCTGACGGTCGGCTTTGGCATCGCCGGCTATTTCCTCAAGAAGTTCCGTTTCCCGATGGCGCCCCTCGTGCTCGGCATGGTGCTGGGCTACATGGTCGAGTCCAACTACCGACGGGCGATGATCATGTCGCAGGGCAGCCATTCGATCTTCTTCGAGGATCCGATCAGCCTGGCCCTGCTGGTGCTGGCCGCGATGTCTTTTTTCTGGCCGCTGATCCAGCAGTGGCGCCGCCAGAGGGCGAAAAGGGCCTGACCGCCGCCCTCAGATCCGGACGTCGCGGGCGACCAGGAAGGGGCGCAGGCTTTCCTGGAAGAACGACGTCGACACCCCGATGACGGCGTCGTCGTCGTTGGGGTCCTTGACTTCGAGGATCACCCGGCCCTGCGCGTAATGCGGCATGTTGGCGAAGAAGAGGCGGCGTACCCGCTCGGAAATCCAGGGGTTTTCCGGAAAATAGCCCGACAGCACGATGCGGTCCGGGAAGAACGTCTTGAACAGGTTATGCAGCGACAGCGCGAACAGCCGCGTCGCGTGCTCGATGCGCGGCAGATGGGAAATGTCCCGGCTTTGCAGCAGGGCGCGGATGGTCGGCGGATGGTTGCCAACGTCGGGGAAGGCCTTGCGGATTTCCGGCATCAAGGCCCACAGCGCGGCGTGCGCCTCCAGGCAGCCGGTCTGGCCGCACAGGCACTTGCGGCCGCTTTCCGGTTCCACCAGCCAATGGCCGAGATCGCCGAATCCGCCCATGGCCGACGTCAGCACGGTGCCGTTCTGGGCATAGGCCGAGCTGATGCCGTAGCCCCAGCTGACGAACAGCGTGCCGCCGCTGCGTTCCTCGGGATGGGTCTGGAAATGGGCGCGCAATTCCGACTGGCGCTTGCGCTCGATCCGCACGGTCAGCCCGGTTTCCTCGGCCAAACCATGGAAATCCATGTTGGTCATGCGCGGCCAGCGGGCCGCCGAAATCCAGGTCAGGTTCCGCTCGTCGACGATTCCCGGCAGCGAAATGCCGATGCCGGGGATGACGGCGCCGGCCGGGCGCTGGGCCAGGACGTCGCCGGCGACGGCCTTGAAGGCGGCCAGGACGTTCGCCTGTTCGGCCTCGTCCTCCTCGATCGCCAGGCTGGCCTCGGCCACCGTGCGGCCCTCGAGGTTGACCAGGACGCCGCGGATGGTTCTGGACGTCACCTCCATCGCCGCCGTCACCATGCGGTTGGCCTGAAGCCGCAGGCAGGCCTCGGGGCGGCCCTTGCCGGTGGCGGCGGTGCGGTCGGTTTCGGCGATCAGGCCATCCGCGATCAGTTCGCCGACCATGGCCGAAACCGTGGCTGGCCGGAGCGAGAGATCCTGGGTCAGGCTGCGCCGGGTGTGGGCGTCGTCCTGGCCGCGCTCGAAGACGGCGAGGAAGATCCGTGCCTTGGCCAGATCGGTCCGGCGGACCCGGGCGTCGGCGAAGATCTCGTCGGCCGTGAAGCGCGCTTTCATGCCCATCCCCCTGGCGTTTCCCCGATTGGCGCCTGCACTGCTGTTGTTTACGGCCCCGTGCGCGATGTCAACGGTCTTGTGCCGGAACGCCCAGGCCGCCGTCCACAATTTTTTCCGATTGCCGGAATTAAAACGCTTGCCCCCAGAAAATGGGTGGTGATATTCTTTCCGACAAGCGGATAAATATCGGGTGGCGAGCGATCGCCATCACTTAAAAGAGAGCCTCCTGCAGGGAAGGCGGGAAGCTCCGGGGTGGAGTGGCCGGATGTCCTTGAATTGGGAACCCTTGCATCGCGACCGGTTCGCGCCTTTCGGCGACGTCATCGAGGTGGGTGGCGGCACGCCTATCCCCATCAATGATGGCACCACGGTTCGCCACAGCGACCTGGCGGCGATCGACGTGACGGAAGGCGGCGGCCGCCCCGTGGTCAGCATTTTCGAGAGCCGGCCGTTCGGCTTCCCGCTGGCCATCCGCGAGCTGGAGCGCCACCCGCTGTCCAGCCAGGCCTTCGTGCCGCTCGACCGCCAGCGCTTCTTCGTCATCGTCGCCCCGGCCGGCGACACGGTCGATGCGGCCGACATTCGCGTTTTCTTCACCAACGGCGCCCAGGGCGTGAATTTTCGCCGCGGCGTCTGGCACCATCCCGCCATCGTGGTCACGCCCATGCGCTTCCTGGTCATCGACCGGGGAACGGCGGAACCCAATTGCGATCTTTTTCCCCTGCCCGCAACCGGCGAGCCGCTGGTCCTGGCCGCGCCGCGCTAGGCGGGGATTGCTGAAGCGTTTTTCGTTCGAAAGGAGATAGGAATGCCGTATCCCGTGGGATTTCTCGAATCGCGAGCCGTCGTCAAGCCGGGCAGCTACGCGGTCATCCCGCCTGAAGGTCGCGTCATCAATTCCGTTCCCGGTTTTTCGGGATGCCGCCTGACCATCATCTGCTCGCCCAAGATCGGCGCCAGCTTCGTGCAGTACGTCGGCGCCGTCGAGGCGGGCGGCAAGACGACGACGCCCTTCGTCGCCGATCCCGGCGTCGAGACCTTCCTTTATGTCGTCGATGGCGAGGGGGCGCTTCGCGTCTCCGTCGGCGGCCAGACCGAAACCTTGAAGGCCGGCGGCTACGCCTTCGCGCCGCCCGCCGAGGGCATCGAGTTCGAGAATGCCTCGGGCAAGCCGGTGCGCATCCTGCTTTATAAGCAGCGCTTCGTGCCGCTGGGGGACTTGAAGCCGTGGCGCGTGTTCGGCGACATCGCCTCGGTCAAGGAAGTGATCTACGACGGCATGGAAAACGTGCTGCTGCGCGACCTGCTGCCCTACGAGCCGGCCTTCGACATGAACATGCACACGCTCAAGTTCCTGGCCGCCGGCTGCCATCCCTTCTGCGAGACCCACGTGCAGGAGCACGGCGCCTACGTGCTGGGCGGGCAGGGCATGTACCTGCTGGGCGAGGACTGGCTGCAGGTCAAGAAGGAAGACTTCATCTGGTTCGGCCCGTTCTGCCAGCAGGCCACCTACGCCACCGGCCGCGAGCCCTATTGGTACATCTACAGCAAGGACATGAACCGCGACGCCCCGATCTGAGCGGCCGTTCGTGCCTGATCTGTTTTAGAGGAAAGAGACGAACCATGACACTGACCACGGATTTCGGGCCGCGCGACATCTACAAGCAGGTCGAGAAGACCGGCATTAAAGGGCGCCATCTGATCTTCATCGACGACCTGTCGCGCCAGCAGCTGGCCGATCTGTTCAAGACGGCCGAGATGCTCGAGCCCTTCTATCGCAGCCGCATTCCGCTGCTCGAGGGCAAGGTGCTGTGCACCCAGTTCTTCCAGCCCAGCACGCGGACCCGGTTCAGCCACGAGACCGCCATGTACCGCCTGGGCGGCAACGTCATCACCGAATCCAACCCGCTGGTCAGCTCGTCGGCGGCCAAGGGCGAATCGCTTTACGACTCCCTGCGCGTTACCTCGCAGTACGCCGACGTCATCGTTCTGCGTCACCCCGACGAGGCGGTGATCGAAGTGATCAAGCAGCTCGGCGACAAGTCCGTTCCGATCATCAGCGGCGGCTACGGCAACGTCACCCATCCGACCCAGGGCCTGCTCGACATGTACACCGCCTACCGGGCGATCGGGCGTCCCTTCGCGGAGATGACCGTGATGATCGCCACCCCCGACCTGTCGCGGGCACGCTCCGGACAGTCGTTCGGTCTCGGCCTCGCCCGCATGGGCGCCAAGATCATCTATTCCGGGACCACCGGCCTCGGCACGCCGAAGGTGATCAAGGACAAGCTCGACGGCATGAAGGCGAACTACGAGGAGCACTTCGACCTGACGATCGGCCAGCAGGAAGAACTGATCGCCGACAAGGGCGTCGATTTCGTCTATCTGCCCGGCTGCTCGGTCAAGAAGGGCGATCCCGGCCGCGACGAATTCATGAAGAAGATGCAGGAGTACTACTTCACGCTGGAAGGCCTGCAGAAGATCGAGAAGAAGACCGGCCGCACGGTGGGCATCAGCCACTCGTTGCCGCGCAACGAGGGCGAGTTCGACTTCGCCATCGACGAGAGCGCCCATCAGCTCTACTTCAAGGCGATCGGCTTCTCGGTTGCCTTGCGCATGTCGCTGCTGGCCAACATCGTCGGAGTCTGACGGAGCGGCGGGTCAAAGGAGCGGGCGGATATGGCTGGGAAGGCGAAGATCCTGGTGCTCGGCACCGGCGGCACCATCGCCGGGGCCGGCCAATCGGCGACCACCGCCACCTACAAGGCCGGGCAGATCGACGCCTCCCGGCTGATCGCCGGCATCGCCCAGCTCGACCGCCTGGCCGAGGTCAGGGCCGAGACCCTCTATGCCAAGCCGTCCGGCGACCTGGGGCCAGCCGAGTGGCTGGCCCTGGCCCGGCGGGTCCAGGCGGCGCTGGATGCCGGCGAGGCCGACGGCGTCGTCGTGACGCACGGCACCGACACGCTGGAGGAGGCGGCCTTTTTCCTCGGTCTCCTCCTCAAGACCGACAAGCCGGTGGTCTTCACCGCCGCCATGCGGCCGGCCACCGCCTTGGGGGCCGACGGCCCGGCCAACCTGTTCCAGGCGGTGCGGGTGGCCGCCGCGCCCGACTCCGCCGAACGGGGCGTCCTGGTGGTCATGAACGACACCGTGCTGCCCGGCTGGATGGCCGTCAAGACGGCCTCGCTGCCGGTGCAGGCGTTTCGCGCCTATCCGGGCGGGCCGCTGGGCCGGGTCACCGGCGAGCGGCTGACCTGGTTCGAGCCGCCCCGCCGCTCGCCGCTGGCCGGCCGCTTCGTTTCCCGCCTGGGCGGGCAGGGCGACCTGCCGGCCGTCGGCATCGTCATCGTCCACGGCGGCTGCGGCGCGGCGCCGCTGGCCGCCTGCCGCGACGCCGGCTATCCCGGCGTCGTCATCGCCGGTTTCGGCGGCGGCACCATGCCGGCCCCGATGGCCGAGCTGGCCCGCAAAATGGCGAAGGACGGCACGGCCATCGTGGTTTCATCGCGGGTCGGCGACGTCGCCGTCATGCCCGAGGTCATGGACCTTCGGGAGGACGCCGACATCGTCGCCGCATCGGGTTTTCTCAACCCCCAGAAATCCGCGCTTCTGCTTTCCCTGGCGCTTGCCGAGGGCCGGAAGGCGGCCGAGATCCCCGCTCTTTTCGGCTGCCTTCCGGCCGGTCTCGGCGACAGCTACGGAAGCTGCCTGTAAGGGCGGCCGGCGAAGCGCGTATTTCGGATCTGGGTTGACTGAGGAGTGACAGACGTGAAAGCCAACCAGACTCTCCCCAAGCGCCTGCTCGTTGCCGTCGGCGGCAACGCCATCCAGCCGGCCGGCATCAAGGGCACCTCCGAGGAGCAGATGACGATCGCCGCCAGCACGGCCAAGGCCCTGCTGCCGCTGCTCGAACTCGACAACCAGCTGATCATCACCCACGGCAACGGCCCCGCCGTCGGCAAGGTGCTGATGCGCAACGTCCTGGCCCGCGAGCGGGTGGTGCCGATGACGCTCGACATCCTGGTCGCCGACACCCAGGGCGCTACCGCCTACATCCTGATGCAGGCCTTCGAGAACGCGCTGCGTGAGGTCGGCAACCCGCGCCACGTGGTCGGCCTGGTGACCCAGGTCGAGGTCGACGCCGACGATCCCGGCTTCAAAAACCCCACCAAGCCGGTCGGCTACTTCTACAGCGAGGCCGAGGCCAAGGACCTGACTGCCCAGATGGGCTGGGTCATGCGCGAGGACGCCGGCCGCGGCTGGCGCCTGGTGGTCGCCTCGCCCAAGCCCAAGCACATCTGCGACATTTCGCTGGTCGAGGCGCTGGCCAGCCGGGGCACGGTGGTGATCGCCGCCGGTGGCGGCGGCATCCCCGTGGTGCGCGACGCCCGCGGCGTGCGCCGCGGCGTCGAGGCGGTGATCGACAAGGACCTGACCTCGGCCCACATGGCCAACGTGCTCGGCATCGACACCATGATGATCCTGACGGCGGTGTCGCGGGTGGCGGTCAATTTCGGCAAGCCCGACCAGCGCGAGCTGGACGAGGTGCCGGTTTCCGAGATGCGCAAGTACCTGGCCGAGGGCCATTTCCCCGAAGGCAGCATGGGCCCGAAGATCGAGGCGGCCATCCGCTTCATCGACGGCGGCGGCAAGCGGGCCATCATCGGTCATCTCGACCAGGCCCTGCCCGCCCTGCGCGGCGAGGCCGGAACCCACATCGTCGCCGACAAGGGGGCGTGAGGAGTCCCCGCGATTCGGGAGACGGCGTAAGACGGGAAGAACCCGGAAAAAGCGTTCAAACATCACAATAGGGAGAACACCATGTTGAATCGGAGAATCTTCGTGCAGGCGGCCATCGTGGCCGGCATCGCCGCGGCCGCCGGCCTGGCGGCGCCGCAGGGGGCAATGGCGGCCAACGAGAAACTGCGGATCGGCTTCGTCGGCGTGACCAGCGGCCCGGCCGCGGCCTGGGGCATCTCGAACGTGCGCTCCATGCAGACCCGCGCCGCCTGGATCAATGAAAAGGGCGGCGTCAAAATCGGCGACAAGACCTACGACGTCGAAATCGTCACCTTCGACGACCAGAAGGACCCCAAGCGGGCCATCGCCGGCATGGAGAAGATGGCGCAGGAACGCATCCACTACGTCGTCGGGCCGAACGTCGACGACGGCGCCGCCGCCGTCCGCCCGGTCGCCGAGCAGAATGGAATCATGTACTTCCCGTACTCGTTCCCGAAGTCGCTCTACACCCCGCCGGCCTCCAACGCCATCCTCGGCATGGTCGCCAACTACCAGTCCGGCCCGGCGATCTACAAATACCTCATGGAGAAAAAGGGCGTTAAGAAGATCGCCTTCGTCTGCGCCAACGAGTCCGATCCGCTCAGCCAGCGCGAAGGCGGCATCGCCGCGGCCAAGTCCCTGGGGCTGGACGTGGTGTCCAGCAACATCACCTACCAGGTCGACACCACCGACTTCACGCCGGTCCTGACCCCGGTCGTGCGCACCAAGCCGGACCTGCTGGTCCTTTCCGGCGCCGCGCCGGCCAACACCCCGCAGCTCATCCGCGCGGCGCGCGAACTCGGCTACAAGGGCCTGATCTCGGCCGAGACGGCCCAGGACGCCAATGTCATCAAGGAAGGCGCCGGCGACCTCGCCGATGGCTTCATTTCGGTCGGCGGTGCCTCGACCCCCGAGATCGCCAGCGATGCGATGCGCGAGTTCGTCGCCCGCTACACCAAGATGTTCGGCGAATACAACGACGAGTCGAACACCAAGGTTTACGCGCTCGAATACATTCTCGAAACGCTCAAGGTCAATCCGAAGGCGATCGACAATGTCGACGAGTTCAAGAAGACCATGGAAACGTTCGAGGCCTCGAACGTCTTCATGAAGGGCGACGCCAAGCTGAAGTACGTCGGCATGAAGTCGTTCGGCCAGAAGCGCCAGATCTCGGTGCCGATGGTGGTCAACGAGTACAAGAACGGCAAGTTCGAAACGCTGTTCATCGCCGAAGTCGACTGATCGACGGACGGTGCATGTTTCCTGAAGGGCTCGGGGCCTTTGCCTAGGTTCTGAGCCCTTCAAACCCGGACTTGTCTCATGGAACAGATCATTGCCAACGGTTTGTACCTGGGCGCGCAATACGCGCTGATCGCCCTGGGGCTGACCCTGATTTTCGCCCTGATGAACGTGCTGAACTTCGCGCACGGGCAGATGTACGTGATCGGCGGTTTCGTCACCTACACCGTCTACGCACAACTGGGCCTGCCCTTCATTGTCGGGGTGGTGGCCTCCGGGGTGACGCTTGCGATCATCGGCGCTCTCGTGCAGAAGTTTCTGTTCGGGCCGGTGACCCGCAGGTCGGTGCGCGAGGAGAGCACGATGCTGCTGGCCGCGGGCCTCTCCTTCTTCCTCGACGCCATCGTGCTTCTGCTGTTCGGCGAGAAGCAGCGCGGCGTGCCGAAGATCGTCAA
Organism: Shumkonia mesophila; assembly: GCF_026163695.1. Classification (NCBI taxonomy): domain Bacteria; kingdom Pseudomonadati; phylum Pseudomonadota; class Alphaproteobacteria; order Rhodospirillales; family Shumkoniaceae; genus Shumkonia; species Shumkonia mesophila. Next base: position 63,707 of record NZ_JAOTID010000012.1, on the reverse strand, counting down.
CGGCATCTTCAACTACAACGATTTCACGATCGTGATGCCCTACGACAAGATCCTGGTCGGGGTCCTGGCGATCCTGGCGATCGCGGCGTTCATCCTCTACATGCAGTATTCCAGGACCGGCCGGGCCATGCGCGCCCTGGCGCAGGACAAGATTGCCGCCCAGCTCATGGGCGTCGACGTCGACCGCTACTCGATCATCGGATTTGCCTTGGGCGCGATGCTGGCCGGCGTGGTCGGCGGCCTGCTGGTGACTGTCACCGGCATCAACCTCGGCATGGGCGGACCGACGGGGATCAAGGCCTTCATGATGGTGATGATCGGCGGCGCCGGCGTGATTTCCGGCGCCATCGCCGGCGGCTTCATCCTCGGCATGCTGGAATCCATCGGCCTTACGGTGCTGGCCGCCTATGGCGACATCACCTACCTCGCGATTTTCGCCTCCTTGATGGTGTTCCTGGCCATCCGCCCGCAAGGGCTGATGGGCAAACCCTGGGGTTGATCGAAAGATGATAACAAGAAACCAACTTGTGGTCGTGGGGGCGTTCCTGCTGACCGTGTTCGCGGTCGTCCCCTGGCTGATCCATGTCTCCGGCCGCTGGGATTTCTATTACACCCTCACCTCGGTGGCGCTGCTCTCCATCGCCAGCGGCGGCGTCTGGCTGACCTTCTACATCGGCCGCATCAACATCGGCCAGGGGGCCTTCGCCCTGGCCGGAGGCTATGTCTCGGCCATCCTGATCAGCAAGTACGACGTCTCGTTCTGGCTGACCCTGCCGCTTTCCGGGTTGTTCTGCGCCGCGCTTGCCGTGCTGATCGGCCTGCCCATCCTGCGCCTCAGGGGCGTCTACTTCGCGATGATCACCCTGGTCCTGACCGAGGTCGCCCGGCTCACCGCCCTGGCGCTGCCGATCACCAACGGCGCCCGCGGCATCTCGTCGATTCCGCTGCCGGGCGAGCTTTCCCTTTTCGGGCTGACGATCATCCCCGACTTCTCGACCATCGGCAACGTCAAGCTGGCCTTCTACTACCTGGCGACCGTTCTGATGGTGTTCAGCTTCGCCGGCCTCTACCGGCTGGTGAATTCGCGGGTCGGCCATCTCTGCCGTTCGCTGCAGCAGAACGAGGAACTGGCCTCTTCCATCGGCGTCAACATCGCCTATCTGCGGGTCGTCGCCTTCGCCACCTCGTCGTTCCTCGGCGGCATCTCGGGCGCCATCTTCGTCGCCATTTCGCGGTCCATCTATCCGGCCAGCTTCCCGGTGAAGGACTCCGTCGACTTCATGCTCAACTGCTTCCTGGGCGGCCTCGGCTACGTCTTCGGGCCGATGCTGGGCACCCTCATGATCTACTTCGGCTGGGATCTGCTGTTCACCACCGGCAAGTTCCAACTGCTGATCTACTCGACGATCCTGATCCTGCTCATCGTGTTCCTGCCCAACGGCATCCTCAGCCTTCCCCTGTTCAACAAGCGGGGGGCCAGCAAATGACCGCGCTCCTGGAAATCAAGGGCCTGACCAAGAAATTCGGCGGCCTGACCGCGGTCGGCGACGTCTCCTTCGGGGTCGAGGAGCGGGAGATCCTCTCGGTCATCGGGCCGAACGGGGCCGGCAAATCCACCCTGTTCAAGCTGATCGCGTCATTCCTGAGGCCGACCCACGGCGAGGTCCTCTACAACGGCGAGCGCATCTCCGGCCTGGCGCCGCACATCGTCGCCCGCAAGGGCGTCGTGCGGACCTTCCAGGAAACCACCATCTTCAAGGACATGACGGCCCGCCAGAACGTCGTCGTCGCCCATCACCTGCAAAGCAAGGCCAGCCTGCTCGGCCACTATGCCGGCACGCTGACGGCGCGGCGCGACGAGGCCGACTTCAACGAGTCGGCGGCCGAGATTCTCGACTATCTCGGGCTCGGCCATGTCCAGGACGAGGTGGCCCGCAACCTGCCGCACGGCTATCTGCGGGCGCTCGGCATTGCCATCGGCCTGGCCGCCAGGCCGCAGGTCCTGCTGCTCGACGAGCCCTTCGCCGGCATGAACCACGACGAGACCATGAAGGCGGTCGAGATGGTGCGCGGCGTGCGCGACCGCGGCATCACCATCCTTCTGGTCGAGCACGACATGAAGGCGGTCATGAAGATCAGCGACCGCATCGTCGTGCTCAACTTCGGCCAGATGATCGCCGAGGGCACGCCGGCGGAAATCCAAAGCAACGAGCGGGTGATCGAGGCCTATCTCGGGCGCGAAGACCAAGAAATCGGGATCTGAGCCATGTATTTCGAAGTCAGGAACATCAGCCTCAGCTACGATCGGGTCCGCGCCGTCCGCAACGTCTCCATCTCCATGGAAGAGGGCGAGACCATCGCGCTGATCGGCGCCAACGGCGCCGGCAAGTCGTCGACGCTGCGCGCCATCACCGGCCTCAAGAAGCTCACCGAAGGCGAAATCTGGTTCGACGGCACCCGCCTGGATACGCTGCCGCCCGACCAGATCGTGCGCAAGGGCGTGGCCATGGTCCCCGAGGGGCGGCGCGTCTTTCCCCTCATGTCGGTCAAGGACAACCTGCTGATGGGTGCCTTCACCCGCAGCGACAAGAAGGCCATCGCCGCCGACCTCGAAGGCGTGCTGGCCCGCTTCCCGCGGCTCAAGGAGCGCTATTCCCAGGCCGCCGGCACGCTCAGCGGCGGCGAGCAGCAGATGCTGGTGATCGGGCGGGCCCTGATGGCCGCGCCGCGCCTGCTGCTGCTCGACGAGCCGTCGCTCGGCATCGCGCCCAAGCTGGTCCAGGACATCGCCCGCTCGATCGTCGCCATCAACCGCGACAGCAACGTCTCGGTGATCCTCGTCGAGCAGAACTCGCGCATGGCGCTGGCCATCTCGCACCGCGCCTACGCCTTCTCGACCGGCGAGATCGCCATCGAGGGGATCTCGGCCGAGCTGCGCCGCGACCCCCGCATCCAGAAGCTCTACCTGGGCGGCGAACTCTAGGAGCGCGGAGACAACGTCCATGAAGATCAAGATCGTCAACCCCAACTCCACCGCCTCGATGACCGACAAGATCCGGCGCTGCGCCGAGGTGCTGGCGGCGCCGGGGACCGAAATCGTCGCCACCAACCCCACCGACAGCCCGGCCAGCATCGAGGGCCACACCGACGGCGCCCTGGCGGTGCCGGGCCTGCTGGCCGAGATCCGCAAGGGCGAGGCGGAAGGGTGCGACGGCTATGTCGTCGCCTGCTTCGACGACACCGGCCTCGACGCCTGCCGCGAGGTGGCCGGCGGCCCGGTGCTCGGCATCTGCGAGGCGGCCATGCACGCGGCCTCGATGATCTCCTCCAGCTTCTCGGTGGTCACCACGCTGTCGCGCTCGGTCCCCATCATCGAGGACCTGGCGGTCAAGTACGGCATGGAGCGGCGCTGCCGGAAGGTCAGGGCCTCCGACCTGCCGGTGCTGGCGCTGGAAGAGAAGGGCGGCCGGGCCCGCGAAATCATCCGCGACGAGATCCTTCGCGCCGTGCGCGAGGACCGCTGCGAGGCCGTCGTTTTGGGCTGCGCCGGCATGACCGACCTCACCGCCTGGCTTAGCGCCGAGACGAAGATTCCCGTCATCGATGGCGTCGCCGTCGCCGTGAAGATGGTAGAAGCGCTCCTCGGCGCCGGGCTCAGGACCAGCAAGGTCGGCGCCTACGCGGCGCCGCGGGCCAAGGAGAAGACATCATGACGCAGGTGCGCCGGTGAGAGAGTGAAAAGCGCCATGCCGGAAAACGCCACCGTCACGCTGTTCCGCGGCCGCCATGTCCTGATCGACGCAGAGGACGGGACCGGCCGGTGGATCGACGACGGCGCCGTCGCCGTCGCCGGCGATACGGTGCGCGAGACCGGCCCCTTCGACGCCCTGCGCCGCCGCTTCCCGAACGCGACGATCGTCGGCGATGGCCGCCAGATCGTGATGCCGGGACTGATCGACGCCCACACCCACGGCTATGGCATCACCCGCATCCAGGCCGGGGTCGGCTACGACTTCCTGGAGAACATGCTGCTCGACGAACCGTGGCGCGTTTCGCTGCCCGCCGATCTCGGCGCCGCGCTGACGGCGGTGCGCCACCTTGCCAACGGCTGCACGGCCCTCCATCACACCGGCTGGGACGATCTCGGGCCCGACGCCGTCGGCAACGCCGAAAGGGCCATCGGGGCCTACAAGGAAACCGGGATTCGGTTGGCCTATTCGCCGGCCATCCGCAACGTCAACCGCTTCGCCTGCGACGAGAAGGCGTTTCTCGAAACCCTGCCGCCCGACCTGCGGGCGCTGGCCCGGCCGTTCACCGAGTACGATCCGGACGAGGACGAGGCCCGTTTCTTCGAGGTCTTCGAGCATCTCCATGCCAAGTACGACGGGCCGGATATGCGCATCCTGCTGGGGCCGAGCTGGGCGCACGGCGGCACCGACCGGCTGATGGGCCGCATTCGAGACCGCGCGGCCGCGCTGGGCGGGCTTCCCATCCACATCCACACCTTGCAGACGCCGCATCAGCGCGCCTACGGCTTCAAGAAGTACGGCCGCTCTCTTCTGGCCGTTCTCGACGACATGGGCCTGGTGGCGCCGAACGCCGTTTTCGGCCACATGGTCTGGATTTCGGCCGACGACATTGCGCTTCTCGCCGCCCGCGGCGCCTCGATCACCCACCACGCCAGCTGCAACCTGCACGTCCGCAACGGCATCTCGCCGGTCTACGAGCTGCTGCGGGCCGGCGTCAACGTGGCGATGGGGATCGACGACAAAAGCATCAACGACGACGAGGACCCCTTCATGGAAATGCGGCTGATCCATCAGCTGCATCGCATCCCGGGGTTCGATCTCGAACGGACGCCGGCCATGACCGGCGCCCAGGTGCTGCGCATGGCGACGGTCAACGCGGCCCGCGTCATCGGCTTCGAAGGCCGCCTGGGCACCCTGGCGGCGGGGCGGCTTGCCGACCTCATCTTTGTCGATGCCGGACCCGTCTTCGACGCTCCGTGGACCAGCCCCGATGCCGATTTGCTGGAGACCCTGGTCCTCAGGGCCAAGGGATCGCATGTCCATACCGTCGTGGTCGGCGGCCAAGTGGTGGTCGAGGACGGCCGCTTCGTCGGCTATGATGTCGAGGCCCTTTTCGCCGAGGTGCGCGCCTTCTGCGGGCGTGGCGTTTCCGAAGCGCAGCGGGCCCGCCAGGAACCCATCCGCCGGCTGATGACCCATCACCAGCGCTGGCACAACGCCATGCTGGAGCATCTGGAGATGACGGAACCGTTTTATCGGCTGAACGGCCGATAAAGTCTCAGCAAGTGATATGGTGTGAACGTGCAAGACAAAACAACAGGTAAAGAATAGGGGGAACCATGGATACCCGCGATCTCGGAATCAAAAAGATCGACCCAACCCTGTACAACGAGGATTTGGCGCCCATTCCGCATGCAAAGCGGACGTGGGGCTGGTTTGAAATCTTCAATGTGTGGTCGAACGACATCCAAAGCCTTTTCGGCTACACGCTGGCCGCTTCGCTGTTCATCACCTACGGCCTCAACGGTTGGGCGGTGATGGCGGCGATCATCCTGGCCGGCTTCATCATCATGGTGCTGGTCAACCTCTCGGGGCAGCCCAGCGTGCGTTACGGCATCCCCTACCCGGTGATGGCCCGCGTCAGCATGGGTGTGCGCGGTGCCAACTTCCCGGCTATGGTCCGGGCCGTCGTCGCCATCTTCTGGTACGGCGTGCAGACCTACTTCGCCTCCACCGCGTTGACCCTTCTGATCAACGCGCTGACGGGCAGCGCCGGCGGGGCCGAATTCCTCGGCATGACCGCCATCGGCTGGTTCTCGTTCGTGGTCGTGTGGCTGTTCCAGCTCTACATGTTCTGGCGGGGCATCGAATGGATCCGCCATTTCCTCAACTGGGCCGGTCCCTTCGTCTACGTGGTGATGCTCGTCCTCATGGGGATCATCTGGGTCAAGGCGGGTGGCGGCCTGATGTCCGAAGTCGGCAAGATCTTCAGCGGCACCGGCACCTACGCCGGCGGCCCGGTCGCGGCCTTCCTCGGCATCACCGGCACGATGGTCGCCTACTTCGCCGCCGTGGTCATCAACTACGGCGACTTCTCGCGCTTCGTGCGCAGCGAACGGGAAATGAAAATCGGCAACCTGCTGGGGCTGCCGCTCAACGTCGCCTTCTTCTCGTTCATCGCGCTGTTCGTCACCGCCGGCACCGTCGTGCTGTTCGGCGAACGGCTGACCAACCCGGCCGACATCGTGGCCCGTGTCGACAACCTGGGGCTCACCGTGATTGCCGCCATCACCTTCTTCGCGGCGACGGTCGGCATCAACGTGGTGGCCAACTTCGTGCCGCCGGCTTACGACCTCGCCAACCTGATCCCCAGCAAGATCAACTTCAAGATCGGCGGGCTGATCACCTCCATCGCCGCCTTCTTCGTCGGCGCCTTGTGGGTCTCGGTGATCAGCAACATCGGCATCGCCGGCTTCGTCAATACCCTGGGCGCCATCCTGGCCCCGGTCTACGGGATCATGATCGTCGACTACTACCTGGTGAAGAAGCAGAAGCTGGACATCCAGCAGCTGTTTTCCTCCGAACCGGGCAGCAAGTACTACTACGTCAACGGCTGGAACCAGCGGGCGCTGATCGCCTTCGGGGCGGCCGCACTCTTCTCGATCTCCTCGGTGTGGGTGCCGGCTCTGGAAGCCCTGTCCGGCTACGGCTGGGTGATCGGGGCGTGCCTGGGCGGCCTGTTCTACTATGGCCTGATGGCCACCAGCCCGCTGGCGGCCAGCGCCGCGGCGGACGACTGACGACCCAAGGGAACCGGCGCGCGGGAAACCTCCCGCGCGCCGGACCTTTTTCGGGCCGGCCGGGCCTGGGGCCGGGGATACCCCGAGGAACGATCTCGCCAGGCGGAGCGGGCGTGGGGCGCCCGCGCAAGAAGCAAGAAGAAAGGCATTGGAAATGACCACCATGAAGACCGACTACCCGCGCGACATGACCGGTTACGGCCCCGATGTGCCGCATGCGAAATGGCCGGGCGGCGCCCGCATCGCGGTGCAGTTCGTGCTCAACTACGAAGAGGGCGGCGAGAACTGCGTGCTGCATGGCGATGCCGCCTCGGAAACCTTCCTGTCGGAAATGGTCGGCGCGGTGCCGTTCGTCGGCGCCCGCCACATGAGCATGGAATCGCTCTACGAATATGGCAGCCGGGCTGGCGTCTGGCGGGTGCTGAAGCTGTTCCGCGAACGGCGGCTGCCGATCACCGTCTTCGGCATCGCCATGGCGCTGGAGCGCAACCCGCTGGTCGCCGAGGTCGTCACGAAGGACGGCCACGAGATCTGCTCGCACGGCTACCGCTGGATCAACTATCACGGCATGCCGATCGAAGAGGAGCGCGAGCACATGCGCCTCGCCATCGAGATCCAGAAGCGCATCACCGGCTCCCGCCCGCTCGGCTGGTACACCGGGCGGACCAGCGAGAACACCCGCGCGCTGGTGGCCGAGGAGGGCGGCTTCCTCTATGACGCCGACGACTATTCCGACGACCTGCCGTTCTGGAGCCGGGTGGTGGACAAGCCGCACCTGGTGGTACCCTACACGCTGGACACCAACGACATGAAGTTCGCGGCGATCCAGGGGTTCAACAGCGGCGATCAGTACTTCACCTACATGAAGGACGCCTTCGACACCCTTTACGAGGAGGGCGCCGAGCGGCCGCGCATGATGTCGGTCGGCATGCATTGCCGGCTGATCGGCAAGCCGGCGCGCTTCCAGGCGCTGAAAAGGTTTGTCGATTACGTGCTTTCGCACGACAAGGTGTGGGTGGCGCGACGCGTCGACATCGCCCGCCATTGGCGGGAACATCATCCGGTGTGAAGCCGGCGGCTGGGACGCAACGAAAGAAAGGCACGCCGATGGACGACAGCAATCTCGGCCCCCGAGTCGAGGTGTTTCGCCCGTGCGTGCCGGCGGGGTCGGTGCGACGGGCCGCTTTCTTGGGCATGTGCCCGCATCCAATGACGGGCAAAGTGGCAGGAAAGCGCCGTTGCGCCACCGTCGGCGGCCGAACGGCTGAAAAAATCAACATAGCCTTGGCAGGGCGGGGATTTCCTTTCATTCTGACCAATTCTTACGCACGGGGGACACGGGTAACAACATGAACAACGTGGCACAATCGGCGCATGGCCTGAGCATGCGGGTCAACTGGTTCGTCGAACGCTTTTGCGTGCTCCTGATGGTCATCCTGGTGCTCGACGTGTGGCTGGGCGTCTTGGTGCGCTACCTCGTCCCGGTGATGGGATCGCTCTTTCCGGACATCACCGTCCAGGCGACCTGGACCGAGGAATTGGCCCGCTACCTGATGATCTGGATGGCGCTGCTGGCGGTGTCGTCGGGCATCGCGCATCGCGAACACATCGGCGTGCTGTTTGTTTTCGAGAAGTTTCCGCCGCGCTACCGGCGATGGCTGGCGTTGATCTTCGACCTCCTGGCCTTCGCGTTTTTCGCGTTGATCTTCTACTACGGGCTCGGCTTCGTGGAGCGCGGCATGACCCGCTTCACCATGATCTACGAGATGCCGAAGGGCTATCCCAACATCGGCATTCCGCTGTCCGCGGCCATGGCCTGCGTCCAACTCGCCTTGGTCTCGGTTCGCGATTTCATCATGCTGGCGCCGGCGGCTACCGACAAGCCGGCGCAGGAGGTTTGACATGATTCTTGTTGGTGTCATCTTTTTCGGCCTCCTGGCGCTGGGCATGCCGGTCGGTTTCATCCTCGGCGTCGCCGGCGTGGTCGGCATCCTCGACATGGGCGGCGGCCGCTTCCTGACCATGGTTCCGGACCGCTTCTTCGCCGGCCTCGATCTCTTCCCCTTCCTCGCCATGCCGTTCTTCATTCTGGCCGGCGAGATCATGAACAAGACCGGCATCACCGACCAGATCGTCAAGTTCGCCGATTCGCTGGTGGGCTGGCTGCGCGGCGGCATGGCCCACACCAACTTCGCCGCCTCCATCATGTTCGCCGGCATCACCGGGGCGGCCACCGCCGAGGCGGCGGCCTTCGGCAACACCCTGGTGCCGGCCATGGTCAAGTCGGGCTACACCAAGCCCTTTTCCTGCGCGGTGGTGGCCGCCGGCTCGATCATCGGGCCGACCATCCCGCCCTCCACCCTGATGATCATCTACGGCTCGATCATGGGGGTGTCGATCGCCGGCATGTTCGCCGCCGGCATCCTGCCCGGCCTGCTCATCGGCGCCGCCTGCATGGGCATGATCGCCATCTTCGGCAAGCGCTGGAACCTGCCCAAGTCCGACCGCCGGCCGAGCCTGCGCCTGATCGCCACGACGTTCCGCGGCAGCTTCCTGGCGCTGCTGCTGCCGGTGTTCATCCTGGGCTCCATCCTGGGCGGCTGGGCGACGCCCACCGAGGCGGCGGCCATCGCGGTCGCCTACGCCCTCTTCCTCGGCGCCGCGGTCTATCGCAAGCTGAGCTGGCCGGACCTCTACCACACGCTGGTCCGCACGACGATGATCACCGGCGTCATCTTCGTCATCATCGCCTCGGCCACCATCCTCGGCTGGTGGATGACCTACAACCAGATCCCGCAGCTGATCGCCAAGGGCTTCCTCAGCATTTCCAGCAATCCCGCCGTCATCATCGGCATGATCGTGGTGCTGCTGCTGTTCATCGGCCTCTTCATGGACATCAACGCCACGCTGATCATCATGGCCCCCGTGCTGGGGCCGCTGACGCTGGCCATCGGCATGGACCCCATCCACGCCGGTATCGTCATCGTGCTGGCGCTGAACATCTCGCTGATGACGCCGCCGGTGGGGGCCTGCCTGTTCGTCCTGGCCTCGGTGTGCAAGGAGAAGATCGAAAACATCACGCGCTCGCTGTGGCCCTTCATCCTGGCCGAAGTGACCGTTCTCCTCTTGGTGGCCTATTGGCCGGCGGTGACGCTCAGCGTGCCGCGTGCGCTCGGCTTCTGAGACGTTTTTTCGTGTTCGCAGTCTATAAAAAAGGGAGCATTGGAATGACATACCTCAAACATCTGCGACTCCTGGCGGGAGCCGCCACCGTTGCCCTGGTGTCTTCGGGCGCCATGGCGGCGGACGTCACCATCCGTCTGGGCCATATGAACCCCGACGAGCCGCTCGATTCCCACTCGGGTACCATGGCCGCCATCTTCAAGTCGTTCGTCGAGGCCAACACCAACGGCACGATCGAGGTCAAACTGTTCGCCAACGGCCAGCTCGGCAAGGAAAGCGAAGTCATCGACCAGGTCCGCAGCGGCGTCGTCGAATCGTTCATTTCCTCGGCCGGCGGCGTCGCCGGGCACTATCCGCTGGTCGGCGTCTTCGACATGCCGTTCGCCTTCCCGAACATCGCGGTCGCCTCCAAGGTCATCAGCCGGGACAGTTCCTTCGGCAAGAAGTTCGTGGCCGACCTCGAGAAGAAGACCGACCTCAAGGTGCTGGGCCTCATCGATTCCGGCGGCTTCTTCGTGTTCTCCAACAACAAGCGGCCGATCAAGACGGTCGAGGACATGAAGGGGTTGAAGATCCGCACCATGACGCTGCCCACCCACGAGGCGATCGTTTCCTCGCTGGGCGGCCAGCCGACCGCGCTGCCGTGGGCCGAGGTCTATACCGCGCTGCAGACCGGCGTCGCCGACGGCCAGATGAACCCGATTCCGATCATGGCCTTCGCCAAGTTCGACGAGGTCCAGAAGTACCTGTCCATCTCCAACCACGTGATCACGCCCTACGTGTGGTTCATGAACAAGGACTTCCTGGCCAAGCTGAAGCCCGAACAGCGCGACGTCGTCCTGTGGGCGTCCGATGTGGCGAGCGAGGCCGGCCGTGGCATGTCGCGCCTGATCGAGGCCTCGGATCGCGGTCTGCCGCGCCTGGCCAAGAAGATGCAGGTCAACACCATCCCCGCCGCCGAGCTCAAGAAGTTCGCCGACGCGACCCAGCCCGCCGTGCGCAAGCTGATCGAAGGCAAGTACGGCAAGGAAGGCACCGAGATGCTGGATGCCATGCTGGCCTCCATCAAGGAAAACATGTAACCGCTTCGCTTGCGGCGTGAACGGGGCCGGGCGCCGTCGCGTCCGGCCCCTTTCCATTCTTACGGAGGAAACCATGCGCCCATCGTCCCGTCCCGCCAATCTCGGCATCGATCCCGCCCGCCTGATGGGCCGCATCGAGGCGCTCGGGCGGATCGGCGCCCTGCCCGGCGGCGGCGTCAGCCGGCTGGCCCTCTCCGAGGCCGACCGCCAGGGCCGCGATTGCGTGGCCGGCTGGATGCGTGGCCTCGGCCTCGCCGTCACCGTCGATCGCATCGGCAATGTCTTCGGCCTGCGTGCGGGCGCCGAGGCCGGGCCCCCCGTGGTCATCGGGTCGCACATCGACACCGTGGCCACCGGCGGCCTTTACGACGGCGCGCTCGGCGTGCTGGCCGGCCTCGAGGTGGTGAACGTCTTGAACGACGCCGCCATCCGCACCCGCCGGCCGCTGGCGGTGGCCTTCTTCACCAACGAGGAGGGTGCGCGTTTCGCCCCCGACATGATGGGCAGCGGCGTTCTTTCCGGCCATCTCGGCCTGGCCGAAGCGCTCGCCGCCGTCGGCATCGACGGCGCCACCGTGGGCGACGAACTGGCGCGCATCGGCTATGCCGGCGACGCCCCGGTCGGCGCCATCGCCGCCCACTGCTATCTCGAGCTGCACATCGAGCAGGGCCCGGTCCTCGATGCCGGGGGCATCGCCATCGGCGCCGTCACCGGCGTGCAGGGCATCTGCTGGACCGAATACCGCTTCCAGGGCCAGACCAACCACGCCGGTACGACGCCGATGGCGATGCGCCACGACGCCGGCTACGTCGCCGCGCGGGTGGCCGTCGAGGCCCGCCGGCTGGCGGGGGAAATCGGCGGCGTCCAGGTGGCTACCGTCGGGCGCCTCGCCGTCGCACCCGGGCTCGTCAACGTGGTGCCGGGGGAGGCGCTGTTGACCGCCGATCTGCGCAACACCGATGCCGCGACGCTCGCCGCCGCCGACGAAAGGCTCCGGGCCTTCGCCGCCCAGGCCGCCGCCGCCGAGGGGGTGGGGTTCGAGGCCCGTCCGCTGGCCCGCTTCGCCCCGGTCGCCTTCGATCCCGAACTGGTCGCGCTCGTCGAAGAAACCGCCCGCGGCCTCGGCCATTCGGTCAGGCGCATGCCCTCGGGGGCCGGCCACGACGCCCAGATGTTCGCGCCGCACTGCCCGGCCGCCATGATCTTCGTGCCGAGCCGGGGCGGCATCAGCCACAACGTGACCGAGCACACCGACCCGGCGCAGCTTTCCGCCGGCGCCGAGGTGTTGTTGCGCGTCGCCCTGGAAAAGGCCGGCGTCGTTTAAGAATTAAGATTCACCACCGAGAACACGGAGAACACTGAGAAAGACACTGAGAAGGACTTCTGCGCGGGCTCCGCCCGCACTTAAATCTTCTCTGTGACCCTCTGTGTTCTCGGTGTTCTCGGTGGTTCGAGCTTTCTCATTCAGCCCAGGAACGCCGCGCCGGCCAGCACCCAGGTGGCGATGAACAGCGTTTCGGCGACCATCAGGCTGACCGGCACGGCGCCCACCGTCACCAGGGCCTTGAGCGAGGTCTTGACCCCCAGCGCGGCGATCGCCGCCACCAGGCACCAGCTCGACAGCTCGCTCAACGGCTGGCGGGCCGCCTCGGGCACGAGGCCCAAGCTGTTGGCGGCGACCAGCAGGCAGAAGGCGACGACGAACAGCGGCAGCGGCGGCCGCCGGCCGGCCCCGCCCTCGCGGCGCCCGAACACCAGCGACAGCGCGAACACCACCGGCACCAGCATGGCGACGCGGAACAGTTTCGTCACCGTGGCCACGTCGCCGGCCTCGGGCGAAATGCCATAGCCGGCCCCCACCACCTGGGCGACGTCGTGGATGGTGCCGCCGAGGAAGATGCCCGCCGAATGATCGTCGAGCCCCAGGGCCCTGGCGACGATGGGATAGACCACCATGGCGATGGTGGACAGCGTGGTCACCGCGATGACCGCGAAGATGGTGTCGCGCTCGTGGTGCGGATGGCGCGGCAGCACCGCCGAGATGGCCATCGCCGCCGAGGCGCCGCAGATGCCCACCGCGCCGCCCGTCAGCACCCCGAAGCTGCCGCCCCGGCCCAAAAGCTTCGACGCCGCCCAGCCGACGGCGATGGTCATCACCACCCCGGCCCCGACCCAGCCGATCAGGCCCCAGCCCAGACCGGCCACCTGCTCGACCGTGATGCGCAGGCCCAGCAGCGCCACGCCGACGCGCAGCACGCGGGACGCCGTGAACTGGATGCCCGGCACCGAGCGCCGGTCCTCGGCCAGGAAATGGAAGGCCAGGCCCAGCAGCAGGGCGAACAGCATCTGCGGGGCGCCGTAGTGGTCGGAAAGAAAGCGGGCGGCGGCGGCCACCGTAAGGGCCACCACCATGCCGGGAAAGTAGCGCCGCCACCTGCGGATGCGGCGGCCGGCGACGACAAGGCGGCGCACAACGGGACGTGTCACGGCAAAGGACTCCGCTGCGAAGGGGTCGCAGTTGTGGCCGATGGGCCGCGCGCCGTCAATAGAGCATGCCGTGCGCCCCCAGCACGGCGCCGGCCACGGCGATCAGGCTCGCCGCCAGCAGCACCCAGTGGAACCGTTGCACCAGGGCGAAGGTGCCCTCGGGGTCCAGCGCCGCCCGGTCGCGGAACCAGCGGTGCAGGATGAGCGGCTCGGCCGCGAACAGCACGACGGTGAAGATCGCCCACACCGCCACCATGGCATGCATCCACCACAGGCCGGGATCGAGGAAGCGATCCCAGGCGTCCATCCGCCAGGTCATGTAGAACCCGCTCGCCCCGGCCAGCAGGGTCGAGACCTTGGCCTGGCCGCCGAACCGGCCCTCCACCGCCTCGAACAGCGCCAGGCGCTCGGCCGCCTCGCCCCGGCGCCTGAGCGCCGGCAGGATGACGGCGGTGACCATGGCCACCCCGCCGATCCAGTGGACGACGGCCAGAACGTGCAGCGCGCGGGCGATGGTGACGTCGTCCATGGGGCCTCCCTAATTTCGGTGACAGTGCACTTAATTCCCGTCACGTCAGCCCATTGCAACAGGCTGACTCCATGGGAATTAAGTGCACTGTCACCGAAATTGCCACTGTGCCCGACCCGCCGGCCGCCGCCAACCGCCAATCGCGCTTGGCGCCCCCCTCCCTGTCCCTCCCCCGCGAAGGGGGGAGGGAACGCGGCGGCACCCGCCTTCTCCCTTTCTCCATCTCCCAAGATGGTGGGAACGCAGCGGCGCCCGCCTTCCCTTTTCTCCCTCCCCCTCGATGGGGGAGGGTCGGGGAGGGGGTGACATCCGGCCGTGACAAGGCGGTTCAAATTCGACCCGAATGGCCCTATTCTCCGCGCGGTTTTTCCCATGCACCCGCAGAAGCGGAGGGGCGATTGAAGAATTCGCTGTTCAGGTTTCTCGCCGTCGCCGCCCTGGTGGCGGCGCTGCTGGGCTGCCAGTCGGCCCCTCCCCCGGCGCCGGGATACGGGGCGCGGCGCCTTCCCGACCAGCCGTTCGACCCGGCGCTGCCCGATGCCGTGCATTCCGCGCACCACATTTCCGGCACCGGCTGGGTCGACGTCGTCTATCGCGTCGTGGCGATGGAACGGCGGCTGGTCGTGTGCGGGGTGTGGATCGCCCATGGCGGCAAGGGGGTCCAGGGGGCGGCGGCGCGAACCCTCCGCCAGGCCCGCCTGGAGGTCGAGGACGTTCCGGTCGCCGGCCTTGTGGCCTTCAAGGGCTATTGGGAGGGCCAATTGCCGCCCGCCGGCCTCACCGCCGGCTGTGTGGAAGCGGAAAACCCGGTACCGGCCCCGTGGCCCCCGGCCTATACCCAAATCGTGATCGGCTCGGAAAAAAAGGGCGGCGGCGGCTTATAGCGTCGTTTCCGCTCGCACGGAATCGCCAATTAATTCCTCGTCATTCCCGCGCACGCGGGAATCCAGGCCAAACCGCCGTTCTGGACTCCCGCCTGCGCGGGAGTGACGCGAGAGGTGGCTTCGTCTGACTGCAAACTGTCTAGCCGCCCGGACTCTCGCGGCCCATGCCCCTCCTCTCCGCCCCACCGGCGGAGAGGGTAACCGGCCACTTCGGCCCTACAGTTGCTTGCGGTACTGGATGAACCCCGAGCGCTCGGCCACCTTGTCGTAGAGCGCCTGCGCGGTGGCGTTGGTCTCGTGCGTCTGCCAATAGACGCGCGCTAGGCCCGCCGCCCGCGCCCGCGCGTAGACGGCCTCGATCAGCGCCCGCCCCACCCCATGGCCCCGCGCCTCCTCCGCCACGAACAGGTCCTGCATGTAGCAGACCGGGGCGATCATCGACGTGTTGCGGTGCAGGATGGTGTGGGCGAGGCCGATCAGCCCGCCGCCGGCCTCGGCCACCAGGGCCTCGAGCGGCTCGTAGGCGTCGAAGAAGCGGCCCCAGGTGACGCGCGTGACGTCGTCGGCGATGGCCCGCCCATAGAAGCGGTGATAGCCCACCCACAAGGGCAGCCACTGGGCGAAATCGGCGGCCGCCACGGGGCGCACGGTCAAGGCATCGGACAAGGCGGTTCTCCCACGGGGTTGAGGGCCGGGCGGCAGCGTAGGCGGGAAGGCGCGGGGGTGGCAAGGGGGAGGCGGCATTCCATGGTCATAGCTCGGACGGGTCGCGGCCCCCCTCCCCAACCCTCCCCCACGAGGGGGGAGGGAGTTTCCGCCCCGGCATTGCCTTCTTCCCCCTCCCACAAGGGGGGAGGGAGTTTTCGTCCCGGCATTGCCTTCCTCCCCCTCCCACAAGGGGGGAGGGAGTTTCCGTCCCGGCATTGCCTTCTTCCCCCTTCCCCACGAGGGGGAGGGAGATGACGGCGCCGTTGCGTCGCTCTTCTCTTCCCCCTCCCCCTTGACGGGGGAGGGTCGGGGTGGGGGTGCGCCGCCCCCTCACCAATAGCGCAGCGCGCCTTCGAACATCGCGGCCAGCTCGTCCCTGGCGATGGGGCGCGGCGCGTTGTCGATGACCCGCTTCTGCGGCCACGCCTTCTCGGTCAGGGCCGGCACGTCGGCCGCCGTGTAGCCGACGCCCGTCAGCCCGTTGGGAATGCCGATGGCGCGCATCATCTCGATCACCTTGTCGGCCAGGATGTCGCCGGGCGCCTTGTTGACGCCTTCGGTCTTGGCGCCCAACGCGCGGGCGGCCCTAAGATGGCGCTCCGGGCAGGCCGGGCCCATGTGGCGGAACACCGACGGCGAATTGACGATCACCGCGAAGCCGTGCGGCACCAGCGGGTGGTCCTCGGGCCAGCCCTCGGCCCGGTAATCGCGCACCAGCCCGGCCACGGCATAGGACATGCCGTGCGGAATGGCGCAGCCGGCGGTGCCGAAGCCGATGCCGGCCAGCATGCCGGCGAACATCAGCCGCTCGCGGGCCTCCGAATCGGCGGGGTTGGCGACGGCGCGTTCCAGGTTCTCGCCGATCAGGCGGATGGCCTCGATGCAGTTGATGTCGCTGTAGGGGTTGGCCCCCTGGCTCAACGGCCGCAGCGCCGGGTCCTCGGGCGCGGCGCGATGGGTGTGCGGCCGCGCGGTCAGCGATTCGACGGCGTGGCTGAACACGTCCATGCCGTTGGCGGCGACCACCGGGACGGGCAGGGTGGCCAGTGCCTCGGGGTCGACGATGCCCATCGACGGTTTCAATCGCGGGCTGGCGATGCCGGTCTTGGCGTTCATCTCCTCGAAATCGAAGATGGCGATGCCGGTGCACTCGCTGGCGGTGCCGAAGGTGGTGGGGCACGCGATGTGGGGGCGCAGCGGCCCCGGCACATGCCGGCCCTTGCCGATCGGCGCGTTGACGTAATCCAGGAAGTCGGCGGGCGGATGGGTGGCATACAGGTTGGCCGCCTTGCAGGTGTCCATCACCGAGCCGCCGCCGACGGAAACGAAGCCGTCGAAATCGCCCGCCTCGGCGAAGCGGATGGCGGCCTTGAACGACGCCCCGGTCGGCTCGACCGCGCAGCGGTCGTAAAGGGTGACGGCGATGCCCTTGTCGCGCAGCGACCGGGTGGCGATTTCCACGGCCGGCAGCCGGGCGACGCGCGGATCGGTGTACAGCGCGACCCGGCGCATCCCCAAAAAGCGGGCGTGGGCGCCGATCTCGGCCAGCGCGCCGGCCCCGAAGGTCTCCTTGGTCGCCTCGAAGGTGAAGGCGGCATCGCCGCCCGCGCGCAGGGAGAAATAATCCGATACCGCCATGCTCGCCCCCTCTTCCGATCCGTTGAGCCCGCCGCCCGGTTCCTGACGGCATGGTAGTGGAAACGGCCGGTTCGGAGAATAGGGGAAGCGGCAAAATCGAGACCCGGCCGTTACGTCGAAGTGGCGGATAACTGGCACCGCATCGCAAGCATTTTTATTGTTGCATAGCAAGCATCGCAAGCATATGCTTGCGATTGCCTCGAGACTTCCAATGGAGAAAGAGATGCCAGATTATGCGAAAGGTGGGCGAGCCCGGGCGGAATCGCTCTCTCCCGAACAGCGCAGAGACATCGCTCGGAAGGCGAGTCGCGCACGTTGGATGAAGACTCCGTCCCCGATAATGCCCGCAGATGGGGAAACTCCTATCTCCATCGCGATTAATCCTGAGGATTTTGTAGATGGCCCATCTGCCAACCTGCCCGTCGCGAGGTATCGGGGTTATCTCAATATCGTTGGAATGGATGTTCCCTGTTATGTCCTGAGCGATGGTCAGAGGGTAATCGGGAGAACTTCTGCTACAGAGGTTTTGACCGGCATCAAAGGAGGTGGGGCTCTCGAGAAGTATCTTGGGGTCAAGGCGCTTGAGCCTTTCATTTTTATAGACCTCGTACTTGAGAGAATGCTGGCTTTTCGGCTCCCCGAGGTTGAGGGCCTCGAGAAGGCCGTTAAAGGCCTGCCAGCTGACTTGTTTATCGATATCTGCGAAGGATTCGTTGCGGCTCTAAACGCTCACTACGACCCGAATTCCTCACATCCCAAATTGACTGCGCGTCAACAAGAAATGGCCATTAAGGCCGGTATGTTCTTGGCCGGGTGTGCCAGAGTGGGACTCGAGGCCCTTATTGATGAGGCGACGGGGTACCAATACGAACGTGCCGAAGATGCACTGCAGGTCAAACTACGAGCCTACCTCACCGAAGAAATGCGGAAATGGGAAAAGACATTTCCAGACGAACTTTGGCAGGAGTTTGCGCGTCTTACGGGTTGGAAGGGGAGTGTAACCAAACGCCCTAAGTACTGGGGAAAGTTGGTGATGGAATTGGTCTACGAGTATCTGGATTCCGACGTTGCGGATTGGCTGAAAGACAATGCCCCCGCTCCTCGCCACGGGAAAAACTATCACCAATGGCTAAGCGCTCAATATGGTCTCAAGAAATTGGTCGAGCATATTTGGATGCTGATTGGCGTTGCTAAGACTTGCGGTGATATGCGGGAACTTAAGGATCGTATGGCCGAGCTTAACGGAAAGGTACCTATTCAAATTCGAATGTATTTACCGCGTCCAGGAGTCGAATAGTCCGACCTCTGCCGCGCTATCGGCCTAGAGCATTTTCCGCTCAGGCGGGATCATTCTTCATCGTCACCCCCGCGAACGCGTGGGTCCAGGGCGAGTGACGGAGCGGTTGCCCTGAATTCCCGCGTTCGCGGGAATGACGACCAATAAAGGGGTGATTCCATGTGGCCGCAAAATGCTCTAGCGTTACACATATTTCGTACGGCACTAGAGTTGTGACGAAAGTTTAGCTCAGTAGCCAATTCCGTTAGGAGCGCCACAGATGACAGATGCCCCAGTAGTCCATATGGGAGAGAACTCTCCAGAGTTCGTGGCATTCAAGCTCTTCCGAGAAATTGCAGTTGCCGAAGGCAAGTCGCTTTACGATGGGCCCGGTGGAGGGGTGACGGCAGACCGACGGTGGATACTTGATACCTATGCTGAGTGTCTCCGTACAATTCGATCTCCAATGGCTCGCGACCGCTGATCAATCGGCGCAGAATCTAGATTGAACCCGCGCCGAGACCGGTGGTGATGAAAGGAGTTTGTTCGCGATCACCTCACCGTATCACCAATCCATCCCCGAGATAGGATCAAAAACCTTGATATTTGCAAAAATATGAGCTAAAATTCCTCATTTGCTCTTTGACAGGGTGGATCGGATCGTGGGCGCGGGCGGCCGGGGCGGCTGTTCGCGCGGTGTGGGGCGGTTCCGGGCTCCCGCGTGCGCGGGAGCGGCGGGAGGGGAAACGGCCTCGGTGGAGGCGGGTCAACCTGCTGATTTCAAAGGCGGAAACGCCAAAATGATGACAGATGACGACAAAGGATGACGATCCTACGGGGACTCGCCGGTTTCCCCTTTTCCGTCAACGGGTTGGCGTATATTAGGGAAGCGGGATAATCATCATTTCTGGGGCGGCGGGGTCGCCCCCTCCCCGGCCCTCCCCCATCGAGGGGGAGGGAGGGAGAAAAAGGCGGTCGGCCGCTTGGGCCCCCCCTCCCTACCCTCCCCCGCGGAGGGGGGAGGGGAACAAGGGGGCCGGTGTCTGCCCTCGCCTCTTTCCCCCCAAAGAAAAGACCGCGCCGGGGGGGGCGCGGTCGAGGAAGGCGGCGGTCTCGGGGGGAGGGTGCCGCCGCCTGGGGCGGTCCAGCGGGGGGCGCTTGAGCCCCGGCCGCCGGCCGCCGGTCGGTAAGTGGCGGCCTCAGCCCTGGCGGGGCTGGGCGCGGTTGAGGATCTCGCGCAGCTTGTCGGCCGGGTGGCGCAGGCGGGCCAGGAAGATCATCGCCGCGATCACATAGGGCTTGTAGCTGGCCTCCTTGTAGAGCGGCACGCGGTAGCGGTCGAACACGGTGTCGCCCACCTCGCCCTGCTTGCAGGAAACGCCGGTGATGTCGGCCGGCAGGCAGTGCATGTAAAGGGCCGAGCCGTTGTGCGTGGTGGCCATGCGCTTTTCCGTGCACTCCCAATCCTTGTGCTTGGCGTTCTCGGCCAGCAGCTCCTTCTCGAGCGCCTTGATGCCGTCGAAGTCGCTTTTGGCGTAGAGGTCGGTGCGCTTTTCCATGGCCGAGAACGAGGCCCAGCTCTTGGGGTACACGATGTCGGCGCCCTCGAAGGCCTCGTCCATCGAATGGGTGCGCATGAAGCTGCCGCCGGAGGCCCTGGCGTTGCGCTCGGCCACCGCCTCGACCTCAGGCATCACCTCATAGCCCTTGGGATGGGCCAGCACGACCTCCATCCCGAAGCGGGTCATCAGGCCGATGACGCCCTGGGGCACCGAAAGCGGCTTGCCGTAGGAGGGCGAATAGGCCCAGCTCATGGCGATCTTGCGGCCCTGCAGGTTCTCGATGCCGCCGAAGTGGTTGATGAGGTGCAGCATGTCGGCCATCGCCTGGGTCGGATGGTCGATGTCGCATTGCAGGTTGACCAACGTCGGGCGCTGCTCCAGCACGCCGTCGCGGTGGCCCTCCAGCACGGCGCGGCTGACTTCGCGCATGTAGGCGTTGCCCTTGCCGATGTACATGTCGTCGCGGATGCCGATGACGTCGGCCATGAAGGAGACCATGTTGGCGGTTTCGCGCACCGTCTCGCCGTGCGCGACCTGCGACTTGCCCTCGTCCAAGTCCTGGACCTCCAGGCCCAGAAGGTTGCAGGCCGAGGCGAAGCTGAAGCGGGTGCGCGTCGAGTTGTCGCGGAAGATCGAGATGCCGAGGCCGCTGTCGAACACGCGGGGCGAGATGCCCTGCTCGCGCAGGCCGCGCAGGGCCTCGGCCACGGTGAAGACGGCGGCGATCTCGTCGTCGGTCTTCTCCCAGGTGAGCAGGAAGTCCTCGTGATAGAGGCCCCGGGCGTCGAGCCGGCCCAGTTCCTTGACCAATTCTTCGATTCTGACCTTGTCCATCTTTCTTGGCTCCAGTGGTGCGTTTACGGGTTCAAAGGGACATGCAATCCATAAAGAAGGCTGCCGCGCGGGGGGCACCCCCTCCCCAGCCCTCCCCCATCGAGGGGGAGGGGGAAAGAGTGGCCGCCTTCGGCTCCCTCCCCCCTTTGCGGGGGAGGGGTGGGGAGGGGGGGCGATGCCGGGGACTGTCGCATGACGGCCATCCCTCACGGCACGATGGCGGTGCCGGTGGCGCCGTCGACGGCGGCGGCGACGTGGGCGGGGTCGGTGATGACGACGCGTTTGCCGCCGGCCGCCAGGTAGGCCAGCGCCGCCTCGATCTTGGGCAGCATGCTGCCCGGCGCGAAGTGGCCGTCCCGGGCGTAGCCGGCCATCTCGGCGGCGGTCGCGGCGGAAAGGGGGCGCGCTTCGGGGGTGCCGAAGCCCAGCATGACCTGCGGCACGGCGGTCGAGATGACCAGCAGGTCGGCGCCCAACTGGCTGGCCAGCAGGGCCGAGGCGTGGTCCTTGTCGATCACCGCGTCGACGCCCTCGAAGGCGCCGTTCCGCTCGATCACCGGAATGCCGCCGCCGCCGGCGGCGATGACGTGATAGTCGCCTTCCAGCAGCCGGCGCACGGCGTCGAGCTCGGGGAAGGAAACCGGGCGGGGGGAGGGGACGACGCGCCGCCAGCCGCGCCCGGCGTCTTCGCGGAGCACCCATTCGGGGTGCTGGGCGGTCAGTTCGGGCAGCTGTTCGGCGGTGTAGAAATCGCCGATCGGCTTGTCGGGGTGGGCGAGGCCGGGATCGTCGGGGTCGATGACCACCTGGGTCACCAGGGTGGCGACGTTGCGCGGCCGGCCGCGCCGAGCCAGTTCGTTGCCCAGCGCCTGCTGGATCTGGTAGCCGAGCGCGCCTTGGGTGTCGGCGACGCAGCTCACCAGCGGCACGTGGTGCATGCCGGCGGCCTGCCGGGCGATCTCGGAGCGCCGCAGGATGAAGCCGACCTGCGGGCCGTTGCCGTGCGTGATGACCAGCCGCCAGCCGGCCTCGGCCAGCTTCACGACGCTGGCCATGGTCTCGCAGATGGCGGCGTACTGGTCCTCGACGGTCTTCAGTTCCTTGGACTTGAGCAGCGAGTTGCCGCCCACCGCCACCACCGCGATGCGCCCCACCTCTCCCCGGCCCTCTCCGCCCCCCGGGGCGGAGAGGGAGGGACCCGCGGAGCGGGAGGGTGAGGTGGGGGCCGGGCCGCCGCGTCTCATGGTGTCACCTGTTGCCGGACCGCCGTCAGGCCGGCTTGCGTTTGAGGTAGGTCAGCGGCAGCGCCGCGTAAAGGGCGGCGCAGCGGACCAGGTCTTCTTTCCAGGTCTTTTCGTTGGGGGCATGGGCCTCCTTCTCCTTGCCGGGGCCGAAGCCGATGACCGGGATGCCGTACATGCCCATGATCGAGACGCCGTTGGTGGAAAACGTCCACTTGTCGATGCGGGGCTCGGCCTTGAACAGTTCGCGGTAGGCGTCGGCGGCCGCCTGGCAGGCGGCGTGGTCCTCGGGCGCCACCCAGGTCGGGAAGTAGCAGTCGGTGGGATAGACCAGTCCGGTATAGGAGGCCCGCTCATAGGTGTACATGCTGACCTTGGCCTTGGCCGCCTTGACGGCCGGCAGTTCGCGGATCTGGGACAGCGCCAGCTCCTTGTCCTCGCCGACGGTCAGGCGCCGGTCGATGGAGATCGAGCAGCCGTCGGCCACCGCGCAGCGGGAAGGCGAGGAGAAGAAGATCTCGGAGACCGTGAGCGAGCCCTTGCCGAGGAAGGGGTCGTGCTTGAGGCGGGGGTGGAGCGCCTCGAGGTCGGCCAGGATCTTGCCCATGGCGAA
The DNA here is from genome assembly GCF_026163695.1 of Shumkonia mesophila. Taxonomy (NCBI): domain Bacteria; kingdom Pseudomonadati; phylum Pseudomonadota; class Alphaproteobacteria; order Rhodospirillales; family Shumkoniaceae; genus Shumkonia; species Shumkonia mesophila. Next base: position 40,841 of record NZ_JAOTID010000012.1, on the reverse strand, counting down.
GATGGCGTTGTCGCCGCGCTCGGGCGCCGAGCCGTGGGCGCTGACGCCCTTGACGTCGACGCGGATCTCCATGCGGCCGCGCTGGCCGCGGTAGATGCCGCCGTCGGTGGGCTCGGTCGAGACCACGAACTCGGGGCGCAGGCCGCGCTCCTTGACCAGGTACTGCCAGCACAGGCCGTCGCAGTCCTCTTCCTGCACGGTGCCGGTGACCACCAGGGTGTAGTCGTCGGCGAGGTCGAGGTCCTTGATGATCCTGGCGGCGTAGACCATCGAGGCCATGCCGCCTTCCTGGTCCGAGGCGCCGCGGCCGCCGATGGTTTCGTCGTCCTCGTAGCCCTCGTAGGGGTCGAAGGTCCAGTTGGCGCGGTTGCCGATGCCCACCGTGTCGATGTGGCCGTCGAGCGCGATGAGGCGCTTGCCGCGCCCGATGAAGCCCAGGATGTTGCCCATGGGGTCGATCTCGACCTTGTCGAAGCCGACTTTCTCCATCTCCTGCTTGATGCGCAGGATGACGTCCTTCTCCTGGCAGGACTCGCTGGGGATGCGGATCATGTCGCGCAGGAAACGGGTCATCTCCGGCTTGTAGCGGGAGGCGAGGTCGCGGATCTTGTCGAACGGGATGGTGTCGGCCATGGGCGGGTTACTCCTTGGGACAGGGGGATCAGATGATTTTCGAGGGATACTTGCCGAACCAGGCGATGTCGCGGTAGTTGATCGGGTCGGTCGCCCCTTCGGTGTTGAAGCACAGCACCACCGAGCGCGAGGTCAGGCCGAGTTCGCCCTTGAGATCGGCGAAGGCGGGCAGGTTGGCCAGCAGGTGCAGAAGGCCGACCCCGACCGAGCCGGATTCGCCGGCCTCGACGGCGGGGTCGCCGACGATCGGGTTGGCCAGGATGCGGATGCCGTCGGCGGCCACGAAGTCGCCGCAGCGCACGAAGCATTGGGCGGTGGCCTTGAGCACGTCCCAGCCGATGGGATTGGGCTCGCCGCAGGCCAGCCCGGCCATGATGGTCTTGAGCTCGCCGGTCACCGTGTGCGGCTTGCCGTCGCCGGCCGCCATCGATTCGTAAAGGCAGGCGGCGTTGGTCGGCTCGACCACCACGATGGTCGGCGCCCGCTCGCCGAAGCGGTCCGCCAGATAGCCGGCCACCGCGCCGGCCATGGCCCCGACTCCGGCCTGAAGAAAGACGTGGGTGGGGCGGATGCCATAGGCGTCGAGCCGCTCGACCGCCTCGTGGACCATGGTGAGATAGCCCTGCATGATCCAGGTGGGGACCTTGGTGTAGCCTTCCCAGGCGGTGTCCTGCACCACTTCCCAGCCCTCGCGCTCGGCGGTCTGGCAGGCCAGGCGCACGGCGTCGTCGTAGTTGAGATCGGTGACCTCCACGCGGGCGCCATGGGCGCGGATGGCCTCGACGCGGGCCGGCGCCGGGTTCCTCGGCATGAAGATGACGGCCTGCTGGCCCAGCGTGGCCGCCGCCCAGGCGATGCCGCGGCCGTGGTTGCCGTCGGTCGCCGTGGTCAGCGTGACGCGGCCGAGCTTGGCCAGGACCTCGGGGTCGCGCAGGCGGTTGAAGCCGGTCTTGGCGATGTCCCAGCCCAGCTTCTCGCACAGCAGGCGGGCCACCGCGTAGCTGCCGCCCAGCGCCTTGAAGGCGTTGAGCCCGAAGCGCCGCGACTCGTCCTTGACGAAGACGCCGCCGACGCCCCAGGCCGAGGCCAGGCTGATGAGGCCGGCCAACGGCGTCTCGGTATAGCCGGGGATGTCGCGATGAAAGCGATGCACCTGGCGGGCCTTGGCGGCCGAGAAGGCCTCCGGCGTGTCGCCGCCGACGCCCGGGTTCATCACGTATTCGAATTCGAAACCACTGATTTCCGGCATGATCCGGCGTCCCTTCATTCGGCGGTACTGTCGGCCGGCTCGGCCTTGGTTTCCCGCAGATAGCCGTAGATGGTGTAACGCGAGGTGCCCAGCGCGTCGGCCACGTACTGCACCGTGCCCTTGTACATGAACACCCCGGCCTTCCCGAGGTCGGCCACGATCTTCAGGCGGTCCTCCTTGCTCAAGTCCGAAGGGGCCTTGCCGAAGGCGCCGACGATGCCGTCGATGATCGATTCCACGGTCTCGGGAAAGGTGGTGGTGTGGAATTCCTTGCGGGTGGTTTCGGCCACCGGCGAAAACTCGACGTGCTCGGCCAGCACGGCGTTGAGCCGCATGTACTCGCTGACGTCGAAGTTGATCGAAAGGCAGCCGACGACATGGCCCTCGTCGTCGCGCACGAAGACGGTCGAGCACTTGAGCACCCGGCCCTTGCTGGTGACGTTCTTGTAGCCCAGCACGTCCTCGGCGTCGTCGCCCTGCTCCTTGACGATACGAAACGGGAAATGGCTGACCGGCGCCCCGACCTCGCGCCCGGTCAGGTTGCCGGCGACGTGAACGACGGCGTGGTCGGGGTGCGAGAAGTCGTGCACGACCACCTCGGCGTGCGAGCCGAAAACGGCGACGATGGCGTCGGCGGTACGTTTCAGATGGTCGAGAAGATGGGTGTCCATGCGGCGTCTCCCAACACGGACACGGTATAGCAAACAATTTTGTTGAAGGCTACAACAAAATTGTTAAAGGACGTCAGGTCCGCTCGGCGCCGGTGAACAGAACGGCCGCCCGCGCCCCCTCGGGCAACCCCGCCGCCGCCAGGTCGATGAGGCCGGCCAGGCCGGCCGAGCCGGTGTGCGAGACGGCGATGCCGGCGGCCTCGGTCCCCAGGCGATGGGCCTCGATCAGCCGGGGCTCGCCGACGATGCGGGCGTCGCCGTCGGTCACCGCCATGGCCTCGACCAAGGCCAGCCAGTCGTAGGTCTCGTCATCGAGGATGCCGTGCGCCACGCTATGCGGCGTGGCCGGCCACGGCTTCATGAACTCGGCGCGGTTTCGTGCGGCATGGCGCAGCGAACCGGCCAAGTCCTCGGGGTCGGCCTCGCCGGCGAAGCGGGTGAAGGCCTGCTTCAGCGGATAGGCACCCATGGTCTGCACGGTGAAGATGGCGGGCAGGCGCTTGAGCGCGCCGAAATCGCGGGCCTCGCGCAGGCCCTGGTAGCAGGCCGAGCCCAGCGCGCCGCCGCCGACCTGGACGACCAGCAGGTCGAGGTCGGTTCCGGCCGCGCGCAGCGCATCGGCCATTTCCCAGCCCAGCGTGTGGCCGCCCTCGATGGCGAGGCCGACCTCGTTGCCCTGCACGCCGAACGGCAGGCCGCCTTCCGCCACCGCCCGGCGGAAGCCGTGGTAGCAGGGATCGCCCGGCTGTCCCGCCTGGCGCTCCATGACGTGGCAGGTGGCCCCGAGATCCTGGAGCCGCTTCACCACCGGGGCCTCGGCGTCGGGCGGGATGAAGACGTCGAGCGGCCACTCGGCGGCGCTGGCGATCACGGCGGCGGCCAGGGCCGCGTTGCCGCAACTGGCGATGGCGAGGCGCCGGGCGCGCAGGCCCTGGGCGACCGGCAGGCCGGCCCGCTCCAGCACCTTCAAGTAGATCATCACCCCCATCAGGTGGCGGGCCTTGTGCGAGCCGCTGACGTTGGCGGTCTCGTCCTTGACCCACACCTCGGCCCCGGCCGGCATGCCGATGGCGGCGGCAAGCGCCGGCTGTGGCGCGAAGGGCGTGACGCGAAAGCCCCGTCCGTCGACGCGGGCGACGGCGGCATCCAGATCCTCGACCAGGCCGCAGAAGTCGGCGTCGGTCAGGCCGTGGCGGCGCGCCAGGTGATAGCCGAGCAGAAGCCGCCGGTAGCGGATGAACGGGTTTTGGTCGGCGAGTGCGGCGGCCGGTTCCGGGAAGGCGACCTCGGGCCCGCCCAGGCGGCGGACCAGCACGTGGTCGATGCCGTCATCGTCGGCGGCATTGGGGCAGCGGAAGGCCAGCGTCGCATCGGCGGCGACGACGGCACCGCACCCCGAACAGGTGACCCGCACATTGGCCATGGGTCAGAGCGCTTTCGCCGCACCGGTGCGGCCGTTGAACTCCTCGATCATCGCGTCCCAGGCCGGCACCAGGTCCAGGAGGCCGTCCCAGAACTTCTGGTCGCGGCGACGGTTGAAGTCCTCGATGGCGACGCCCTGCTGTTCGACCCAGGTGAAGTAGCCCAGGTTGAAGATCCGCTTGCGATCGACCCGGGAGAGCTCGTGCAGGTGGTCGACGGCAACCCGCTTGATCTCGCCGGCCCACACCTCGGCGGCGTGGATGGTGTCGAAATCGCCGCCGAAATAGCGGCTCGTCGCCATCTCCTTTTCGGTGCCGTACATCTCGGCGCCGTCGGTGGCCACGGTCATGATCACGTCCTCGGGGCCGAGGTCCAGGTACTTCGCCGTCTTGATGGCGGCCAGCAGGTTGCAGATGCCCGAAAGCCCGACGTCGGAAAGGGCGGCCAGCACGTCGGCGGCGATGCCGTGGCGTTCGGCCAGGTAACGGCGGCCGACCTCGGTGTTGAACAGCACGCCGATGGTGTCGGTCGATTCGTCGCTGACGGCGGCCACGAAGTCGGTGTTCATGACGTTGTGAATGTAGGGCACGTGCTTGTCGCCGATGCCCTGGATGTTGTGCTCGCCGAAGCCGTTATAAAGCAGCGTCGGGCATTCCAGCGCCTCGACGGCGATGATGCGGGCGCCGAAGCGATCCTTCAGATAGTCGCCGGCCGCCAGCGTGCCGCCCGAACCGGAGGCCGAGACATAGGCCGCCAGGTTGAGGCCCGCCTTTTCGCCGCCCAGCGACTCGAAGACGGCGCCCAGCGCCGGGCCGGTGCAGACGCGGTGCACCAGGTAGTTCCCGAACTCGCAGAACTGGTTGAAAATGACGTTGGCCGGGTCGCGATCGAGCTCGGCGCACTTGTCGTAGATTTCCTTGACGTTGCTCTCCGAGCCCGGCGTGCGGATGATGTCGCCCATGTCGGTCACCCACTTCTCCAGCCAGGCGAAGCGCTCGCGGCTCATGTTCTCGGGCAGCACGGCGACGCCGCGGCAGCCCATGATGCGCGAGATGGCGACGCCGCCGCGGCAGTAGTTGCCGGTGGAGGGCCAGATGGCGCGATGCTGGCTGGGATCGAACTGTCCGGTGATGACGCGCGGCGCCAGGCAGCCATAGGCGGCCAGCACCTTGTGGGCGCGGATCATCGGAAACCGCTCGCCCAGCGCCAGCACGATGCGGGCCGGCACGCCGGACAGCGCCGACGGAATCTCCAGGAAAGCCGGCTGGGCGACGCTGCCCTTGCGGTCGGCGGCGTTGTACCAGTGCACGCGGAACAGGTTGAGCGGATCGGCGCGGTCTGGATCGGCCGACGCGACGCGGCGGCGCACCGCCTCGGGGATGCGGTCGGGCTCGGCCAACTGCGAGAAGGTGGGCAGCACGATACCGGCGTCGCGGAAGCGGCGGACCGAGTTGTCGTAGATCGCCTTGTCGACGATTCCGGTTTCGAGGCCGAGCGTGGTCATGAAGGAAAGCTCCTGACGGTCGGCGTGTCGGCCCTTCATCATGGCAGAGAAACGGACCCGGCGCGCCGGAAATGGATGATGGGGACGCTTAGTACCTTCTCCGCCGCCGCAAGGCAATGGTCGGGGAGGGGACGGTCCGTTCAGGACAGCGCGCGCAGGTCGGCGCGCAGGCGGTCGGGGTCGGAGCCGGCGAGGCGGCGCTCGACCGCCGCGTGTGACGCCCTCCAAATGGGGAACGCCTTGGCCAGCAATGTCCGGCCGGCGGCCGTCAGCGCCAGGCGGCGGCTGCGCCGGTCGGACTCGTCGACCGATACCGTCAGCAAACCGCGCCGCTCCAGCGGTTTGAGGTTGGCGGTCAGCGTCGTGCGGTCCATGGCCAGCAGGGCGGCGACCTCGCCCATGGCCGGCGGCTTGGGGCGGTTGAGCGACATCAGCAGGGAGAACTGGCCGTTGGTCAGCGCCACCGGCCGCAGCGCCTCGTCGAAATGGCGCGCCATCGCGCGGGCCGCCCGCTGCACGTGAAGGCAAAGACAGGTGTCGCGTACTTTTATTGTGATTTCGTACGGCAGACTATTGTCATCGCGCATGGCGGCACCATATTGCGTTGATATCAATATAATCGCCCGAGCGAGATAAATCCATACCTTTCATCGGGAAATGCGCTGGAGGCCGCAATGACGCAGAAAGTTTTCATCCTGGTCGGCACCAAAAAAGGCGCCTTCATTTTCGAAAGCGAGCCCGGCCGGCGGGCGTGGGCGCAGCGCGGCCCCTACTGCGAGACGTGGCCGTTGAACCACATGGTCGGCGACGCGGCGAGCGGTGCCATCTATGCCGGCGGCGGCAACGAATGGTTCGGCCCGGCGGTCTGGAAATCGACGGATCTCGGCAGGACGTGGACGCATTCGAGCGAGGGGCTGGCCTACGAGGCCGGCGAACAGCCGATCAAGTCGGTGTGGAGTCTGGCGCCTCGCAACGGCAGCCTTTATGCCGGCGTCGAGCCGGCCGGCCTCTTTCGCAGCGACGACGGCGGCCAGTCGTGGTCCCACGTCGCCGGACTTCGCGAGCATCCGTCCCGCCCCCACTGGCAGCCGGGCGGCGGCGGCCTCATCCTGCATTCGCTGGTTCGCCATCCGACCGACGACCACCAGATTTGGGTCGGCATTTCGGCGGCCGGCGTTTTTTACACGGCCGACGGCGGCGCCACCTGGCAGCCGCGCAACCAGGGGACGCGGGCCGATTTCCTGCCGGAAGGGGAACGCTATCCCGAGATGGGCCAGTGCGTGCACTGTCTGGTGATGGCGCCTGGAAAGTCCGAACGGCTGTACCAGCAGAACCATTGCGGCATGTATCGCAGCGACGACGGCGGTGAGCGCTGGGAGAGCATCGAGGCGGGCCTGCCGTCCTCCTTCGGGTTTCCGGCGGCGGCCCATCCGTACGACCCCGAAACCCTCTACCTGCTGCCGCTCAACGGTGATTCGTCGGGGCGCTATGTGCCGGAGGCCAAGGCTGCGGTGTGGCGGACCCGCGACGGTGGCGCCACCTGGCGGGCGCTGCGCAAGGGGCTGCCCCAGGAGAACGTCTATTTCGGCGTGCTTCGCCAGGCCATGGCCACCGACCGGCTGGAGCCGGCCGGCGTCTACTTCGGTACCAACACCGGCATGCTGTTCGCCAGCGCCGACGAGGGCGAAAGCTGGAGCCGCGTCGCCGAGTATCTGCCGCCCATCCTGTCGGTCGAGACGCTGGTGGCCGAGGCATGAGCGCGGCCCCGGTGATCGTGCGCCTGCCCGACGCCCTGCTGGCCCTGTTCCCGGGGGCGCCCCGGCGGCTGGAAATCGCCGCGGCGACGGTCGGCGAGGCGATCGAGGGTCTCGATCGCCGCTGGCCGGGCATGCGCGACCGGCTGTGCGATTCGACGCCGGCCATCCGCCGCCACATCAACGTTTTCGTCGAGGGCGAGCGCGCCACCCTGGAGACCCGAATTCAACCCGGCGCCGAGGTGTTCGTCCTGACGGCCATCAGCGGCGGCCGACCGCCGGCGGACGGCCGGGCATAAAAGCGGCATCGGTGCCGTCTATGGCTATGTCGAAGTGCGGATGAAGGAAAGGACGATGAGCCTTCACGGAAGCTGCCACTGCGGGAAGATTGCGTACACTGTGAACGTGGAGCCACCGACCGACGCCATCGAATGCAACTGCTCGATCTGCCGGCGGAAGGGCTCGCTGTTGGCTTTCTTCACGCCAGACCAATTTACCCTCAAGACGTCGCGCGACGACATATCCGTCTACACCTTCAACCAGCACGTCATTCGCCACCAATTCTGCAAGGTCTGCGGCTGCGGGCCGTTCGCCGAGGGCGTGGGGCCCGGCGGCCAGGCGATGGTGGCCATCAACCTGCGCTGCGTCGAAGGCATCGACCTCGCGAAAATCAGGATCACGCCGTTCGACGGGGCCAGCCTGTAGGACGGCATCAGGCACATCACGGAGGGAGACAGAGGAGAGAAGACAATGAGTCCCGATACGATGACCCACAGGAAGATCGAAACCACCGCCGAGGACGAAATCCGTGCCGCGGTCGACAGCTGGGTGAAAGCCGTTGTCGCGCGCGACATCGAAGGGATCATGTCGCATTACGCCCCGGACGTCGTTTCCTTCGACGCCATCGTGGCCCTGCAATTCAAGGGCCGGGAGGCCTACCGCAAGCATTGGGAAGCCTGCCTTTCCATGTGCGAGGGCGAGATGGCGTTCGAGGTTCACGAACTGGCGGTCGCGGCCGAGCGCGACGTCGCCTTCTGCCACTATCTAGTGACATGCGGCGCCACCAAGGAGGATGGCGAAAAGCAGGTCGGTTGGATGCGCGCCACCGTCTGCTATCGCTCGATCGGCGAGAGGTGGCTGATCGTGCACGAGCACTTCTCGGCGCCGTTCGACATGGAGAGCGGCAAGGCGCTGCTCGATCTCGTGCCCTAGGGCATCCTTTCCACGCGAACCACAAGGAATCCCCCATGCAAGTTCAGCCTTATCTGTTCTTCAACGGCCGCTGCGAGGAGGCCATCGAGTTCTACCGCAAGGCTCTGGGTGCCGAGGTGGAGATGCTTGTGCGTTTCAAGGACAGTCCGGACGAGCACCCCCCGGAGATGGGGGAGATCGATCCAGAAAGCGTGATGCACGCCACCCTCAAGATCGGCGATGCGGTCCTGTTGGCCTCTGACGGTTGCGGCAACGAGCCCACGAGTTTCAAGGGCTTTTCGCTGTCGCTGACGGCCACTAGCAAAACTGAGGCCGACCGCTTTTTCAATGCGCTGGCCGACGGCGGCGAGGTGCAGATGCCGTTGGGAGAGACTTTCTTCTCTCCACGCTTCGGCATGCTGACCGACCGCTTCGGCGTGTCGTGGATGATCTACGTCGCCCCGGCGGCCACCGCGGCGGCAGCCGCTTGAGACGAGGAAAGATGCCATGCGATTCATGATGCTGATGATCCCCAAGGGCTATGAGACGGCCGAGCCGGACACCATGCCGGACGCCGACGCGGTGGCCGCCATGATGAAGTACAACGAAGCCCTGAAGGAGGCCGGCGTGTTGCTTTCGCTCGACGGCCTTCACCCGCCGTCGGCGGGGGTCCGCGTCTCGTTCGCCGGCGGCAAGCCGGAGGTGACCGAGGGGCCGTTCCCCGGCGCGACGGAATGCCTCGGCGGCTATTGGATGATCGACGTGAAGTCGAAGGAAGACGCGATCGCCTGGGCCAAGCGCTGCCCGGCGTCGGAAAACGAGACCATCGAGATCCGCCAGGTGTTCGAGATGGAGGAGTTCCCCGCCGACGTCCAGGAAGCCGCGGCAGGGTTCGCCGATATGCAGGCCGAAACGCGGCAGCGCCGGAAGGCGTGACGTCACTACCCCGGCGCGCCGTCACTCGCGGGTGGCGCGCCGGGGGGCGATGCCGGTGTAGCGCTTGAACAGCCGGCTGAAATAGTAGGGATCGGCATAGCCCAACAGGCTGGCGGTATCCTTGACCGAGCGGCCGGTATTGAGGAAGTCCTTGGCCCGCTCGATGCGCCGGTATTGCTGGAAGCGGGCCGGGGTATAGCCGATGAACTGGCGGAAGACGCGGATGAAATAGTCGCGGCTGTAGGGCACGCGCCCCAGCACCCGCTCCACGTGGTCGCGATCCAGGATATCGTCGCTGATCTTGATGGCGGTGCTGGCGACGTGCCAGGGCAGGCTGTTGCCGCCCTTCCAGGCGATGAAGGCCTCGTTGATGAATTCCAGCAGCAGGGTGAGAAACAGATAGTGCTGCTGGAGCGAGTTGGTCTCCTCGGGGCTGACCGCCATGTAGAACTCGACCAGCGGGCGGATTTCCTTCCAGCGCGAGAAGGTGACCAGCGGCTTGACCGAGATCAGCGAAAAAAGGTCGATCTCGTTGAACAGCTTGAGGTCGAAGTGCTGGGCCGGCCCGGTGTAAAGGCCGCCCCCGGCATGGTGGCCGCGATAGCGGGTGCCGGCCGGCACGAACAACGCCTGGCCCTCGGCGATGGTGTAGGGTTCCTCGTCCAGCAGGTAATGGGCGGCGCCGGTCAGGCAGATGAACAGGTCGTGGCAGTCGATGCGCTTGTCGACGTGCCACTTCTCGTCGTGGCGCATGCGGATGAGCGTGCGCGGCAGGGCCAGCGTCAGGTTGCCAGACGGCAAAACGTTGATGGGATTTTCAACGATTCCGTCCATCTTTTTCGCCCGATCCCTCCATTGCCGCCGGCCCGCTTCCCCGTCATCCTTTTCAGGCTGACCCTATCACGAACGGGGTAGGGTGGCGATGGCGCGGGCGCGTCGGAAATCAACAAGAAGCGCGCCCGGTAGATCTGGGACGCTGCATGTACGAGAACAGGCTTCTCGGCTTCACCTATGTGACGCCCTATGTGATCGGGTTGCTGGTCTTCACGGCCTTCCCGTTCCTGGCCTCCCTGGGGCTGAGCTTCACCGAGTACAACCTGATCGATCCGCCCTATTGGGTGGGCCTCGAGAACTTCGAGTACATGTTCTTCAAGGACCGGGTGTTCTGGAAGTCGCTGTCCGTCACGCTCCTCTACGTCTTCATGACGGTGCCGCTGAAGCTGGTCTTCGCGCTCTACATCGCGCACATCCTCAATTTCCGCTTGAAGGGCATCAACCTTTTCAGGACCGCCTACTACGTGCCCTCGATCCTCGGCGGGTCCGTCGCCATCGCCGTGCTGTGGCGCTACATGTTCGCCGACTACGGGGTGATCAACCTGATCCTGGGCGCCGTCGGCATCGACCCGGTGCCGTGGTTCGGCCAGCCGGGCTGGGCGCTGTTCACCATCACGCTGCTCCGCCTCTGGCAGTTCGGCTCGGCCATGGTCATCTTCCTGGCCGCGCTGCAGAACGTGCCGCAATCCCTCTACGAGGCGGCGCTGATCGACGGCGCCAATAAGTGGCAGGCCTTCCTCAAGATCACCGTGCCCCTGATCACGCCGGTCATCTTCTTCAATTTCGTCATGCAGTTGGTCCAGGCTTTCCAGGAGTTCAACGGCCCCTACATCATCACCGGCGGCGGACCGCTCAAGGCCACCTACCTGCTGCCGCTTTACGTCTATGACGCCGCCTTCCGGGACTTCGAGATGGGCTACGGCTCGGCGCTGGCGTGGGTGCTGTTCACCATCGTTATGGTGTTCACCGTCATCGCGTTTGCCACCTCGAAGTACTGGGTCTTCTATTCCGGCGACAAGCGGAGCTGAGGGGCCATGCACAAGACGCTCATTTCCGAATTGTCCCCGGATGCCCTGGCCGAAGTCCGCCGCACCGAACGGCGCCAGCGGCTCAACGCGGCCGTCCGCTATGCCATCCTGATCGCCTGCGGCTTCGCCATGATCTATCCGCTGCTGTGGCTGGTCGGCGCGTCGTTCAAGACCAACCACGAGATCTTCACCGAGATCGGCTTCATTCCGCTGGCCCCGACGGTGGACGGCTACATCGAAGGCTGGAAGACCTCGACCGAGTACACCTTCGGGCGCTTCTTCCTCAATACTTTCGCCATCCTGATCCCGAAGGTTTTGGCCACCGCTTTCTCCTCGGTGCTGGTCGCTTACGGCTTCGCGCGTTTCGAGTTCCCCGGCAAGAAACTGCTGTTCGCCGTCCTCATCGGCACCCTGCTGCTGCCCAACGTGGTGACCCGCATCCCGCAGTACATTCTGTTCCGCGAGCTGGGCTGGCTGGATTCCTACCTGCCGCTGTGGGTGCCGCAACTGTTCGCGGTCGACGCCTTCTTCGTCTTCATGCTGATCCAGTTCTTAAGGGGCATCCCGCGCGACATGGAGGAGGCGGCGATGATCGACGGCTGCCGTCCGACCCAGGTCCTGATCCACATCGTCATTCCCATCCTCAAGCCGGCCATCATCTCGGTCTGCCTGTTCCAGTTCATGTGGTCGATGAACGACTTCCTGGGGCCGCTGATCTACATCTCGTCGGTCGAGAAATACCCCATCGCGCTGGCGCTCAAGATGTCGATCTCGGTCACCGAATCCTTCGAATGGAACCGCATTCTGTCGATGACGGTGCTGGCCCTCGTCCCGTCGCTCGTCGTCTTCTTCCTGGCCCAGAAGTACTTCATCGAGGGAATCTCGACCACCGGACTGAAAGGATAAGCAGGCCGCCATGTCCGCCGTCATCCTGAGACAGCTTTCCAAGGTCTATCCGAACGGCTTCAAGGCCGTCCACGAGATCGACCTCGACGTGAAGGACGGCGAGTTCATGGTCCTCATCGGCCCGTCCGGCTGCGCCAAGTCGACCACGCTTCGCATGATCGCCGGCCTGGAATCGATCTCCGGCGGCGAGGTGCGCATCGGCGGCAGGATCGTCAACAACCTGCCGCCCTACGAGCGCGGCATCGCCATGGTCTTCCAGAACTACGCGCTCTATCCGCACATGAAGGTGCACCGCAACCTGTCGTTCGGCCTTCGACTCAAGCGCCAGCCCGAGGCGGAGATCAAGAAGGCGGTCGACGAGGTGGCGGCCATCCTGGAGATCGAGGAGCTGCTGGAGCGCCTGCCCAAGGAGCTGTCGGGCGGCCAGGCGCAGCGGGTGGCGGTGGGTCGCGCGCTGATCAAGAAGCCGCAGGTGTTCCTGTTCGACGAGCCGCTGTCCAACCTCGACGCCAAGCTGCGCGCCTCGATGCGTGTGCGCATCACCGAACTGCACCGGCGCCTCAAGGCCGACGGGCTCAACGCCACGGTCATCTACGTCACCCACGACCAGACCGAGGCGATGACCATGGGCGATCGGATCTGTGTGCTCAAGGAAGGCCACATCATGCAGGTCGACACGCCGACCCGCCTCTTTGATCGGCCGGCCAACACCTTCGTCGCCGGCTTCCTGGGCTCGCCCGAGATGAACCTGCGCCCGGCCCGCCTTACCCGCGAGAACGGCGCACCGGCCCTCAGGGTCGGCGGCTTCACCGTGGCCCTGCCCGAAGACAAGGCCAGCTGCCTTGCCGACCGGCCGGACGGCGACGTCGTGCTCGGCATCCGCCCGCCCTTCATCGAACTGGCCAAGCCAGACACCGAGGGCGCGGTGGAAGGCACGCTCAAATTCGTCGAGTTCATGGGCCACGAGGTGTTCATCTATTTCGACCTCGACGGCGAGGAATACACCGCCGTCAACCGCATCGAAAACCCCGGCCTGCTGCATGCCCTGAAAGTGGGGGAACGGGCGCGTTTCCGCCTGCTCATGGACCGCGCCCACGTCTTCGACCCGAGGAGCGGACTCAATCTGACGTTATCAATGAACGCGTGAGGAGGAGAAAAGCGATGAAGTGGTTACCCGCAGTGGCGTCCGCCGTTCTGGCGGGCCTGTTCACGACCACGGTGTCGGCGGCCGATCCCGTGGAAATCCGCATGTCCTGGTGGGGCGGCGAGGCCCGCCACAAACAGACGCAGGATGCGCTGAAGGCCTTCGAGGCGAAATATCCCGGCATCAAGGTGAAGGCCGAGTACACCGGCTGGCAAGGCCATCTGGAGCGCATCACCACCCAGATTGCCGGCGGCACCGAACCCGACCTGATGCAGATCAACTGGCCGTGGCTGCCCTTGTTCTCCAAGCGCGGCGACGGCTTCGCCGACCTCAACGAGTTCAAGGACGTGCTCGACCTCAAGCAGTTCAGCGCCGACGTGCTCAAGACCGGCATGATCAAGGGCAAACTCAACGGCCTGCCGGTGTCGATCACCGGGCGCGTCTACATGTTCAATCCGGCGGTCTTCAAGAAAGCCGGACGGGATATTCCGAAGAGCTGGGACGACATGATTGCCGCCGCCCCCGCCTTCAAGAAGCTCGGCGCCGAGTACTATCCCTTCGACACCACCGACCTGAACCCGTGGTATGCCGCGGTGCACTATGTCACCCAGATGACCGGCAAGTCCTTTATCGACCCGGACAGCAACGAAATCGCCTGGACCAAGGACGAGGTGGCCAAGGGCCTGCAGTTCTATGTCGACCTCGAGGACAAGGGGGTCATCCCGAACTACGAGAAGACCAGCGCCGAGGGCGGCACCAAGCTGGAGCTGCACCAGAAGAAGGCGTGGATCGAGGGCAAGCTCGGCGGTTCCTACGAGTGGGATTCGGTGTGGGCCAAGTTCCGCGACCCGCTGGGCAAGGATCAGGACCTGGTGCCGGTGAAGACGCTGATGTTCAAGGGGGCCAAGAGCGAGGGCCTGCTGCGCAAGCCGACCATGATGTTCTCGATCTCCAAGAACTCGAAGCACAAGAAGGAAGCGGCGACGCTGCTGAACTTCCTGATGAACGATCCGGCGGCGGTCAAGATCCTGGGCGATTCGCGCGGCATTCCGGCCAGCAAGGTGGCGGCCGACATGCTGGTCAAGGAAGGGCTCGTCAACAAGCCGGTGGCCTTCGCCCACGACATCGTCATGAGCGGCCAGGCGCCGCAGCTTTCGACCTTCTTCGAGCATCCCAAGATGCAGGAGCTCTATCGCTCGACCATGGAGCAGCTGAGCTATCGCAAGATCTCGGTGAAGGACGCCGCGGCCCGTCTCGTCGACGAGGGCGGCGACATCCTCGCCAAGGCGACGCGGTGACCTGACGGGGATGGTGGAGTTCGGCTTCGCCATCCCCCTTTTTTCCTGCGGTTTTCCCCACCGGCGCCCGCCGGCCGAAAGGCCCACGATGAACCTGGCTTTGCTTTCCGCCACCGCCCGCACGGCGGCCTTCGAGGTCGTCGACGCGGCGGGCCCCGACCTCGACGCGGCGTTTCCCGTCCGGCTGGACGGCGAGGCCGTGTTCGAGACGGCGGCGGCGGTGTTCGTGCTGAACGACCTGATGCCGGATACCGGCTATGCCGTCCAGGTGGCGGACGGATCGGCTTTGGCGTTTCGCACCCGGGCCGAGACGGCGGCCTTGGACGTGCGCCTGTTCGGCGCCGTCGGCGACGGAACGCACGACGACACGGCGGCGTTGCAGGCGGCCATCGCCGCCTGCCCGGCCGGTGGCACGGTCATTTTCGGCCCCGGCCAGTGGGCCAGCGGCCCGCTCTTTCTCAAGAGCGGCACCACCCTTTATCTGCGTCCCGGCGCCACGCTCAAGGGCCATGCCGCGCGGGCGCGCTATCCGATCCTGCCGGGACGCATCGAACGGTCCGGCCGGCCCGATCTTTTCCTCGGGTCATGGGAAGGCGATCCCGACGATTGTTTCGCCTCCCTGCTGACCGGGCTCGACGTCGCCGACGTCGCCATCGTCGGCGGCGGCGTCATCGACGGCAACGCGGCGGCCGGCGACTGGTGGCAATGGCCGAAGGAAAAGCGCCCGGCCCGCCGCCCGCGCACGCTGTTCTTCAACGCCTGCCGCGACGTCCTGGTCCAGGGCGTGACGATCTGCAACTCGCCGTCGTGGACCGTCCATCCGCTGTTCTCGCGGGGGCTGCGCTTCCACGGCCTGACCATCGAAAACCCGAAGGATTCCCCCAACACCGACGGCCTCGATCCGGAAAGCTGCGAGGACGTCGAGATCGTCGGCGGGCGCTTCTCGGTGGGCGACGACTGCATCGCCATCAAATCGGGCAAGATCTTCCTGGGCCGTTTGCTGAAGCGGCCGAGCCGCGGCATCCGCATCCGCCGCTGCCGGATGGAATACGGCCACGGCGCCGTGGTCATCGGCAGCGAGATGGCGGGCGGCGTCGGCGATGTCGAGATCGGCCACTGTCTGTTCCGCCAGACCGACCGGGGCTTAAGGATCAAGACCCGGCGGGGGCGCGGCGAGGACGGCATCGTCGATGGCATCCACCTGCACGACGTCCGCATGGAGGACGTCGCCGATCCGTTGGTCATCAACGCCTTTTATTACTGCGACCCCGACGGCAAGAGCGACTACGTCCAGGACCGCCGGCCATTGCCCGTCGACGCCGGCACGCCGACGGTACGCAACATCCGCTTCGAGCGGGTGGAAGCCACCGGCGTGCGCCACGCCGCCGCCTATGTCCTGGGCCTGCCCGAGCGCCCGGTCTCGGGGCTCGTCGTGCGTGACGTTCGCATCGGCTTCGCCGCCGACGCCGAGCCGGCGCCGCCGGTCATGGCCTGCGGGGTCGCGCCGCTGGCCCGGGCGGGCTTCGTTTTCATCAATGTCGAGGGGCCCGTCGTCGAAAACGTTTCGGCGCCCGGCGTGGCCGGGCCCCTGTTGGCTTTTCCCGGAGATCAGGACCCGTGATCGATCGCTTTATCCGCCATTACGTCGACGGCTACCATGCCTACAAGAACGGCCGCTGGTGCTACGAGGACGGCTGCTTCTACAAGGGACTCGCCGATCTTTACCTGGCGGGCCAGGGCGACTGGCTGCTCGAGAAGCTGATCGACCATGTCAATCGGCGGGTCGAGCCCGACGGCGTCATCGAAGGCTACGTCATGGACGACTTCAGCCTGGACAATGTCCAGGCCGGCCGGGTGCTGTTCCTGCTGCGTGACGAAACCGGCGATCCCCGCTATGCCAAGGCGCTGCACACCCTGCGCGCGCAGTTGATCGACCACCCGCGCACGCGGGCCAACAGCTTCTGGCACAAGAAGGCCTATCCCTGGCAGGTCTGGCTGGACGGCCTCTACATGGCGCTGCCCCTGCTCGCGGCCTACAGCCTGGACTACGAGGAAGGGGCGGCGCTCGCCGACGTCCGCGGCCAGATCGAGACGGTGCGCCGGGTCATGCATGATGCCCGCACGGGGCTCTACTACCACGGCTACGACGAAAGCCGCGGCGCCGGGTGGGCCGATCCCGAAACCGGCCTGTCGGCGTCGTTCTGGTCGCGCGCCATCGGTTGGTACGCCATGGCGCTCGCCGATCTGGTCGAGATCGTGCCGGCCGGCCATGCCGACCGTGCCTTCTATGCCGGCCTGCTGCAAGAGGTTGCTGACGCCGTGCTGGCCTGGCGGCAACCCGACGGCCTGTGGATGCAGGTGATGGATCAGCCGGGCCGTCCCGGCAACTATCCCGAAAGCTCGTGCACGGCGATGTTCGCCTACGCCTTTCTCAAGGGCCATCGGCTGGGCGTCCTCGATGCGGCCAAGGCCGACGGGGCGCGCCGCTCGCTGAATGGCCTTGTCGAGCGCTACCTGAACGGGCCCGTGAACGGCACCGCGCTTGGCGGCATCTGCCTGATGGCGGGCCTGGGCGACATCAACGGCGAATTCGGCTGTCGCGACGGCTCTTTTGAATATTACGTCCGCGAGCCGGTGGTGGCGAACGATCCCAAGGGGGTCGGCCCCTTCATGATGGCCGAGGCCGAACGCCGCCGGCTGGGCTGAACCGGGTTTCAGATAACGCTCGCACCGATCGCCCACAGGCTGACGGCGAGGCGGGCCAAGTGGGCCCACAGCGGCGGCCCCGTGTAGCGGCCGGCGCTGCGCCACACGGCGATGGCAATGAAGACGTTATAAGGGACAGGCAGCAGAAGGGCGGCCAGGCTCACGGCGTCCGATGCCCCGAGGCTTTGCACGACCACGAAGAGCAAGGTCGCCAAGACGTTGAACAGCGTACCCACCACCATCGCATGCCACCAGAAGACGACCCGCAGCGGGACCTCGCCCAACCACAGCGCCCGCACGCGGGACGGGGATGCCGGCCTTGGGTCGCGCTCCTCGCTCATGGCAGGTTCGGGGTCCTTAGCCTTGCGCCAGACGGCTCAGCGCTTCCTCCTGGATTTCGGAAAGGGTGCGGGTCGGCGTGATCACCTCGGGGTCGAGCAGCAGTTCGAGCACCACCGGCCGGTCGGTGGTCAGCGCCCGTTCGAAGGCGGGCACGAAGTCCTCGGTGCGGTGGATGGTCTCGCCGACGGCACCGAAGGCGCGCGCGAAGGCGGCGAAGTCGGGATTGGCCAGGTCGACCCCGTAGGCACGCTTGGGGTAGTTGCGCTCCTGGTGCATGCGGATGGTGCCGTACATGCCGTTGTTGATGACGATGACGATGACGGCCAGCCGGTACATGACGGCGGTGGCCAGTTCCTGTGCCGTCATCATGAAGCAGCCGTCGCCGACGAAGGCGATGACGGGGCGGCCCGGATAGTGGCGCTTGGCCGATACCGCGGCGGGCAGGCTGTAGCCCATGGAGCCGCAGCGTGGCGCCAGTTGAGTGCGGTAGCGGCGGAAGCGGTAATAGCGATGCACCCAGGTGGTGTAGTTGCCCGCCCCGTTGCAGATGATGGCGTCGGCCGGCAGGGTGTCGCGCAGATAGGCCATGATCTCGCCCATCTGGATGGCGCCCGGCGTTGCCCGGGGCGTCGTCCACTCGATGAATTCCGCCCGCGCCGTCGGCACGCGCTCGGCCCACGGCGCGAAGCCGACCGGTTCCATCGCGGCGGCGGCGGCGGCGAAGGCGGGCATGGAGGCGTGGATCGGCAAATCCGGCCGATAGACGCGGCCCAGTTCCTCGGCTCCCGGATAGACGTGGACCAACGTCTGCTTGGGCTGCGGGATGTCGATCAGGGTGTAGCCCGACGTCACCATCTCTTCCAGGCGCGAGCCGACGTCGATCAGGAGGTCGGCGTCGCGGATGCGCGCCGTCAGCTTGGGATTGATGCCGATGCCGACGTCGCCGACGTAGTTGGGCAGCGTGTTGTCGAAATAGTCCTGGCAGCGGAAGGCGGTGCCGACCGGCAGCTTGTTGCGCTCGACGAACTGGCGGATGTCGGCGCAGGCGGCGGCGTTCCAGCCGCCGCCGCCGAGGATGACGAAGGGGTTTTTGGCCTCGCTCAGCAAGTCGCGCAGCTTGGCCATGTCGGGCGCCCCGGGATGGGTCGCCGCGCGCACGAAGGCGCGGGCGTCCCTGGCGAAGGCGCGCTCGCGAAAGACGTCCTCGGGGATGGCCAGCACCACCGGCCCGGGACGGCCCGACGTCGCCGTATGGAAGGCGCGGCTGATGTATTCCGGTATGCGCGCCGCGTCGTCGATCTGCGCCACCCACTTGGCCATCTGCCCGAACATGCGGCGATAATCGATCTCTTGGAAGGCCTCGCGGTCCAGCATGCGGCGCGCCACCTGCCCGATGATCAGGATCATCGGCGTCGAGTCCTGGAAGGCGATGTGGATGCCGGCACTGGCGTTGGTCGCCCCCGGTCCGCGGGTGACGAAGCAGATGCCCGGGTTGCCGGTCATCTTGCCGTAGGCGTCCGCCATCATGGCGGCGCCGCTTTCGTGGCGGCAGACGATGAGATCGATCTCGGGCGCGTCGTGCAGCGCGTCCAGCGCCGCGATATAGCTTTCGCCCGGCACGCAGAAGGCGCGCTCGACGCCGTGCACGCGCAAGGAATCGATCAGGATCTGGCCGCCGGTGCGCTGGTTGGCCGAAGGCAAGGCGGCCGCCTTTCCGGCGGCGCCGGGCCGTTTGACGACAGTGGGCATGGTCAATCCCTTTGAACCAGTTCGATCTTGTAGCCGTCGGGGTCCTCGACGAAGGCGATCACCCGGGTGCCGTGCTTCATCGGCCCGGCCGGGCGGGTGATCCTGGCGCCGTTCTTCTCCAGGATCTCGCAGGCGCGGTAGGCGTCGGGCACGGCGATGGCGATGTGGCCGTAGGCGGTGCCGATCTCGTAGGGTTCCTTCTGGTCCCAGTTGTGGGTGAGTTCGAGGACCGCGTCCTTTTCCTCGGCGCCGTATCCGACGAAGGCCAGCGTGAACCGGCCACCGGGAAAGTCGGTCCTGCGCAGCAGCGCCATGCCGAAGGCCTTGGTGTAGAATGCGATCGAGCGGTCGAGGTCGAAAACCCTCAGCATGGTGTGCAGGATGCGCGTTCCGACGGGCCGGGCTTCGGTGGACGCGGCGCTCTGGGGGGCGATTTTGTCGGTCATGGCTTCCTCTTTCCGGGTGAAGGGCTTTCTCATTTCAGCACGCGGGGGCGCCCTATCCAAGTCGTTATCGCGGAACCGCCGGAAAAGGGACGGCGGCGCCGCAACCGGGGCTGGCAATGGCGGGCAAATGAGGGTAAACCCTTTGCCCCTTCGGCTGGGATACCCATTTTTGGCCGGGGACATGGTCATTTCGGGTGCGCGGGTCCGATGGATTTTCTGAACGTTTTCGGCGGTCTCAACGAAATCGCCCAGGCGACGCTGCTGCTCAGCATCGTCGCGGCGCTGGGCATCGCCATTGGCAATATCCGCTACAGGGCGGTGTCGCTGGGCATCGGCGGCGTGCTGTTCGCCGGCATTCTGGTCGGCCATTTCAGCGGCGAGGTGGCGCCGGCCGCCATGCACTTCATCCAGGAATTCGGGCTGATCCTGTTCGTCTACACCATCGGCATCCAGGTCGGCCCCGGCTTCTTCGCCGCCTTCAAGCAGTCGGGGCCGGCGCTCAACGCCATGGCCGCGGCCCTGGTGGTGATGGGGACTGCGGTGGCCGGCGGCCTCTACGCGCTAACCGACATTCCGCTGCCGGTGGTCCTGGGCCTTTTCTCGGGCGGCGTCACCAACACGCCGTCGCTCGCCGCCGGCCAGGAAATGCTGCGCACCATGGGCGCGCCCGCCGCCGATCTCGCGCTTCCCGGTCTCGGCTACGCCGTGGCCTATCCCTTCGGCATCGCCGGCATCCTGCTGGCCATGGGGCTCATCCGCCTGTTCCTCGGCATCAACGTCGATCGGGAGGCCGTGGCCTTCGAGAAGGAGCGTCGCTCGGAAGTCGCCGGGCTGGAGGTGATGGACGTCGCGGTGCGCAACAAGAACCTCGACGGCGTGCTGGTGCCCGAGATCCCGGGGCTCAATAGGCTGGAACTGGTGGTGTCGCGCCTTATGCGCGAAGGGCGGGTCGAGGTGCCGACCAGCGAATCGCGCATCGGAGTCGGCGACGTGCTGCGCATCGTCGGGCCCAGGCCGCGCCTCAAGGAAATGCAGATGATCCTGGGCGAGCCGGCGCAGACGGAGATGGAGGCGGCCGCCTCGGACGTGCGCTGGGAGCGACTGGTCGTCACCAATTCGCACATTCTCGGGACCTCGTTGGCCGAGCTCAACGCGGCGGATGCCTACCACGTCGTGATTTCGCGGGTGAACCGGGCGGGAGTCGAACTGTCGCCGACGGCATCGCTCAAGTTCCAGTTCGGCGACATCCTGACCGCCATCGGCACCCCCATCGACATCCGGGGGTTCGCCGCCGTCATCGGCAATTCCGAGCGCCGCCTCCAGCAGGTGCAGTTGGCGCCGATGTTCATCGGCATCGCGCTCGGCGTGCTGCTGGGCAGCATCCCGATCTATCTGCCGGGAATGCCGGCCGCATTGAAATTGGGCTTGGCGGGCGGGCCCTTGATCGTCGCCCTGGTGCTGTCCAGGATCGGCCATATCGGCCCCTTGGTCTGGTTCATGCCGCCAGTCGCCAACCATGCGCTGCGCGAATTCGGCATCGTGCTGTTCCTGGCGGTGGTCGGCCTCAAATCGGGCGATCGCTTCGTCGAAACGCTCGTTCACGGCGACGGCCTGGCGTGGATGGCGGCGGCGTCGCTGATCACCCTCGTTCCGCTGCTGGTGGTCGGCTTTTTCGCCCGCCTTGTCATGAAGACCAACTATCTGACGGTGTGCGGCCTGCTGGCCGGCAGCATGACCGATCCGCCGGCGCTGGCCTTCGCCAACCAGATCTCGACGTCGGAGGCGCCGGCGCTGGCCTATGCCACCGTCTATCCGCTGGTGATGTGTCTGCGCATCCTGGCTCCGCAGATCCTCGTCCTCATCTTCTGGGCCGGCCTCTGAGGCCGGTCGGTGACTGCCCCCGTCATCCACTGGTTTCGTCGGGACCTCCGGCTCGCCGACAATCCGGCGCTGGCGGCCGCCGCCGGCGGTGGGCCGGTGATTCCGCTTTACATCCTCGAAGATGAAACGCCGGAACGGCGGGCCGTGGGTGCGGCCGGCCGCTGGTGGCTGCACCACAGTCTGCGATCCCTGGACGGCGACCTCCGGCGGCTGGGCAGCGCCCTGGTGCTGAGGCGCGGCCGGGCCGAGGAGGGGGTATCCCGCCTGGCCGAGGAGACGGCGGCACAGGCCGTTCATTTCACGCGCGGCTACGCGCAGGATGACGCCGAAACGGAAAGCCGCCTGGGCGACGTTTTGGCGGCGCGCGGCGTCGCTTGCCGCCGCTTCGCCGGTTCCCTGCTGGCCGAACCGGAAGCGGTGCGCACCCGGAGCGGCGGCCCCTTCCGCGTCTTCACGCCGTTCTACAGGGCGTGCCGCGGCGTGCGCATCGAGGCGCCGTTGCCGCCGCCTTCCCGCGTGGTCGCACCCACGGCGTGGCCGGCTTCGGACCGGTTGGAAGACTGGGGATTGCTGCCGTCAAAGCCCGACTGGAGCGGCGGCCTTAATGAGTCCTGGGAGGCGGGCGAGGGGGCTGCCCAGCGGCGGCTCGACACCTTCCTCGATACGGCACTTGCCCGTTACGCGGCGGACCGCGACCGGCCGGCCAAGGCGGGCACTTCGCGGCTGTCGCCGCACCTCAGCTTCGGCGAGATCAGCCCGAGGGACTGCTGGCACCGCGTGGCCCTGGCCGTCGAGGTCGGCGGCGGAGCATTCGCCGCCGGCGCCGAATCCTTTCTCAGGGAACTCGCCTGGCGCGACTTCTCCTATCACCTGCTGCATCACCGTCCGGATTTGGCGGAGGTGCCGTTCCGCCCGGAGTTCGCCGACTTTCCGTGGCGCGAGGACGGTGCGACGCTCACCGCCTGGCAGCGCGGACTGACCGGCTATCCGATCGTCGATGCCGGCATGCGCGAACTGTGGCGGACGGGGTGGATGCACAACCGGGTACGCATGATCGCCGCCTCCTTCCTGGTCAAGGATCTGTTGCTGCCCTGGCAGGCCGGCGAAGCCTGGTTCTCGGATACGCTCGTCGACGCCGATCCCGCCAGCAATGCGGCGAACTGGCAGTGGGTGGCCGGTTGCGGCGCCGATGCCGCCCCCTATTTCCGCATCTTCAATCCGACCCTGCAGGGCGAGAAATTCGATCCCGAGGGCGAATACGTGAAGCGTTGGCTGCCCGAGCTGGCCGGTCTACCGGCAGGCATCGTCCATCGGCCGTGGGAGGCCCCGGGCGCCGTTCTGGCCGAGGCCGGCGTCACCCTGGGCGCAACCTATCCTCATGCCCTGGTCGATCACGCGTGGGCGCGGCGCCGTGCGCTGGATGCCCTTGCCCAAATGCGCGACTGACGCGTCCTACTTGGTGTTGGCGAAAAGACGATTGAAGCGGGTGATGACGGGGTCGCCCTCGATCATCGGCTTGGCCCGGCCGAGGAAAGCTTCGAAGCGCGGGACGTTCAGGTGATCCTCGTCGAAGGCCGCGGCGTCGGTGTAGACCTCGTACAGCAGGAAGGTGCCGGGTTCGTCCTCGCGCTGGCAGACGTCGAATTGCAGGCAACCCTTCTCCTCGGCGATCGAGCGGGAGGACTGCCAATCGATCAGTTTCTTGAAATCCTCGATGCGATCCGGCTTGATGCGGAAATCCGCGGCGACGACGAACATGTTCCCCTCCGGTGAATTGGCCACGCAGGATAATATGGTGAACCGGCCCCGCACTTTCCGCGCCCACGCGGTGAACCGGCCGCCGATCGAGGTGGACATCGCCGACGTCGGCGTGCGCGGCGACGGAGTCGCACTTTGGCAGGGCAAGCGGCTGTTCGTGCCCTTCGCCCTTGCCGGAGAGCGGGTGAGGGCCGAGATTGTCGGCGAAACCGGGGACGGCATTCAGGCCCGCCTGATCGAGGTTCTGAAACCGGCCGCCGAGCGCGTGGTGCCGCCTTGCCGCCATTTCGGCGACTGCGGAGGCTGTTCCTTGCAACACCTGGCCCCGGCCGCCCTGGCGACGTGGAAACGCGAGCGGGTGGTTGCCGCGTTGCGCCAACGGGGCGTCGAGGCGGAGGTCGCCGAAACGACTGCCATACCGCCGGGGAGCCGTCGACGCGCTGTGTTTGCCTATCGCCGGACCACCGGCGGCGCCGTCCTCGGTTTCAACGCCCGGGCCAGCGGGCGCATCGTCGATCAGCGGCAGTGTCCCCTCCTCGATCCCCGGCTGGCCGGCTTGGTCGAGCCGCTGCGGGCACTGATCGCCGGGATCGTCGCCCCCGGTGCGACGGGCGACGTGGCGGTGACGCTGACGGACGGCGGTGCCGACCTCTGCCTCGATCTGGCCGAGGCGCCCTCCGCGGCCGTCTTCGAACGCCTCGGCGCCTTCGGCCGCGCCCACGGCCTGGCCCGCCTGAGCTGGCGGCGCGCCGGGCGGATCGAGCTGGCGGCCGAGTTCCGGTCCCCCTTCCTTTCGGTGGGCGGCATCGCCGTGGTGCCGCCGCCGGCCGCCTTCCTGCAAGCCAGTTCCGAGGGCGAGGCGGCAATTGCGACGCGCGTCGCGGCGGCCGTCGGCGAGGCCTTCCCGGTGGCCGATCTCTTCTGCGGCATCGGCACTTTCGCCCTCCGGCTGGCGGCGAAGGGCCCCGTGCAGGCCTTCGACGGTGACGCCGGGCTGATTGCCGCCTTGGAACGGACGCGGCGCGTCGTCTGCGCGGCGCGCGACCTCTTCCAGAATCCGCTGGCCGGTCCCCAGCTGGGGCGCTTCAAGGCCGTGGTGTTCGATCCGCCGCGCGCCGGGGCAAAGGCCCAGGCGGAAGCCTTGGCGGCCGGCGGGCCGCCGGTGGTTGTGGCGGTCTCGTGCAATCCGGCCACCTTCGCGCGCGACGCCCGCATTCTTATCGACGGCGGCTATCGGGCGGACCCGGTCGTTCCCATCGACCAGTTCCCGTGGTCGGCCCACGTCGAGGTGGTGGCCCGGTTCTCGCGCTGACGGCGCGATCACATCCCATCACGACCCGGTGAGGTGGCCACGAGGCGTCTTGGCATTCCGGTTTGCGGCGCCAACTTCATCGGCGGGTGGCGAATGGTCGCCACCCATCGGGCGGCAAGGGCCGCCTCAGACGAAGAATGAAGGAGAAACACTATGACCCGTATTTTCTTTGCCGCCTTGGTTGGCGCAAGCGCTCTCGGCATCGTCTCGGCGAGCGCGATGACGGTCGACGGCTCGGATATTCCCCAGATCGTCAGCGAGAAGGCCAAGATGCTGGCCGTGTCGCCGGACGACATCGGCAGGATCAGCGTTCTCAACGACTGGAGCGGCGACGGCGAGCTTCAGGGCTACACGGCGTGGGTCAACCTCAAGTCCGGCGGCACCGTGGTCTTCAACCTCGATTCCGACGGCGCGGTGGAACAGGTCTACACGCGGGGGCCGGCGCACGTCGACGGCGTCAAGCAATTCTGACGGCTTTGTAACCAGCACGACCGGGCCCTCCGGGGCCCGACCAGACCGTCGTTCGAATGCCCGGTGGCGATCCCGCTGCCGGGCATTTGAACGTTCATGGCGGCGTTCGCAAATTCGCCGACCGGGCATAAAAAAACGCCCGGCGCCAGGCGCGGGGCGATTCCTCCATCAACTAACAGGATATATGCACCGGGGTCCAATCGGGGATCAAGGAAAATCGGCCGCCGAAAGAGCTAAATCGGCGCATACGGATTCGCCCCGGGTCCGCCGCCGCCGGTCTCGCCGCGGCCGGCGGGCCGAAATAGAACAATATGAAGGAGAAAACGCCGTGTTCTGCTATCAGTGCGAACAGACCGCCCATGGGATTGCCTGCGTCGAGAAGAGCATCTGCGGCAAGACCGAGGACGTCGCCGTCCTCCAGGACCTGCTGATCCACGCCACCAAGGGGATTTCCCAGTACGCCCACCGGGCGGCCCAACTCGGCGTCCGCGATCCGCAGGTGGACCGCTTCGCCATCGAGGCGCTGTTCACCACCGTGACGAACGTCAACTTCGACCCGGCCCGCATGGTCGGCCTGCTGCGCCGCGCCGCCGAGATGCGCGATCGCGCCAAGCGGCTCTACCAAGAGGCCAGCGTGGCGGCGGGGAAGGCGCCGGTTGGTCTCGCCGGCCCGGCGACCTGGGCGCCGGCCGCCGATGATGCCGGCCTGCAGGCGCAGGGTCGCACCGTCTCCATCCTCGGGCGCATCAATGCCCTTGGCGCCGATGCCGCCGGCCTGCAGGAACTGCTGACCTACGGCATCAAGGGTGCCGCCGCCTACGCCGAACACGCGGCGATCCTCGGCAAGGAAGACCCGGTCGTCTACGCCTTCTTCCACGAGGCGCTCGATTTCCTGACCGACCCCGCGCCCACCGTCGATGCGCTCGTTGCCATGAATCTCAAGTGCGGCGAGATTTCGCTGCGCGTGCTCGCCCTGCTCGATTCGGCCAACACCGGCGCCTACGGCAATCCGGTGCCGACCAAGGTGCTGATGGGCCACGTGCCGGGCAAGGCCATCCTGGTCTCGGGCCACGACCTCAAGGATCTCGACGAACTGCTGAAGCAGACCGCCGGCAAGGGCATCAACGTCTACACGCACGGCGAGATGCTGCCGGCCCACGGCTATCCGGAACTGAAGAAGCATCCCCACTTGGTCGGCCACTACGGTGGCGCCTGGCAAAAGCAGGCGGCCGAATTCGACCGCTTCCCCGGCGCCATCCTGATGACCACCAACTGCCTGCAGCGGCCGCGCGAATCCTATCAGGCACGCATCTTCACCAGCGGCCTGGTGGCTTGGCCGGGTGTTGCGCATATCGGCAATCGCGACTTCTCGGCGGTCATCGAGGCGGCACTGGACTGTCGCGGCTTCGTCGATGCCTCGCCCGTCAAGACCCATCACGTCGGCTTCGGCCACCACGCGGTGCTGGGCGTCGCCGACACCGTGATCGACGCGGTCAAGACCGGTGCGATCAAGCGCTTCGTACTGATCGGCGGCTGCGACGGCGCCGAGCCGGGCCGCAATTACTATACCGAGCTGGCCGAAACCATGCCCAAGGACTGGGTGGTCCTGACGCTGGGCTGTGGCAAGTTCCGCGTCGTCGATTGCGATCTCGGCGAGATCGGCGGCCTGCCGCGCCTGCTCGACATGGGCCAGTGCAACGACTCCTTCTCGGCCATCCGCGTCGCCGTGGCGCTGGCCGAGGCCTTCGGTACCGACGTCAACAGTCTGCCGTTGAACCTGGTGCTATCGTGGTACGAGCAGAAGGCGATCTGCGTGCTGCTGGCCCTCCTGCACCTGGGCGTCAAGAACATCCGCGTCGGTCCCAAGCTGCCGGCTTTCGTGACGCCGGCCGTGCTCAAGGTGCTGGTCGATACTTTCAACATCATGCCGATCACCACGGTCAGGGACGACCTCGAAGCCATGCAACCCGGCGTCATGGCCGCCGCCTGACGGGGTGTTGTTAGTTTTTTGTTAAGAAGAAAGGAGGCTTTCTGTAGCCTCCTTTCTTCTTTTGTTTTGGCGAAGAAACTAAATCATGCGTAGAATCAGCGGATCGAGCAGTTACTACGGGGTTCCATGATGCCGGAAAAAGCCAAGATCGAGACTCCCTCGCCGACCATGGCGGACATCATCCGTACTCGAGCCTATCAGCTTTGGGGAGTGAAGCCGCGGGGGACGGCAGGCGGCGCGAAGAAGTCGTCGTCAATGGTAAAGAAGGCGGCCAAGAAGACGGCCGGTACGGTGCAACTTGCAAGGTCGGAGAAAGCGATGAAAACGGAAAAAACGAAAAAGCCGACGAAGCCCGCGAAAGTTGCGGCACCCGCGAAAGCGGTGAAGACAACGAAACCGGCAAAGCCGGCGAAGGCGAAAGCGCCCGCGAAAACGAAGGCGCCTGTGAAGGCGATGAAGACCGCGAAACCGGCAAAGCCGGCGAAGGCGAAAGCGCCCGCGAAAGCGAAGGCGCCTGTGAAGGCGACGAAGACCGCGAAGCCGGCAAAACCGGCAAAGGCGAAAGCGCCTGCGAAGGCGGCGAAGCCGGCAAAGGCCAAGGCGCCCGCGAAGGCGGCAAAACCGGCAAAGGCCAAGACGCCCGCGAAGGCGACGAAGCCCGCGGCGGCGAAGCCGGCGAAAACAACGAAGGCGGCGAAACCGGCGAGCAAGCCCAAGGCCGGCACGTCCCGCTAGATCGCGGGCCGGGCCGCCGGCGGCTATTCCTCGGGAGCACGCAGCCGGATTCCCGGTGGCATTCGGGTCGAGGCATC
Organism: Shumkonia mesophila; assembly: GCF_026163695.1. Taxonomy (NCBI): domain Bacteria; kingdom Pseudomonadati; phylum Pseudomonadota; class Alphaproteobacteria; order Rhodospirillales; family Shumkoniaceae; genus Shumkonia; species Shumkonia mesophila. Next base: position 12,804 of record NZ_JAOTID010000012.1, on the reverse strand, counting down.
GGCCCGGACCTTGGCGACTTGTTCCTGGGTGATGCCTAGGGCGCCGCTCAGGTCGGATTTCCGGAGGTCGGCATCCAGCAGGTTGGCGCCGGCGAGATCTGTGCCGGCGAGGATGGCGTTCGTCAGGCAGGCGCCGGCCAGGTCGGCGCCGCGCAGCGACGCTTCGGCCAGCCTCGCCATTCGCAGTCCGGCACCCCGCAGGTTGGCGACCGAAAGGTCGGCGCCGGTCATGTCGGCCGCCGAACAGTCGGCGTGCCTGAGATCGGCCGAGACGAAAATCGCCAGCCGGCAATCGGTGTCCGTGAGATCGGCCCCGCGCAGCCCGGCGCTGGCGAGGTTGACGTTGGCGAGCGATCGGCCGTGCAGGTCGGCGCCCTCCAGCCGGGCCCGGCTTCCCTCGCTGCCGTGCGAGCGCAGCCACGTCGCGTGCTCGGCGAGGATCGGTCCGATATCGAGGCCGGGGTCGGCCGGCGCGGGCACCGCTTCCGGAACCAGGGCCTCCGCCCAAACCTCGGCGTCATGAAAGGAAACCGCTTTGACCGCCGGCTCGACCGGCGGGACCGGCGGACGCGACGTCGCGGTGGGGCGCTCCAGGACTTCGATCCCGTTGCTTTGCGCGGGAGGGGCCAGGCGTGGCGGGACGGCGGGGGCGGCGATCCGGGACGGCGCTGCCGGCGCTGAGATCATGGACGGGCGTCCCGATATTGACGGGGCGACGGTCGTGACGGGACGCCGGTCACGCCGGTCCGTGGGTGACGCCGGGCGCCGGGCGGTGGCCGCAACCGCGATCCGGTCGAGAAAGACATCCGCCGTCATCGGGCGAACGATGACGCCGTCGATGCCGGCTTCTTGGGCTTTGCCGAGCAGGGGGTTGTCGACGTCGGCGATGATGACGACGGGCAGGTGGGGACGGGGGCTGCGTTCGGGGTCGCGCAGACGGCGCACGAACTCAGCCCCGTTCATCTCCGGCTGGCACAACTGAACGATCGCGACGTCGGCGGCGAAGCGCGCCAGCAGGGCGAGGCCGGTCGCCGGCGAGCGGGTGCTCTGGACGCTGGCGACCTTTTGCTTGTGCAGCACGTCATGCGCCCAGCGGCGCACGTGAATATCGCTGTGAACCAGAAGAACCCGTGTCTTCGACCAATCCATCGTCACGGCAACGCCCACCCGCGGGAGCGGACCAACCGGCCGGTCCCCCATCCAACCCCTTCCCCATGCCAAGCCTGTTTCGCCGATCGTCGGTGGAATCGCAAGGCGGAGTTTGTAACGGAATGATGACAGACGGGACGGGGGGCGGCCGGCCGGCGGCTTTCCCTTGATTCCCGCCGGCCCCGCCCTTATGAACCGCTTGCCCGCAAAGGATTGGTCCCCGTGAAGGTCGCCGACTTCGATTTCGATCTGCCGTCCGAGTTCATCGCCCAGCGCCCGGCGGCGCCGCGCGATTCGGCCCGGCTGCTGGCCGTCGCGGACGGCCTTGGCGACTTCGCCATGCGCGACCTGCCGGGGCTTCTGGCGCCCGGCGACCTGATGGTCTTCAACGACACCCGGGTGATTCCGGCCCGCCTCGACGGCCGCCGGGGCCAGGCGCGGATCGAGACTACCTTGATCCGCCAGGTCGCCGCCGACACCTGGAACGCCCTGGTGCGGCCGGCCCGCCGCCTGCATCTTGGAGACGCCATCGACTTCGGGAACGGCCTTGCCGCCCGCGTCGAGGCCAAGGGCGAGGCCGGCCAGGTGACGCTCCTCTTCAACCGCGCCGGGGCCGACCTGATGGCGGCCCTGGAAGCGACCGGCGCCATGCCGCTGCCGCCCTACATCAAGCGCGACGGGCCGGCCGACGCGCGCGATCGCGCCGACTATCAGACGATGTTCGCCCGCCGCGACGGCGCCGTGGCGGCCCCCACCGCGGCGCTGCACTTCACACCCGCCCTGGTGGCCGGCCTGGCCGGGCGCGGCATCGGCACGGCGTTCCTGACGCTGCACGTCGGGGCCGGCACCTTCCTTCCGGTGAAGGTCGACGACGTCGCCGACCACAAGATGCATGCCGAGTGGGGCGAGGTGACGGCGGAAACGGCCGCCGCCGTCAACGCCGCCAGGAAGGCCGGCGGACGCATCGTCGCCGTCGGCACCACGTCCATGCGGCTGCTGGAAACCGCCGCCGCTGCCGACGGCACGCTGGCCCCTTTCAGCGGGGAGACCGACATCTTCATCACGCCGGGCTACCGGTTTAAGGTGGCCGACATGATGCTGACCAATTTCCACCTGCCCCGCTCCACGCTGTTCATGCTGGTCTGCGCGTTTGCCGGAACGGCCCGCATGCGGGCGGCCTACGCGCACGCCAAGGCCGCCGGCTATCGCTTCTATTCCTATGGCGACGGCTGCCTGCTGACGCGGGAGGGCGGACGGTGACCCGCCTTCGCCCGGAGAGCTTTGGCGGGCGGGGCGTCTTTCGCTTCGACGTGCTGGCCACCGACGGCGCAGCCCGCCGGGGGCGCCTGCACACCGCGCACGGGGCCATCGACACCCCGGCCTTCATGCCGGTCGGCACGGCGGCCACCGTCAAGGCGATGATGCCCGAGGCGGTCGCCGAAACCGGCGCCCAGATCCTCCTGGGCAACACCTACCACCTGATGCTGCGTCCGGGCGCCGAGCGCATCGAACGGCTGGGCGGCCTGCACGCCTTCATGAACTGGCCCAAACCCATCCTCACCGATTCCGGCGGCTACCAGGTGATGTCGCTGACCGATCTTCGCAAGATGAACGAGACCGGCGTCACCTTCCGCTCGCACGTCGACGGCAGCGCCCACGAGTTGACGCCCGAGCGCTGCATGGAGATCCAGCGCTGCCTCGATTCCGACATCGCCATGGTGCTCGACGAATGCACGCCCTACCCGGCCACCGAGACCGAGGCGGCGATTTCCATGCGCCTGTCGTTGCGCTGGGCGGCGCGCTGCCGCCAGGCCTTCGCCCGCCGCCCCGGCTATGGCCTGTTCGGTATCGTCCAGGGCGGCGTCTACGAAGCCCTGCGCCGGGAATCGGCGGCCGGCCTGGTCGGCATCGGCTTCGACGGCTATGCGGTGGGCGGCCTGGCGGTCGGCGAGGGCTGGGATCTCACCTGCAAGGTGCTCGATTTCACCATGGCCCACCTGCCCGCCGACAAGCCACGCTACCTGATGGGGGTGGGCAAGCCCGCCGACATCGTCGGCGCCGTGGCGCGCGGCATCGACATGTTCGACTGCGTGCTGCCGACCCGTTCGGGGCGCACCGGCCAGGCCTTCACGGCGAAGGGCCAGGTCAACATCCGCAACGCCCGCCACGCCGAGGACCAGCGGCCGCTCGAAGAGGGCTGCGACTGCCCGGCCTGCCGGCAGTTCGGGCGCGCCTATCTGCACCACCTGGTGCGGGCCAAGGAAATCCTGGGCGCGGTTTTGCTGACCTGGCACAACCTGCGCTACTATCAGCGCCTGATGGCCGAGCTGCGCGGCGCCGTCGCCGCCGGGGCGTTCGCCGAGTTTGCGGCGCGCTTCGCGGCGGAGCAGGCGGCGGGCGACATCGAGGCGCTGTAGGATTGTTTTTCACCCGTCACTCCCGCGAAAGCGGGAGTCCAGACGGACCGGCGGGACTGGATTCCCGCCTGCGCGGGAATGACGAAAAAGGGGGACGGAGAGCCAGATGACTGCAAAGAAGTACGAGAACCTGACCCAGCTGGGTGGCCGCGGCGAGATCCCGGCTTTACCCGAGGCGGCGGTGCTGGAGACGGTGCCCAATCCCAACCCCGGCACCGACTATCTGGTGCGTTTCGCCTGCCCGGAATTCACCGCGCTGTGCCCGGTCACCGGCCAGCCCGATTTCGCCCACCTGGTCATCGACTACGTGCCGGCCAAGAAGCTGGTCGAGAGCAAGTCCCTGAAGCTTTACCTCACGGCCTTTCGCAACCACGGCGGCTTTCACGAGGAATGCACGCTCTCCGTGGCCCGCAAGGTGATCGCGGCGGCGAAACCGAAGTGGCTGCGCATCGGCGGCTATTGGTACCCGCGCGGCGGCATTCCCATCGACGTCTTCTGGCAGACCGGCGAACCGCCGGCCGGCCTGTGGGTGCCCGACCAGGGCGTGGCCTCCTATCGCGGACGGGGGTAGGGCCGGGCCCGCCGGAATGATGATTATTCAGCCCTTCTGATATATCGCAACCCCTTGAAATCGTTGCGGGAAACCTGTTAGGGCGATAGGGTTGTCATCATCTGTCGTCGTCTGTCGTCATTTCGCCGATTTGTCGTTTCGAATCAGGACGATAAATCGCCGATCCAGGCGCGGATGGGCGCATGCCGACGAAGGGTCTATTTACCTGTCAAACAGCAAAATATGATTATAAGCCTTTTCTAGGGAAATATCAATATTCGGCCTCGCCGAGGCGGTAACGATGGCTATCGCAGCCTCCTTTTTGTCGTCATTGCCCGGCGCAGCCCGGGCAATCCAGATTCGGCAACCTGGATGCCCCGGACTTTCGCGGATTGTAAAGGTGCGGGACCCGAACGCGCCTGATTTCATACCGCTATGGTCGGCCCCCCTTCGGCGCCTTCTTATGATATGATAAGGGCCGTTCACCAGGGGACGGCGGCGTGGCCGGTTCCGCCCGTGGCGGCGGAACGCCCCGACAACGACAAAAGCAAAACGACGCAGGCCCAGGCGGCGCGCGCCGGCCCGACCGTCCCGTCATGGGGGGGGAAGGAGGCCGATGATGAATGCCGTGATGATCGTTACCGGGGGAGGGTCGATGATGATCCTCACCTCGCACAAGTCGGTTACCGAGCCGGCGCTGTTGGAAAAGCTGGCCCACAAGGGAATCGACAAGTTCATCGCCTACGAGATCAGCCTCGATCTGGCCAAGGAGCGCTACGGCGGGCACTTTTTCGTGGTCGCCCGCGACCTGCGGGAAAGCGACGATTTGCGGGTGCTCGACTACAACGGGAACCGGGCCTTCAGGCTGTTCTCGTTTGCCGAGTTCGGGCCGCCGATCATGCATGAGGGCGCCCGCGAGGAGGAAGACGAGGCGTGAGCGCCGTTCCGGAACGGTCCCCCACCTCACCCTCCCGTCGCGTGCCGCGACGGGTCCCTCCCTCTCCGCCCCGCGGGGGCGGAGAGGGCCGGGGAGAGGTGGGGCTGTCCGAAGGCCGATATCAGGCGTCCAGGCCGAGCAGGCCGCCGATCCTGGCGCTTGCCTTGAGCCCGCTGCCGGTGAGGATGAGCACCGTCGTGTCGTTGGCCGCGATAGTGCCGGCGGCGATGAGTTTGCCCAACCCGGCGGCGCCGGCCGCCGAGGTCGGCTCGACGAAGAGGCCCTGGCGGAGCAGGGATTTGAGCGCCGCCACGATCTCGTCCTCGGCGACCGCCGCGATGGCGCCGCCGGTCTGGCGCGCGGCGGCCAGCATCTGGCGCAGGCGCACCGGGCGGGAAAGCGCGATGCCGTCGGCGACGGTGGCCGTCGTTTCCGTCGGGATGTAGTCGTCGGCGCCGGCGGCGAAGGCGGCGGCGACCGGGCCGCAGTTGGCGGCCTGGATGCCGAAGATGCGGGGCATGCGATCGATCTGGCCGGCCGCCAGAAGCTCGCGGAAACCGATGTGGCAGCCGATCACGTTGCTGCCGCCGCCGGCCGGCGCGATGACGTTGTCGGGGGCCCGGAAGCCCAGTTGTTCCCAGATCTCGTAGGCCACCGTCTTGGTGCCTTCGAGGAAGAAGGGCTGCCAGTTGTGGCTGGCGTAGAAGGTTTTCTCCGCCTCGGCCAGCGCGGCGTCCGAGACGTCCTGGCGGCTGCCCTCGATGGGCACCACGTCGGCGCCCATGGCCCGCATCTGGACAAGCTTGCCGGCCGGCGCGCTGGCCGGCACCAGGATGCGGCAGGCGATGCCGGCCGCCGCCGAATAGGCGGCCATGGCCGCCCCGGCGTTGCCCGACGAATCCTCGAGGATGGAAGCGACGCCGTGCTGCTTAAGATAGCTCATCAGCACGGCGACGCCGCGATCCTTGAAGGACCCGGTGGGGGCCAGGTAGTCCATCTTGAGGTGAACGGCGCGCCCGTTCCATCGCCGCTCGATCAGCGGCGTCCCCCCTTCGCCCATCGAGATGGCGCCATCGCGCGGCACCCTAAGCGCGGCGGCGTAGCGCCATGGCGAGGTGTCGGTCTTGTCGATGGCCGCCGGCGTCAGGCCGGGGCCGTCGGCGAGATCGAGGATGGAGGCGCATTCGGGGCAGCGCCACAGCGGCGTCTCGGTATCGCGGGTGGCGGCGCAGGCGGGGCAGACGTAACGGGCGGACGACCGAGCCATTTCCTGGCCCCCTGTTGTTGACGAATGAAATCAGCCGGCGGCGGGCTCGCGGCGGCGGACCAGCCACCAGACGATCAGCGCGCCCACCATCTTGCTCGCCGTCATGGCGATCACCCCGGCGGTCGAGAGAAGGCCGATGCCGGACAGGAAGACCAAGCTGTCGACCGGCGCGCCGAGGGCGCTGGAATAGAGGATGCGCTGCGACAGCGGCCGCCGGGTGAAGCTGTAGATGGCCCAGTCGACCAGTTCGCTGATCAGGAAGGCGGCGGCGCTGGCGACCGCGATCATCGGGCTGGCCATGAAATAGCTGACGGTGGCCCCGATCAGCATGGCCAGCAGCACCCTGTGCCCGATCTCGCGCTGGGCGAAATCGCGGGCGACGAAGACGAAGCCGACCACGAGCGAAATCGGCGGCCACATGGTGCCGTCCGGCAGCTTGACCAGCGGCGAGATGGCAAAGCCGTAATTCACCGCGACGATGAAGAGAATATAAAGGGCCGTGTACTTCAGCTTCATGGGCAGGGGCTCCCGTTTCAGGCCGGTTCATTATCACACGGCACGGGGATCTGGCGAGACGGAATGCGACGCGAAAAAAGGCGGGGCGCTTTTGAAAGCGCCCCGCGCGAAGTTGGGACTTGCCGGGAGGTGAAAAGGAACACGTCCGAAAAAACGCTCCTTGGGGTCGGGAGACCCCTGGCTTAGACTAAGCAAGAGGGATGCCAACTTTGGACGAGGCCATAAGTCCCTTGAAAACAAGGATATAAAGAAAATGGGCGGCCAGCGGCGCGCCGCATATGTGATTAAATTTTAATCTAAAAAATAATGACGGCTAAAAAATAGCCATTTCGGAGGGGGCGACGGCCGTTGGGTTTTCCCTTTCGTACCTTATTATAATGGGCGCAACCGCAGACGAGGGACGATGGCCGGACAGACACCCGAGCGGAGAGCCGAGCGACCGGCCGCCCCCGGGGCGCCGGACTTCGCGACCAAGGAGGCCATCCGCGCCCGGGCGTTCGAGATGGGCTTCGACGCCGCCGGCTTCGCGAAGGCCGGGGCGCCGCCCGCCGACGGCGCCAACCTGGCCGCCTTTCTGGGCGGCGGCCGGCACGGCGACATGACCTGGCTGGCCGAGACCTTCGCCCGGCGGGCCGATCCCCAGGCGTTGTGGCCGGAAGCCAGAACCGTCATCGCGCTCGGCGTCAACTACGGGCCGGCCGAAGATCCCCGCGCCTTGCAGGGCCGCGCCGACCGTGGCGCCGTCAGCGTCTATGCCCGCAACCGCGACTACCACGACGTGGTCAAGAAAAGGGTCAAGCGGCTGGCCCGCTGGATCGTCGAAACCCGGGGCGGCGAGGTGAAGGTGTTCGTCGACACCGCGCCGGTGATGGAAAAGCCGCTGGCCGCCCGCGCCGGCATCGGCTGGCAGGGCAAGCACACCAACCTGGTGTCGCGCACCTTCGGGTCGTGGCTGTTCCTGGCCGAGGTCTTCACCACGCTGGCGCTGCCGCCCGACGCCCCGGAGACCGACCTTTGCGGCAGCTGCAACCGCTGCGCCGAGGCCTGTCCCACCGACGCCCTGGCCGAACCCTATCGGATGAACGCCGCCCGTTGCCTTTCCTATGTGACGATCGAGCATAAGGGCGCCATCGCGGCGGACCTGCGCCCGGCGCTGGGCAACCGCATTTACGGCTGCGACGACTGCCTGGCCGCCTGTCCGTGGAACAAGTTCTCGCGCCCGACCGCCGAGGCGGCGTTCCAGGCCCGGCCCGATCTCGACGCCCCCCGCCTGGCCGAGCTTGCGGGGCTCGACGACGCCGCCTTCCGCCGGGCCTTCGCCGGCACGCCGATCAAGCGCACCGGGCGCGACAGATTGTTGCGCAACGTCCTGATCGCCATCGGCAACAGCGGCGACGCCGCGCTGCTCTCGGTGGTGCGGCCGCGCCTGGAAGACGAATCCCCCCTGGTGCGCGAGGCGGCGCAATGGGCGTTCGGGCGGCTGAGCGGCGCGCCGGGGCCGGCTTCCCAAGGCTAGCCCTCTTGCGGCTGCTTCCGAATACTTGCGCCGCCCTTGCCGGAGGGCGTGGGAAGATCGTTTCCAAATAGTGGAAAAGGCCAGGGCAGCCGGGGGTTAGGGAGATTACAGTCTTGCTATCGGAAGAGGAATCACGTATACCCTTCCTGCGCCAAAAAACCCGCGGAAATATTCTTTCTGTATATCATAATCTTAGGCATAAGTATTGCGGGAAATTAATAATCATTTGCAATCAGACCTTTTTATTTGGTTCTTGTGAAAGCAGCAACCGGCATCCGGAAGAACCCGGTGCCGTCCGTGTGACATATGAAAATCAAGAGGAGTGATCCCATGGCGGAAAGGCGAATGATTACGGTGGATGGCAACGAAGCCACCGCTTCCGTTGCCCACCGTACAAATGAAGTAATCGCCATTTACCCGATCACGCCGTCGTCGGATATGGGTGAGCACGCGGACGCGTGGTCGGCCGACGGTCGGAAAAACATCTGGGGCACCGTTCCCCGGGTGGTCGAGATGCAATCCGAAGCGGGTGCCGCCGGTGCTGTGCACGGCGCGCTTCAGAATGGTGCGCTGACGACGACCTTCACGGCGTCGCAGGGCCTGCTGCTGAAGATCCCGAATATGTACAAGATCGCCGGCGAGCTGACGAGCTTCTGCATGCACGTCTCCGCCCGGACCATCGCGACGCACGCGCTGTCCATTTTCGGCGATCACTCCGACGTCATGGCCGCCCGCCAGACCGGCTTTGCCATGCTGTCCTCGGGCTCCGGCCAGATGGCGCATGACTTCGCCTGCATCGGCCAGGCCGCGACGCTCAAGTCGCGGGTTCCCGTGCTGCACTTCTTCGACGGCTTCCGCACCTCGCACGAGGTGACCAAGCTCGAGGAGCTGACCAACGAAGACCTGCTCGCCATGATCGATCCCGAGCTGGTCGCCGCCCATCGCAAGCGGGCGCTGTCTTCGGACCATCCGGTCATCCGCGGCACCGCGCAGAACCCCGACACCTTCTTCCAGATGCAGGAAGCGCGGAACCTGTTCTACACCGCCGCTCCCGAAATCATGCAAGAAACGATGGACAAGTTCGCCCGTCTGACCGGCCGCCAGTACAAGCTGTTCGAGTACTTCGGCGCCCCCGATGCCGAGCGTATCGTCATCATCATGGGCTCGGGCGGGGAAACGGTTCACGAGACGGTCAACGCGCTGGTCAAGCGCGGCGAAAAAGTCGGCGTCCTCAAGGTCCGCCTCTATCGTCCGTTCTCGCTCGACCACTTCATCGCCGCGCTGCCCGTCAGCGTCAAGGCGATCGCGGTGCTCGACCGCACCAAGGAACTCGGCGCCCTCGGCGAGCCGCTCTATCTCGACATCATGAGCGCGTTCTTCCAGGCCAAGCAGTCGGGCGTGCGGGCGGCGGCGGCCGATCCGGTCGTCATCGGCGGCCGCTACGGCCTGTCCTCCAAGGAGTTCAATGCGTCCATGGCCAAGGCCGTGTTCGACGAGCTCAAGAAGGACAAGCCGAAGATGCACTTCACGGTCGGCATCACCGACGACGTGACCGGCCTGTCGCTGACCCCCGATCTCAGCTTCAACGCCGAGTTGGAAGGCGTGAAGCGCGCGGTCTTCTTCGGTCTGGGTGCGGACGGTACCGTCGGCGCCAACAAGAACTCGATCAAGATCATCGCCGAGAACACCGACAACTACGCCCAGGGCTACTTCGTCTACGACTCGAAGAAGGCCGGCGCGATGACCATTTCGCACCTGCGCTTCAGCCCGAAGCCGATCCAGTCGCCCTACCTGATCGATCAGGCCCAGTTCGTCGCCTGCCATCAGTTCTCGTTCGTCGAGAAGCGCGACATGCTGAAGTACGCGGCGCCGGGCGCCACGTTCCTTCTCAACACGCCCTACGGCGAAGACGAGATCTGGGACCACCTGCCCCGTTCGGTGCAGGAAGCGCTGATCGACAAGAAGCTGAAGTTCTTCGTCATCAACGCCGACAAGGTGGCTTCCGAGACCGGCATGGGCCGTCGCATCAACACGGTGATGCAGACGTGCTTCTTCGCCATCTCGGGCGTGCTGCCGCGTGACGAGGCGATCAAGCAGATCAAGAAGTACATCGACAAGACCTACGGCATCAAAGGCAAGGAAATCGTTCAGCTGAACTACAAGGCCGTCGATGCCACCCTGGTCAACCTGCACGAGGTCAAGGTTCCGGCCCAGGCGACCGCCAACTACGACCGCGCTCCGCTGGTTCCGGACGATGCGCCCGACTTCGTGCGCAACGTCACGGCCCGCCTGCTGGAGTTCGAAGGCGATTTCGTTCCGGTCAGCGCCTTCCCCGTTGACGGCACCTGGCCGACCGGCACCACCCAGTGGGACAAGCGCAACATCGCGCTCGAAATCCCGGTGTGGGAGCGGGATCTCTGCATCCAGTGCAACAAGTGCGCCCTGGTCTGCCCGCACGCCGCCATCCGCGCCAAGGTTTACGAGGCCGGGGAACTGAAGAACGCTCCCTCGACCTTCAAGGCCATGGACTACAAGGGCAAGGAATTCGGCGAGGGTGCCAAGTACACCATCCAGGTGGCCCCGGAAGACTGCACGGGTTGCCAGCTCTGCGTCCAGGTTTGCCCCGGCAAGGACAAGAAGGATCCCGAGCGTCGTTCGCTCGTGATGGTGGCCCAACCGCCGCTGCGCGAGAAGGAGCGGGACAATTGGGAGTTCTTCCTTAAGCTCTCGAACCCGGACCGCTCCAAGCTCAGGGCCAACGTCAAGATGTCGCAGTTCGCCGAGCCCCTGTTCCAGTTCTCGGGCGCCTGCGCGGCCTGCGGCGAAACGCCTTACATCAAGCTGATGACCCAGCTGTACGGCGACCGCGCGCTGATCGCCAACACCACCGGCTGCTCGTCGATCTACGGCGGCAACCTGCCGACCCACCCCTACACGACCAACTGCGAAGGCCGTGGTCCGGCATGGGCGAACTCGTTGTTCGAAGACAACGCCGAGTTCGGCCTGGGCTTCCGTCTGGCGGTCGACAAGCACCATCAGCAGGCCTGCGAGATCCTGGTCCGCATGAGCGACAAACTGGGCGCCGACTTCGTCCAGGAAATGGTCAAGGCGAACCAGAGCGACGAGGCCGGCATTGCCGCGCAGCGTGGCCGGCTCGAGGTGTTGCGCAAGAAGCTGGCCGCCATCCATACGCCGGAGGCCCGCTGGCTTGAGAACATCGCGGAGTTCCTGGTCAAGCGGTCGGTGTGGATCGTCGGCGGCGACGGATGGGCCTATGACATCGGCTACGGCGGTCTCGACCACGTGCTGGCGTCGGGCAACAACGTCAACGTCCTGGTGATGGATACCGAGGTGTACTCCAACACCGGCGGTCAGGCTTCGAAGGCGACCAACCTGGCGGCGGCGGCGAAGTTCGCCATGGCCGGCAAGTCGCAGCCGAAGAAGGACCTGGGCCTGATCTCGGTCTCGTACGGCAACATCTACGTCGCCTCGGTGGCTCTTGGCGCCAGCGACGCCCAGACCGTGCGGGCCTTCCAGGAAGCCGAGTCCTACGACGGGCCGTCGATCATCATCGCCTACTCGCCCTGCGGCGAGCACGGCTTCGAACTGCTCGACGGCGCCCGGCACCAGAAGCTGGCGGTCGACTCCGGTTACTGGCTGCTCTATCGCTACGACCCGCGCAAGCTGGGCACGGGCGAGAAGCCGCTGACCATCGACAGCAAGATGCCGAGCATCTCGCTCGACGACTTCCTGTCGACCGAGAACCGGTTCCAGATCATCCGGCGCAAGAATCCGGAACGCTACAAGGCCCTGGTGGCGGATGCGGAGTACGAAATCCGTCGTCGCCGGACCGTCTACGAAAAGCTGGCCGAGGTATCGATGCCGGCGGTCGCGGTTCCGACCGAGGCAGCCGAGTAACCGGCCTGCCCCGAAAGTAACGACAGACGCCCGGCGGACCTTCCGCCGGGCGTTTTGTTATCTAGAAGCCCTGGACGGCGAACCATAGGATAGTTTCGAAAAAATCGAAATTTTTTCTGTTGTCAAACGCCGTCAAATCGCTAAGGTGGGCCCCAGATAGGCGCCTGCCTAAACCATCGAGAAATCATCCCGGCCAAGTAAGGCGAACGATGATCGAAGTAAGACCCCATGGTCGCCAACGCGAGCGCAGTGGGTCGCTTTTGGCACACGGTAAGACCGGACGGCAGCAGGAACGCGCAGCGTGGCGCGATGCTGTTCCGGCGTTCAAAAATCCCAAAACATGAAGAGATCACCGATGCTGTCCACAGCCGAATCCACCCGCGCTTCCGGGTCGTCCGAAGCCAACGAACCTTCCGAACCCTCGCGACCGTCGCGCGCCCGCAAGTCGGCGCGGGACGCCCGTATGGCCTCGTCGGTGTCGATCGCCTTGACGGGCAGTGGGGGCTCCGGCGTGATGACGGCGGGCCAGATGCT
>NZ_JAOTID010000011.1 GCF_026163695.1 Shumkonia mesophila | reverse complement strand
GTCGGCCTCGATCACCTGAAGATAGTACATGCGCCCGACCAGGGCCGACAGCAGCAGGGCCTTGCCGCCGCCCAGCAGGGCCATGCGGCGGGTGAACAGTCTCTGACGATCCTGGTCGCGGTGCATGTCAATCCGCCTTCAGGAAGGCCTGCTGCCAGCGCAGGAACCCCCAGGCCAGCAACGGGAAGAAACCCAGGGTCAGCAGATACTGGTAGAGCAAGGCCCGGGGATCGACCAGGGTCAGGTGGAAGGCCGACATCAGGATCCAGCTCGCGACCATCGCCCCCGCCCCGACCACGGCGAAACCCAGCCACGTGATGGCGAACGACTTGCCCACGAAGAAGCGGCGCTGCCAGACCACCGCGCCATAGACGGCCAGGAACACCAGGGTGTTGAGGCCCAGGGGAACGCCCGACAGCATGTCCTGAAGGACGCCGACGGCGAACACCGCGTAGGCCGGCATCAGTTCGGGCTGATAGGTCGCCCAGTGGTGCACGGCGATCAGGGCGAACAGCGGCACCACCCGGGCGAAGCCGGGCACCTGGAAGGGAATGATGTTGACGATGAGCAGCAACAGGGTCAGCCCGACCGGCGTCAACCGGCGCGCCCACAGATCGAGCCGGAACCAAAAGGACGGTTTCATGTGTATTAGTCCTTGGCGGTCGTGCCCTGGGGTTGAAGTACGCCCTGATCCAATCCGTAGTCGATAACCCGCACATATTCGAGGCGATCCGTCGCCACCAGCGGCTGGACGACGGCGCCGCTGTCGCCGACCGAAACGATGACGCCGACCGGCAGACCCGGCGGGAATACCCCGCCGTGTCCCGAGGTCACCACGCGCTCGCCCACCGTCACCGTGTCGTTGGGCGGCAGATGACCGAGAACCGGCTGGCTGGTGTTGTTGCCGGCCAGCACGGCGCGAACCCTCGACTGTTCGGTCACCACCGGGATCCGCGAGTTGAGGTCGGTCAGCAACAGAATGCGCGACGACCGGGCGCCGACGCCAACCACCCGGCCGACCAAGCCGTCTCCCGACACCACCGCCTGGCCGCGCCTGACTTCGTCGTCGGCGCCGGCGTTCAACACCAGGCTGTGGGCGAAGGCGCCGCCGGTGTCGGCGATGACGCGGGCCGAGATGAAGCCACGCGCCTCGTGCGGAATGAAATTCAGCAGCCGTTGCAGGGCGACGTTCTCGGCCTCCAGGCGACGCCCCGCCGCTTCCCACTGGAGCAGGCGGTCCCGCTCCTTGCGCAGTTGGGTGTTCTCGGCGCGGAGGTTGATCATCTCCCGTGCCTCGGCGACGACATCGTTCACCGTCGCCACCGGCCGGGACACGGCATCGAGAAGCGGCGCCACGGTATCGGTGATCTGGGCTCGGAACCGCTCGACAACCACGACGTCGGCCTTGCCAAGCATCATCAACCCGAAGGCCGCCACCACCAGGCCGAGATAGGCAAAGCGTTGGAGGCTCCGGATAGGAGCGGCGACACGATGAACCGGCCGCGACTTGTCGTTCAACTCGGCGTCCCTCAATGCCAGATTGCCGGCGGGATCAAGTCTTCGGCCAGCAATCGTTCAAGACATGCCCACGAAATGATTAAGATATACTTTACGCGGGGGCACCGAGGGGGTGCTGCTGTCTAGTACATCGTCATCAGAACGTTCTTGAGCCGCTTGATCTCTTCCAGGGCACGCCCGGTCCCCCGCGCCACGCAGGTCAGCGGATCGTCGGCGATCGACACCGGCAGGCCGGTGGCGTGCCTAAGCACATAATCCATATTGCCCAGCAACGCGCCGCCGCCGGTCAGCACGATGCCCTTGTCCACGATGTCGGCGGCCAGTTCGGGCGCCGTGTGTTCGAGCGCGACCTTGACCGTCTCGATGATCGCGCCCACCGGCTCGGCCAGACTTTCGGCGATCTGCGCCTCGGTCATGATCAGTTCCTTGGGCACGCCGTTCATCAGGTCGCGGCCCTTGATCTCCATGGTGCGGCCCTCGCCGTCCTCGGGCGGACAGGCCGATCCGATGGTTTCCTTGATGCGCTCCGCGCTGCCTTCGCCGACCAGCAGGTTGTGGTTGCGCCGGATGTAGGAAATGATGGCCTCGTCCATCTTGTCGCCGCCGACGCGCACGCTCCTGGCGTAAACGATGCCGCCCAGCGAAAGGACCGCCACCTCGGTGGTGCCGCCGCCGATATCGACGACCAGCGAGCCGGTCGGCTCGGTGACCGGCAGCCCGGCGCCGATCGCCGCCGCCATCGGCTCCTCGATCAGGAACACCTTCCGCGCGCCGGCGCTTTCCGCCGATTCCTGGATGGCCCGGCGCTCCACCGCGGTGGAGCCCGACGGCACGCAAACGACGACCAAGGGGCTGGCGAAGCTGCGCCGGTTGTGGACCTTGCGGATGAAGTACTTGATCATCTCCTCGGCCACTTCGAAGTCGGCGATGACGCCGTCGCGCAGCGGCCGAATGGCAGTGACGTTGCCGGGCGTGCGGCCCAGCATCATCTTGGCTTCCTCGCCGACCGCGAGGACCTGCTTCTTGCCCTTCACATCCTGCAGCGCGACCACGGACGGCTCGTTGAGGACGATGCCCTTGCCCTTGACGTAGACAAGGGTATTGGCCGTCCCCAGATCGATGGCCATGTCGGCCGACAGGAAGCCAAACAGACTGGAAAACATAGGTCCTCGCACAGCGCAAATAACTAGCCCGACCGGCACCGGGCCTCCGGGCCCGGCACCGTCGGGACACAGTTATAATCGACGCCTACGGCCGCTGCTAGACCGAAACCGCCACCGGCTCCGTTTTCTCCCTTTTCACGAGCAGCTTGTTCAAGGCGTTCAGATACGCCTTGACCGAGGCCACCATGGTGTCGGTGTCGGCGCCCTGGCCGTTCACCGTCTTGCCTTCCTCGGCCAGGCGCACCGTCACTTCGGCCTGCGCGTCGGTGCCGTGCGTCACCGCCTGCACCTGATAGAGCTGCAGGCGCGCCCGATGCGGGAACAGCTGTTTCACGCAGTTGAAGGCGGCGTCGACGGGGCCGTCGCCGGTGGCCGAGCATTCGTGGAGCTGGCCATCGATCTCCATCTCGAGGGATGCCTTGGGCGGCCGATGCACGGTACCGCAGAGGATTTCCATGGAAACGAGGCGCAGGCGGTCGTTGGTGCGCACCACCTCGTCGTCGACGAGGGCGACGAGGTCGTCGTCGAAGATCTCCTTCTTGACGTCGGCCAGGTCCTTGAAGCGCTTGAAGGCGCTCTGGATGGCGTTGTCGCCGAGATCGTAGCCCAGTTCCTTCAACTTCTCGCGGAAGGCGTGGCGGCCGGAATGCTTGCCCAACACCAGGTTGGATTTGCTCAGGCCGACCGATTCCGGGGTCATGATCTCGTAGGTCTGGGCGTTCTTCAGCATGCCGTCCTGGTGGATGCCCGATTCATGGGCGAAGGCGTTGGCCCCGACGATCGCCTTGTTGGGCTGCACGACGAAGCCGGTGATGGTGGACACCAGGCGCGAAGCCTTGACGATATGCTCGGTCACCACGCTGGTCGAATAGGGCATGGTGTTCTGGCGGGTCTTCAGCGCCATGACGATCTCTTCCATGGCGGCGTTGCCGGCCCGCTCGCCCAGGCCGTTGACGGTGCATTCCACCTGCCGCGCCCCGGCCTTGACCGCCGCCAGCGAATTGGCCACCGCGAGGCCCAGGTCGTTGTGGCAATGCACCGAGATGATCGCCTTGTCGATGTTGGGCACCCGGTTGAACAGCATGGCGATCAACGCCCCGAATTCGTCGGGCATGGCGTAGCCGACGGTGTCGGGGATGTTGATGGTGGTGGCGCCCGAAGCGATCGCCGCCTCGACGCAGCGGCACATGAAGTCGTGCTCGGTGCGCGAGCCGTCCTCGCACGACCATTCGACGTCGTCGGTGAACCGGCGGGCGTGTTTCACGCTGTCGATCACCGCCTGATAGACCTGTTCGGGCTCCATCTGCAGCTTATGCTTCATGTGCAGCGGGCTGGTCGAGATAAAGGTGTGGATGCGGCCGCGCTGGGCCGGCTTGATGGCCTCGGCGGCGCGCTCGATGTCGGCGCGGGTGGCCCGCGCCAGCCCGCACACCACCGAGCGGGTCACCACCTTGGAAATCCCGTGGACGGCCTTGAAGTCGCCCTCCGAGGCGATGGGAAAGCCGGCCTCGATGATGTCGACGCCCATTTCCTCGAGCAGCTGCGCGATACGCAGTTTCTCGTCGAGGTTCATCGAGGCGCCGGGCGATTGCTCGCCGTCGCGCAAGGTGGTGTCGAAGATGACGACGTGGTTGGGTTCTCGCTGGGTACTCATCGGAAAAAGCCTTTCTGCGACAGGTTAAGCAGAGTCGTTCGACTTGGTCTTCTCCCCTGAACGCTTGTCACCCCGGTGACAGCGACGCTCAGGGGCGAATAAGTCGCAGCAGGCCGTTTAGCGCGAGGAGATTCAGGGACAGGCGGGCGGGCAAACGCTCGGCGGCGGGACCCTGGCGGTCCGCCTTCGTCATCCGAACGATGCTGTCCTTGCCGGTTGGCACGGGTTCGCTCCGCATACATAAAAAACCACAGCCTTCACAGGCCGGGTCATCAGCTATACCACAGCCGGCGAGTCGGTGTTAATACAATTTTTCAATGGAACGACTCCAGACAGTCGCCGTGGCCGATGGGATGGCTGGAGTTTGGTGACGCTTATGGTTCTGGTTTGCGTGGCGGGATCACGTCTGCTTTGATCGGAGGCGGTGAACAGGCCACGAGAAGGGGCAACCGGGCAATGGCGCGGACCGAAAAGGAAAAGATGCTGGCCGGCGAGCTTTACGACGCCGGCGATACCGAGCTTCAGGCCGACTTAACAGCCAATCACGCGTGGCTGGCCCGCTACAATGCCGCCCTCGCGCTATCGGCCGACGAGCGGCGCCGCTTGCTGGCCGAGCGCCTGGCTTTCGTCGGCAATGGCGCAGTCATCCGGCCGCCTTTTCATTGCGACTACGGCTTCAACATCAGCCTCGGTGCCGGCGTCTTCCTCAATTTCAATTGCGTCATCCTCGACGTCGTCGCCGTCACCATCGGCGATCGAACGCAGATCGGGCCGGGAGTGCAGATCCTGGCGGCCGACCACCCGCGCGACGCAGCCGGCCGGGCATCGGGCTTGGAGTTCGGCCGGCCGATCCGCATCGGACGAAACGTGTGGATCGGGGGCGGCGCCATCATCCTGCCCGGTGTCACCATCGGCGACGACGCCCTGATCGGGGCCGGCAGCGTGGTGACCCGCGATGTGCCGGCGGGCGCAACCGCGTTTGGCAACCCGGCCCGCGTGCGCCCCTGAGTCCGCAGGCTTCAAACGATGACGCCCGCGCCGGTCGGCTCTTGACCGACCATGGCGCGGGCGCCAATCCCAGCCGGGACCGGGAGAAGATTCCCTCCCCGGTACCGAAACCGCTAGTTCTTCGACTTGTCGACCAGGCGGTTGGCGGCGATCCACGGCATCATGCCGCGCAGTTTCTCGCCGACCTTTTCGATCGGATGCTCGGCGTTGCGCCGGCGCATCGCCTTGAAGGCGGGCTGGCCGACCTTGTTCTCGGTCATCCATTCCTTGACGAACGTACCCGACTGGATGTCGGTCAGCACGTCCTTCATGCGCGCCTTGACGGTGGCGTCGATGAGGCGCGGGCCGCTGACGTAGTCGCCGTATTCGGCGGTGTTGGACACCGAATAGCGCATGTTGGCGATGCCGCCCTCGTAGATCAGGTCGACGATCAGCTTG
Organism: Shumkonia mesophila; assembly: GCF_026163695.1. Classification (NCBI taxonomy): domain Bacteria; kingdom Pseudomonadati; phylum Pseudomonadota; class Alphaproteobacteria; order Rhodospirillales; family Shumkoniaceae; genus Shumkonia; species Shumkonia mesophila. Next base: position 175,542 of record NZ_JAOTID010000011.1, on the reverse strand, counting down.
ACCTCGTGCAGGCACTCGAAATAGGCCATTTCGGGGGCGTAGCCGGCCTCGACCAGGGTCTCGTAGCCGGCGACGATCAGGCTGGTCAGGCCGCCGCACAGCACCGCCTGCTCGCCGAACAGATCGGTCTCGCATTCCTCGCGGAAGGTCGTCTCGATGATGCCCGAGCGGCCGCCGCCGATGGCGCAGGCGTAGGACAGGCCCACCTCGTGGGCGCTGCCCGAGGCATCCTGCTCGACCGCGATCAGGCAGGGCACCCCGGCGCCGCGCACGTATTCGGAGCGCACGGTGTGGCCGGGGCCCTTCGGCGCGATCATAAAGACGTCGATGTCGGCGCGCGGCTCGATCAGGCGGAAGTGGATGTTGAGGCCATGGGCAAAGGCCAGGGCGGCGCCCGCCTTCATGTTGGGGCCAAGCTCCTCGGCATAGAGCTGGGCCTGCCCCTCGTCGGGGGTCAGCACCATCATGACGTCGGCCCATTTGGCGGCCTCGGCCGGGCTCATCACCTTGAAGCCGGCGCCCTCGGCCTTCTTCACGCTGCCGCTGCTCTTGCGCAGCGCGACCACCACGTCCTTCACCCCGGAATCGCGCAGGTTCTGGGCGTGGGCATGGCCCTGGCTGCCGTAGCCGACGACGGCGACCTTCTTGGATTTGATCAGACTGACGTCGGCATCCCGATCGTAAAACACGCGCATTTTTGACATCCTCTCAAACGAATGGACTTCTTTGTCGCCGGACAATCGGCGCTTTCCTTACATGGCGGAGAGACCGCGGGCAATGGCCACCGTTCCAGTCCGCGAAATATCGACCAGGCCCAGCGGCTCCATCAGGCGGATGAAGGCGTCGAGCTTGCTGGCCGCGCCGACGATCTCGAAGACGAAGGATTCGTTGGTGCTGTCCACCACGTGGGCGCGGAAGATGTCGGCAATGCGCAGGCTCTCCACCCGCTTGTCGCCGGTGCCGCGCACCTTGACCAGCGCCATCTCGCGCTCTACGTGGTCGCCCTCCAGCGTCAGGTCGATGACCTTGTGGACCGGCACCAGCCGTTGGAGCTGCGCCTTGATCTGCTCGATAATCATCTCGGTACCCGAGGTGACGATGGTGATGCGCGACAGGTTTTCCTTCTCGTTCACCTCGGCCACGGTCAGGCTTTCGATGTTGTAGCCGCGCCCGGAAAAAAGCCCGATGACGCGGGCCAGGACTCCCGGTTCGTTCTCGACCAGAACGGCGATGGTGTGAGACGTCATTTCCCCGTTGGATGCGATCATGGACATGGCCCCAGGTACTGTGCGGGTCGGCAATCGACCCTGAATTTATCGCGAAGCGCGTGACGACCGGCCGGCTGGCCGGTCATGGAAACGGTCGGCTTCCCCCGCGTGCCAGCGGCGTTCCTTCCCGGCGGGGAAGATTAGCCGCTGGCCGGCGCGGGGGCCAGCCTCAAGCGAGTACGACGTCGCTGCCCGATTCGGTGGACTCGGCGTCAGTCGGCCCGAGGATCATCTCGTGATGGGCGGCCCCGGAGGGAATCATCGGATAGACGTTTTCCGTCGGGTCGACGACGACGTCGAGCAGGACCGGGCCGTCGTGCGCCAGCATCGCCTTGATGGCGCCGTCGACCTCGCCCGCCGTCTCGGCCCGCAGGCCCTTGATGCCGAAGGCGTCGGCCAGCTTGACCCAGTCGGGAATGGCTTCCATGACGCTCTGCGACAGGCGGTTGTCATAGAACATTTCCTGCCACTGGCGGACCATCCCCATGCTGCCGTTGGACAGATGGAGGATCTTCACCGGCAGCTTGTACTGGGCCAGCGTGGCCAGTTCCTGCACGTTCATCAAAAACGAGCACTCGGACGTCACGCACACCACCAGGCCGTTGGGATTGCCGATCTGGGCGCCCATCGCCGCCGGCAGGCCGTAGCCCATGGTGCCCAGCCCGCCCGAGGTCATCCAGCGGTTCGGCTTGTCGAAGTGGATGTACTGGGCCGCCCACATCTGGTGCTGGCCGACGTCGGTGGCGACGAAGACGTCCCTGTTGTCCTTGACCGCCTGGAACAGCCGATCCACCGCGTACTGCGGCTTGGCGACCTTGCCGTTCTTGCGATACGCCAGGCACTTCTTGGTCCGCCACTTGGCAATCTGCTTCCACCAAGCGTCCAGCGCCTTGGCGTCGGGCGCCACCTGGCTCGACTTCCACACCTTGATGAGGTCTTCGAGAACATGCCCGGCGTCGCCGACGATGGGCACCTCGACCAGCACGTTCTTGTTGATCGAGGAGGGATCGATGTCGATGTGGATCTTCTTGGCGTCGGGCGCGAAATCGGCCAGCCGGCCGGTCACCCGGTCGTCGAAGCGGGCGCCGATATTGACCATGACGTCGCAGTCGTGCATCGCCATGTTGGCTTCGTAGGTGCCGTGCATCCCGGGCATGCCGAGATACTGCTTGTCGGAGGCCGGCATCGCCCCCAGGCCCATCAGGGTGAGCGTGACCGGAAAGCCGGTGATGTGGGCCAGTTCGGTCAGCAGTTGCGAGGCCGCCGGCCCCGAATTGATGACGCCGCCGCCGACGTAAAGGATCGGCCGCTTGGCCGCCGCCATCAACTTGACCGCCTCGCGGATGGCCTTGACGTCGCCCTTGACCTTGGGCTTGTAGCTGCGCGGACGCGCCGCCTCCAGCGGGACATACTCGCCGCGCGCCAGGATGACATCCTTGGGCAGGTCGACCACCACCGGGCCGGGGCGGCCGTTCTGCGCCACGAAGAAGGCCTCGTGCAGGGTGCGCGCCAGGTCGTCGACGTGGCGCACCAGGTAATTGTGCTTGGTGCAGGACCGCGTGATGCCGGTGGTGTCGGCCTCCTGGAAGGCGTCGTTGCCGATCAGGCTGGTCGGCACCTGGCCGGTGATGCAGACGACCGGGATGCTGTCCATCAGGGCGTCGGTCAGCCCCGTGACCGTGTTGGTGGCGCCCGGGCCCGAGGTCACCAGGACGACGCCGACCTTGCCGGTGCTTCGGGCATAGCCTTCGGCCGCGTGTACCGCCGCCTGCTCGTGACGGGGCAGAATGTGGCGCAGGCGGTTCTGCTTGTAGAGCACGTCATAAAGCGGAAGGGTTACGCCGCCGGGGTACCCGAACACAACGTCGACGTCTTGGTCCTGCAGGACTTTCAAGACGATCTCCGCTCCGGCGTACTGTTCCTTTGGCATGGTCTCTCTCCTTCCACGAACGGCGTCGACGAAAATCCGGCCCGCGGGCGCACCAAGACGTCGAGCGCCCCACCCGGCCGGACCCGTCACGAGAGGCGCAAACTACCCCTTTAAGATTGCGTGGTCAACACAAATTGACGAATAAATGAAAACATTTCTGACTTATGACTTTCTGAATATTGCGCGGGAATGACCATCGAGCCGACCAGCTGATGGCGCAGCCAGGTGAACTGCCGCTTGGCGTAATGGCGGGTCGCCCGGCGGGCCTCCTCGACGGCGCGGAGCAGCTCCGTTTCGCCCTTGAGCACGGCGGCCAGTTCGCGCACGCCCACCGCCTTCATCGCCGGCAGTTCGGGATCGAGCCCAAGGGCCAGCAGGGCCTTGACCTCGTCCAGCGCGCCCCGTTCCATCATGCGAAGGAAGCGGGCATCGACAGCAGCATAAAGCGCGTCCCGCGGCGGTACCAGGACGATGCTGGCAAACCATCCGGGCACCGCCGGGCCGGCCGTTTCCTCGGCCTGCCAGTCGGTAAGCCGGCGGCCGGTGCCGACAGCCACCTCGTAGGCGCGGATCAGGCGCTGGGTGTCGCCTGCCGGCAGGCGCTCCGCCGCCTCGGGATCGACCCCGGCCAAGCGGGCGCGAAAGGCGTCCGGGCCCAGTTCGCCGTGCAGCCGCCTGGCCTCGGTGCGGGCGGCCTCCGGGACCTCGGGGATGGGCGACAGCCCTTCCATCAGGGCCCGCAGGTAGAAGCCGGTGCCGCCCACCACCACCGGCAACCGCCCCATGGCCCGCACCTCCGCGATGGCGGCGGCGGCCATTTCCAGCCAACGACCGGCCGAACACACCTCGGCCGCCGGCAGCACGCCATAGAGAAAATGGGGAACGCGGCAGATCTCGTCGAGGCCGGGGCGCGCCGTCAGCACCCGAAGCTCGCGGTAGACCTGCATGGAATCGGCGTTGACGATGGCGCCGTTAAACGCCTCGGCGACATCCATCGCGGCCTTGGACTTGCCGCTGGCGGTCGGCCCGGCGATAACGACGATGGGCCGCCGATCGGACGTTTCCATGGCTTCCGTCCTCCGCTCCGGACGGCGGCGCGCTTGCCGTCGTCAGTCGAGCATCAAAGACACCAGGCCGTCGGCCAGCTTGGGCTCGAACCAGGTGGATTTCGGCGGCATGATCTGGCCGGCGTCGCTGACCGCCATCAGGTCTTCCATCGACGTCGGATGGACGGCGAAGGCCACCGCCATCTCGCCGCCATCCACGCGCCTGGCCAGTTCGCCAAGCCCCCGAATGCCGCCGACAAAGTCGATGCGCGGGTCGACCCTGGGATCGCCGATGCCGAGCACCGGGGAAAGCAGGCGCTCGGTCAGCAGGCTGATGTCGAGGCTGGCCACCGCGTCGCCGCCTGCCTTCGGTTCGTCGCGCACGGTCAGCCGATACCAGAGGCCGCCCACGTACATGCCGAATTCGCGCCGGCGCCGGGGCTTGGCTTCGCCCTGCGACGGTTCGACGGTGAAGTGCTCCTCGACCCGCCGCAGCAACGTCGCGGCATCGAGGCCGTTGAGGTCGCGAACCACGCGGTTGTAGTCGAGGATGCGCATCTCGTCGGCCGCGAAGACCACCGTCAGGAAGGATTCATGCCAGGCGTCGGGCGCCGTTCCGCCGGCGGTCCGCCTGGCCTTGGCGACCCGGACGGCAGCGTTGGAGCGGTGGTGGCCGTCGGCGATGTAAAGGGCATCGAGACCGTCGAAAGCCTTCCGCAGCGCCGCCACGGCCTGGACGTCGGACACCACCCACAGGGTATGGGTAACGCCGGCCAGATCCACCGAACACGCGGGCGCGCCCTTCGCCTGATCGGCAAGGATGGCCTTGATGGCGGCATCGGGCCTGTGCGCGATCATGACCGGGCCGGTATGGGCGCCGACCGCCTCGACCTGGTGCACGCGGTCGTCTTCTTTCGAGGGACGGGTCAATTCATGGCGGCGGATGCGTCCGCTCTCATAGGCGGCGATCGAAGCGCCGCCTACGACGCCGGTCTGCACGTAATCGCCCATGGTAAGGCGGTAGACGTAGAAGCAGGGCGCCTGGTCCCGGACCAGCACGCCATCCTTGATCATGCGGGCGAAATTGGCGGCGGCCTTGGCGTAGACCGGGGCCGAATAGACATCGATGCCGGGATCGAGGTCGATCTCGGGCTTGGACACATGAAGGAAGCTCCACGGCCGGCCGGCCGCCATCGCCCGCGCCTCGTTGGAATCCAAGACGTCGTAGGGCGGCGCCGCCACCTCGGCGGCGCGGCCGGGGGCGGGACGCAGGGCGGGGAAGGGCCGAAGCAGGGAAAGGTTCACCGTGTCCATCCTTGACTGAAGAGACGCCGCGCCGCGGCAGCGGGGTTACCCCGCCACCGACGGCGCGTCACCGATATAACAACACCCGCCGCTTGTAAACCTTGGGCGGTACGCTTTCAGCCCGGCGTCAGGCCTCGACGACCGACGGCAACCCGAGCATCGAGCGCTTGAGGGCCTCGGCGTCGTGTTCGTGATCCTCGAGCTTGCCGGCGAAATAGTCCATGTAGGCCTGCATGTCGAAATGGCCGTGGCCCGACAGGTTGAAGAAGATGGTACGGGCCACGCCCTCTTCCTTGCACTTCAGGGCCTCGTCGATGGCGCCCCGCACGGCATGGGTGGATTCCGGCGCCGGAATGATCCCTTCGGTGCGGGCGAACTGGACGCCGGCGGCAAAGCATTCCTTCTGGTGATAGGCGCGCGGTTCGATCAGGCCGAGATGGGCCAGATGGCTGACCTGCGGCGCCATGCCGTGGTAGCGCAGGCCGCCGGCATGGATGCCGGCCGGCATAAAGGTGGAACCCAGCGTCATCATCTTGAGCAACGGCGTCAGGCCGGCGGTGTCGCCGAAGTCGTAGGCATAGCGGCCCCGCGTCAGGGTCGGGCAGGCCTTGGGCTCGACGGCGACGGCGCGGATGTCTTCGCCCCCCCTGAGCTTGCGGCCGATGAAGGGGAAGGCGGTGCCGGCGAAGTTGCTGCCGCCGCCGGCGCAGGCAATGACGACGTCGGGATAGTCGCCGGCCATGGCGAACTGCTCGATGGCCTCCAGCCCGATCACCGTCTGATGGGTCATCACGTGGTTGAGCACGCTGCCCAGCGCGTACTTGGTGTCGTCGCGCCGGGCCGCCATCTCGACCGCCTCGGAAATGGCGATGCCCAGGCTGCCGGTGGTATCGGGATTTTCGGCAAGCGCGCGGCGGCCCGATTCGGTTTCGGTGCTGGGGCTGGGCACGCAGCGGGCGCCATAGGCCTCCATCAGGGCCCGCCGGTAAGGCTTCTGGAAATAGCTGACCTTGACCATGTAGACGTCGACCTCGAGGCCGAACAGCGAACCGGCGAAGGCCAGCGAGGACCCCCATTGGCCGGCGCCGGTTTCGGTGGTCAGCCGCTTGACGCCCTCTTCCTTGTTGTAGAAGGCCTGGGCCACCGCCGTGTTCGGCTTGTGGCTGCCGGCCGGGCTGACGCCCTCGTTCTTGAAATAGATGCGGGCGGGCGTATCCAACGCCTTCTCCAGGCGCCGGGCGCGCACCAAGGGCGACGGCCGCCACAGGCGATAGATTTCCCTGACCGGGGCGGGAATCTCGATCTCGCGCTCGGTGCTGACCTCCTGGGCGATTACGGCCATGGGGAACAGGGGTGCCAGATCGTCGGGCGTCAGCGGCTTGTGGGTCCCCGGGTGCAGCCCCGCCGGCAACGGCTCGGGCAGGTCGGCGGCGATGTTGTACCAGAACTTCGGAATGCGCTCTTCCGCGAGAAAGAACTTGGTCGTTTCGGTCACGGGTCCCCCCTGTTTTCTTGATCGGCCGGTTGCGGCGCGGGCTCGATTTGTAGCCCGCCTGACGGCTAATTTCTACCGGCACTGTGGCGAATTGTCTTCGCCTTCATCGGTGTTCATCGGTGGCAAGAACCCCACCAAAAGCGAAGGGGCGCCGCCCTGTCGGACGACGCCCCGGTTCCACGTGCCGCCGAAAGGGCGGATCAGCCCTGGACGATGCGCACCGCCTCGAAGCGCAGGCGGCCCTGCCCCTCGATCAGCAGAAGCACCGATTTGCGGCCGCTTTTCTTGGCCGTCTCCACCAAGTCGGCGACCTGCCCCGGCGAACTGGCGTCCTCCTGGCTGACCTCGACGATGAGGTCGCCCGGCCGGATGCCCTTCTCGGCCGCGGGGCCACCCTCGTCGACGCCGACGACGACCACGCCCTTGGCGTCGGCCGCCAGATCGAAACGCTGACGCAGCGTGTCGTTGACGGCGGCAACGGTCAACCCGAGAGGATCGATCTTCTTGTCCTGCCCCGGCTGGCCGGCGGTGCCGCCATCCTGCGGGCGCGCCGCCATCTGCGCCTCGCCGGCCTCCAGCTCGCCCACCTTCACCTTGACCGACATCCGCTTGTTGTTGCGCCACAGCACCACGTCGACGGTCTGGCCGACCGCCGTTTCGGCGACGATGCGCGGCAGGCGGCGCATCTGCGTCACGTCCTTGCCGTCGAACTGCAAGATGACGTCGCCCGCCTGGATCTTGCCGACCTCGGCCGGACCGTCCTTGATGACGCTGGCGACCAGCGCACCGCGGGTTTCCTTGAGACCCAGCGTCTCGGCGATCTCGTCGGTCACCGTCTGGATGTGGACGCCAAGCCAGCCGCGCTTCACGGTGCCGGTGGCAATCAACTGCTTGACGACCGGCATCGCCATGGCGCTGGGAATGGCGAAGCCGATGCCGATGCTGCCCCCCGATGGCGAGAAGATGGCGGTGTTGATGCCGACCACCTCGCCCTCCAGATTGAACATCGGGCCGCCCGAATTGCCGCGGTTGATAGAAGCGTCGGTCTGCAGGAAGTCGTCGTAGGGGCCGGTATTGATGTCGCGCCCGCGGGCCGAAATGATGCCCGCCGTCACCGTGCCGCCGAGGCCGAACGGATTGCCGATGGCCAGCACCCAGTCGCCGACGCGAAGCGAGTCGGAATCGCCGAACTTGACGGCGGGGAGCTGGCGGTCGGACTTCACCTTGAGAACCGCGAGGTCGGTCTTCGGGTCGTGCCCGATCAGTTCGGCCGGCAGTTGCGTGTCGTCCTGCAGGATGACCGTGATCTCCTCGGCGTCCTGGATCACGTGGTTGTTGGTCACCACGTAGCCGGCCGAATCGATGATGAAACCCGAGCCCAGCGAGGTTGCCTTGCGCTGCTGTTGGGGCTGGTTGCGATCGAAGAATTCCTTGAAGAACTCCTCGAACGGCGACCCCGGCGGCAGTTGCGGAAGCTCGGGACCGCTCCGCCCCCGAAGGGTCTGGGTGGTCGAAACGTTGACCACCGCCGGCAACAGCTTTTCGGCCAGGTCGGAAAAGCTGCCGGGCATCGTCTTCGCCTGGGCGGCCACCGAGGCCGCCATCAGCGCCAACGCCACGGCGGCGGCCAGGAACCACGCCAACGCCCGGCCGCCGTCCTGACGGCGCGCCACCGCAACGACGCGCGCATCGCGCCGGGACCGGACATCATGAATACGGGAACGCATCACTTCGGCCATCTCCATCGCCCAACGAATGAATCAACTATACGCAAAGATCGGGAAAAGGTCTGTGTTTGATCTAATCCCGGGGCTGCGGCCTTTCAACCCGTCGGCCGGCCCCCGGGCGGAATCCTTGTGCCCCTGAAATATGGCATTTTCCGGGCCATTCATCGCCGTTCCCGCGCCCCTATCCACGGACCAGCCAGACCACGCCCACACCGACGACGGCGGCCACCAGACCCGCCGTACGGAGGTGCGAGGACGGCTGGGTCTGCAGCTTGGCCATGGCCGCCTTCATACCGTCGGGAAACAGCGCATAGAGCAGTCCCTCGATGGCCATCGCCAAGCCGACGGCGGTGATCAGATCGGACATTCTTCCTCCGCCTCGACGAAAGGGCGCTGGTTTCACCCAGCGCCCCCGTCTCTGCTTGTTGGCTCCCGGCTACTTGGCCGGCTGCTCGACCCCTTGACCGGGCAGTCCGCCGAAGAAGCGGAAGAACTCGTTGTCCGGCGGCCCGACGTAGCGGGTGTTTTCACCCGTCAGGCCCAGACGCATCGCGTCCATCGACACCCAGAAGTCGAAGAACGTCTCGTCCCGGCCATAGGCATCGTTGTAGGTGCGCTGGGCCTCGGCCTCGCCCTCGCCGCGCAGGATTTCGGACTGCCGGTTGGCGTTGGCGACGATGATGGTCCGCTGCTTGTCGGCTTCGGCCTTGATGCGCCGCGAATCGGCATCGCCCTCGGCCCTGATCTTGCGGGCCTCCTGCTCGCGCTGGGACTGCATGCGGCGGAAGATGGACTGGCTGTTCTCCTCGGGCAGGTCGACGCGCTTGATGCGCACGTCGAGGACGTCGATGCCGAACGACCGGCCCTGATCGTGGGTTCGTTTGGCGATCACCTGGATCAGCTTGGCGCGTTCCTCGGTCAACAGACGGGCCAGTTCGGCCTCGCCGAAGACGGCACGCAGATTGGCGTTGATGACGTTGCCCAACCGCTGGCGCATCCCGAACTCGTTGTTGACGGTCTGGAAAAACAGCAGCGGGTCGATGATGCGATAGCGGGCGAAGGCGTTCACCACCAGTTGCTTCTGGTCGCGGGTCGGCACTTCTTCGGCCTCGGCATCGAAATCGAGTACCCGCTTGTCGAACTTGGCGACGTTCTGAAGCAGGGGGTACTTGAAGTGAAGGCCGGGCGCCGTCACGGTGCGGATCGGTTCGCCGAACTGCAGGACCAGGGCCTGCTCGTCCTGACGCACGGTGAACATGGACGAAAAGCCCAGGAACCCAAGGACGATGACGACGATACCGAGGATTAAAAGCGGTCCACGCATGATCACTTCCCTCCCGTCGTCGTGCTGGGGGTGCCGGCGCCGCGGCCGGTCAGGGCGTCGAGCGGCAGATAGGGAACGACGCCGCTACCTCCCACCCGGCTGTCGATGAGCACCTTGTCCATCCCGGCCATGATCGTACGCATGGTTTCGAGATAGATGCGCCGCGTGGTGACGTTCTTTTCCTTGAGGTACTGCTCGTAGACCGACAGGAAGCGCTGCGCCTCGCCGGTGGCCAGTGCGATCTTCTGCTCGCGGTAGCCTTCGGCGTCCTTGATGATCCTCTGCGATTCGCCCTCGGCCCGCTGCACGACCTCGTTGAGATAGGCCGTCGCCTCGTTGACCGCTCGTTCCTTGTCGGCGCGCGCCGCCTGGACGTCGCGGAAGGCGTCGAGCACCTTGCCCGGCGGATCGATCTTCTGGAGCTGCACCTGCTGCACCTGGATGCCCGAACCGTACCAATCGAGGATGCGCTGGATCAGATCCTGCGCGTCCTTTTCGATCTGCACGCGGCCCTGGGTGCGGGCGTACTCGAACTCGTTCTTGCCGACGATCTCGCGCAACGCCGCCTCGGAGGCGTCCTTGACCGTCGCTTCCTGGTTGCGGAGGTTGAACAGGAATTGCCCGGCATCCTTGACGTACCAGAACACCGCCGCCTGGACGTCGATGATGTTCTCGTCGCCGGTCAGCATCAGGCTTTCCTGGGGCACGGCGCGCAGCACGCCGCCCCGCTGGCCGGTGCCACCCTCCCGGAAGCCGACTTCGACGCGGTTGACGCGCGTCACCTCGGGCGTCATCACCTCGCCGATCGGCGCCGGTGGCCACCAGTGCAGCCCCGGGCCGGTGGTCTGCTGCCACTTGCCGAACAGCATTTCGACGCCCTGCTCGGCCGGCTGGACGCGATAGATGCCGGTCCCCATCCACAGGGCCAAAACCGCGATAACGGCGACGACCAACCCCTTGCCAGCCCCCATCCCGCCCGGCAGGAACTGCTTGAACCGATCCTGGCTACGCCGAATGAGGTCTTCGAAGTCCGGCGGTCGCGGTCCGGAGGGTCCACGCCCCCACGGGCCCTGGCCGCCGCCGCCCCAAGGGCCACCACCCTGTGGATTCCATGCCATATCGGTGCGTTCCTTTCTCGTGGTCCTGGATGAGAGGGAATTGGGCTTTGTGTTTTGACAGGCGGCTTCGTATATCTACCGCATTGTCTCTTTGGTTACCCGTTAGGTTATAGGACTGCCCGGCCGGCCACGCAATGTCAAGCGGCCAGCTTCGCCGGGATATCGAAGTCATTGGCGGAGTTTTCAAGCATGGCCCAAATCAGCGAACAACAAGTGCTGGAGGCCCTTTCCGGGGTCGTCGACGAGGAAAAGAACCAGGATATCGTCTCTCTTGGCATGGTCAGCGGCCTGCAGGTCAAGCAGGGCCACGTCGCCTTTGCCCTTCAGGTCGAGCCCGAGCGCGGCCCCCGCCTGGAGCCGCTTCGCAAGAAAGCCGAACAGACCGTCCACGCCCTGCCCGGCGTCTTGACCGCCACCGTCGTGCTGACGGCCGAACGCCAGGCGGCGGCGGAGCCGAAGCCGGCCCCGCACGCCCATGACCACGGCCATGGTCACGGCCACCAGGACGAACCGCTGCTGCCGCAGGTGCGCGCCATCGTCGCCGTCGCCTCGGGCAAGGGCGGCGTCGGCAAGTCGACGACCGCCGTCAACCTCGCCCTGGCATTGGCCGTCCGCGGGCTCAAGGTCGGCGTTCTCGACGCCGATATCTATGGACCGTCGATTCCGCGCATGCTCGGCATCAAGGGCCAGCCGACCTCCAGCGACGGCCGTTCGATCAACCCCATGCGCAACCACGGCGTGGAGTGCATGTCGATCGGCTTCCTGGTCGAGGAGGAGATGCCGATCATCTGGCGCGGTCCGATGGTGATGAGCGCGCTGGAGCAGATGATGAAGGACGTGCGCTGGAGCCCGCTCGACATCATGGTGGTTGACATGCCGCCCGGAACCGGCGACGCCCAGCTGACCATGGCCCAAAGGGTGCCGCTGATCGGCGCGGTGATCGTCTCGACGCCGCAGGACATCGCGCTCGCCGACGCCAGGAAGGGCCTCAACATGTTCCGCAAGGTCAACGTGCCGGTCCTGGGCATCGTCGAGAACATGAGCTACTTCGCCTGCCCGCATTGCGGCGAGCGCACCGACATCTTCAGTCACGGCGGCGCCAGGGCCGAGGCCGAGCTGTTGGGCGTCGACTGCCTGGGCGAGGTGCCGCTCGACATCGTCATCCGCGAAACCTCGGACGGCGGCAACCCGATCGTCGTTTCCGATCCCGCCTCGCCGCACGCCAAGGCGTATCTCGACATCGCCGACAAGGTGTGGGTCAAGGTGGAGGCGGAACTGGCCGAGCGCGAACGGGCGGCGCCCCGTATTCTCGTGCAGTAGTAGGCGTCTTTCCGTCGGCCGTACAGGCGGGCCGCCCTCCGGGGGGCGGCCCGCTCTGTTTCCGCCGCCCTCAACGGTATTGGAAATCCAGAGCGACGTCGAAGTTCTTTACCGAATGAGTAAGCCAGCCCAGCGAAATGAGGTCCACCCCCGCCGCCGCCACCGCCGCGATGCGCTCGGGCGTGATGCCGCCCGACGCCTCGGTCAGAAAACGCCCGCCGACGCGGCGCACCGCCTCGCGCATCGTGTCGGGCGACATGTTGTCGAGGAGCACGGCGTCGACGCCGCCCAGGGCCAGCACCCGGTCCAACTGATCCAGGGTGTCGACCTCGATCTCGACCTTGACCATGTGGCCGGCCCGTTCCTTGACCCGCGCCAAGGCGGTGTCGATGCCGCCGACGGCGGCGATGTGGTTGTCCTTGATCAGGATGCCGTCGTCGAGCCCGAAGCGGTGGTTGCCGCCGCCGCCCATCCTGACCGCGTACTTGTCGAGCATGCGCAGCCCCGGGGCCGTCTTGCGCGTGCACACCACCGTCGCCTCGGTCCCCTTGCAGGCCGCCATGGCGCGCGCCGTGGCGGTGGCGATGCCGCACATGCGGCCCAGCAGGTTGAGCGCCACCCGCTCGGCCGAAAGGATGGCCCTGGCCGGGCCGGTCAGGGTGGCCAACACGGTCGCCGCCTCGACGGCGGCGCCGTCGGCGACGGGACAGCGGATGGCCAGCGTGCCATCGAGCATCGAGAATGCCGAGAGCGCCGGCGCCAGCCCGGCGACGCGCCCGGCCTCGCGGGCGACGATGTGGGCGACGGCGTGGCTTTGCGGATCGACGAGGGCATCGGTGGTGAGATCGCCGGCCCGGCCCAGGTCCTCTTCCAGGGCGCGGCGGACGATCGGCTCGTACTGCACCGCATGAAGGGCGCAGTGGGGCATCATCGGCTCAGCTCCAGCATGCGGGCCACCGCCCGGCGGGCCGGTTCGGCCAGTTCGGGGGCGATCTCGACGGCGGGACGAAGGGTTTCGAGCGCGGTCAGGATGTTCCCCAGCGTGATCCGCTTCATGTGCGGGCACAGGTTGCAGGGGCGCACGAATTCGATGTCGGGGTGCGCGGCGGCCACGTTGTCGCTCATCGAACACTCGGTGACCAGCAGCACCCGGGCCGGCCGGCGCTCCTCCACATAATCGATCATCTGCTGGGTGGAGCCGACATAATCGGCGGCGTCCAGCACGTCGGGCGGGCACTCGGGATGGGCCAGCACGGCGAGACCCGCGAAACCCCGGCGGAACCCTTCGATCTCGGCCCCGGTGAAGCGTTCGTGGACCTCGCAGTGGCCGTGCCAGGGGATGATCTCGACCTCGGTCTGGCGGGCGACGTGCTTGGCCAGGTATTCGTCGGGCAGGAAAATGACGCGGGGCACACCCAGCGCCTCGACGATCCCAAGCGCGTTCGAGGACGTGCAGCAGACGTCGGTTTCCGCCTTCACCTCGACCGAGGTATTGACGTAGGAGACGACCGGAACGCCTGGATAACGGCGGCGAAGCGCGCGGACGTCGGCGCCGGTGATCGAGGACGCCAGCGAACAGCCGGCGCCCAGATCGGGAATGAGCACGGTTTTGTCCGGGTTGAGCAGCTTGGCCGTTTCGGCCATGAAATGGACGCCGGCCAGCACGATCACCTCGGCGTCGCACTCCGTCGCCTGCCGGGCCAGGGCCAGCGAATCGCCGACGATGTCGGCCACGCCGTGGAAGATTTCGGGCGTCTGGTAATTGTGCGCCAGGATGACGGCGTTGCGGCTTTCCTTCAATGCGTTGATGCGGGCGATCAGCGGGGCGTGAAACAGCCACTCCGCCTCGGGGACGACGCGCTTCAGGCGCTCGAAGATCGGCTGGGTCGCCACCCGCACGGCAGGCGCAAATCCGGTATCGGGCATCACATGACCCTCCATTTCCGGGGGATATTATGCTCATCAAGAGTATATATGTTATGCTACATTTGAGCATAATTGAGAGTCAAGAAGGATTCTGGGAGGCCGGTGTCGTTACCGGGAGGAAAGGGTCAGCCGCCGACCCGCACCGTGGGGATGCCGACGCCGGGCGCCACCCGCTCGTGCAGGACCTCGCGGCGGAACCGGAACAACTCGGCCGGCCGGCCTCGGCCGGCGGCTTCGAGCTGGCCGGTCGGTTCGACCAGGCCGCCCGCCTGCAGCAGCCGGCGGAAATTCTGCTTGTGCAGGCGTTTGCCCGACAACGCCTCGACCACCCGCTGCAACTGCAGCAAGGTGAAGCTGGGCGCCAGCAGGTCGAAAACCAGCGGACGATACCGAAGCTTGCCGCGCAGGCGGCCCATGGCGGTGGCGAGGATGCGCCGGTTGTCGAGCGCCATCGGCCGTCCGAGGAAGCGCGCGGCCTCCTCGTCGACGGGCGGCGGATCGGCCACGCAGCCGTCCTGCGCCGCCTCGGGAATCAGCCTCGCCTCGTAGAGAAGCTCATAGCGGTCCAGCGTCCGTTCGATGTCCCACTGCTCGTCGACGCCGAAACATTGCGCCACGCGGCCGGCCCGGGCCCGGCGTTCCCAATCGTCGGCAGCCAGAAATACCCAGGCGTCCAGTCGCGGCCGGACAATGCCCTCGATGACGGACGGACGGCCCTTGCGCCAGTCCTCCCAGGGGAAAAAATCGTACCAGTCGCACCACTCGGCCTCTCCGGTGCCGGTCAGCGGCGCCTCGTGGACCAGCGCCAGATAGCCGACCGAGACCACGCGCGGCCCGCCGGCCGTCTCGCGCGGATCGCGAAAGCGGTCGCCAAAGGTGTAAAGCTGCTCGACATAGCGCAGCTTGAGCCCGGTCAGTTCCTCGACCCACAGCCGCAGGCCCAGTTCCAGGGTGCGGTGGCGTTCCGGCTGGAAGGGGCCGAAGGGCAGGGCAAGCGCGGATTCACCGCCCACCGGCAGGCCGCCGCGCTGCACCGGCGTGGCCAGCTCGTGGGTCATGCGCCGCACCGCCAACACGCGCGGCACCTCGTTGGTGACCGCGACCGTGACCGCCGACAACCCCAGGGCCGTTTGCTGCGTCGCCATGCCCTTCCTTCCGCCGGAAACCCAGGGCAAATTACATCAAGACGGAGGGCATTGGCGACAATTCCGCTTGGGCATGGACAACGGCCTTGAAAGCCCCGCCCGATCCTTATAGCCTCAAAGGCGTTTCCAGGGGTGCCCCGCGAGGGGCTGAGATGGCGTCCAAGCCGACGCCGAACCCTTTGAACCTGATCCGGGTAATGCCGGCGTAGGAATCGGAGCCACAGATGCGCCCCCCACAGTTTGCGCGTGAGCCTTTTCCCGGCGGCATTGCGGATTCCCCCAACGCCACCGCCAACCGGGAGATCCCCCATGAGCACGCCACCAGCCGGCGCCAAGACGCCGGCACCCGGGGTAACGACCACCCCCCTTCCCGCTTCCCGTAAGGTCTACGTCTCGCCGCCCGAAGCGCCCAGCCTCAGGGTACCGTTCCGCGAAATCGCCCTTTCGGATGCCGCCGAACCGCCCGTGCGCGTCTATGACACGTCCGGCCCCTATACCGATCCCGCCCAGCCGATCGACGTCGCCCTCGGCCTGCCGCGGCCACGCGACGCCTGGTTCGCCGGCCGCGCCGGGATCGACCGGTATGACGGCCGGCCGATCATTCCGGCCGACAACGGCGGCAACGAGCGGGCCCCCGCCTTTTCCGTCGCCCATCGGCCCCGCCGCGGCGACGGCGGCGCGCCCCTGACCCAACTGGAGGCGGCGCGGGCCGGCATCGTCACCCCCGAGATGGTCTTCGTGGCGACGCGCGAGACCCTTGGCGACGAAGCCGCATCCGCCCTCATCACGCCGGAGTTCGTGCGCCAGGAGGTCGCCGCCGGGCGCGCCATCATTCCCGCCAATATCAACCACGCCGAGCTGGAACCCGTCATCATCGGGCGCAACTTCCTGGTCAAGGTCAACGCCAACATCGGCAATTCGGCGGTGGTGTCCTCGGTCGAGGAGGAGGTCGAAAAGATGGTGTGGGCCATCCGCTGGGGGGCCGATACCGTCATGGATCTGTCGACCGGGCGCGACATCCACGCCACCCGCGAATGGATTCTGCGCAACAGCCCGGTGCCGATCGGCACGGTGCCGATCTACCAGGCCCTGGAAAAGGTCGGCGGCATCGCCGAGAAACTGGACTGGGAGGTCTTCAAGGACACCCTGATCGAGCAGTGCGAACAGGGGGTGGATTACTTCACCATCCATGCCGGGGTCCGGCTGGGCCACATCCACCTGACCGCCGATCGGGTCACCGGCATCGTGTCGCGCGGCGGCTCGATCCTCGCCAAGTGGTGCCTGCACCACCACAAGGAAAACTTCCTCTACGAGCGGTTCGGCGACATCTGCGACATCATGCGCCGCTACGACGTTTCGTTCTCGCTGGGCGACGGCCTGCGCCCCGGCTCCATCGCCGATGCCAACGACGCCGCCCAGTTCGCCGAGCTGGAAACGCTGGGCGAACTGACCCCCGCCGCCTGGGACAAGGGCTGCCAGGTGATGATCGAGGGGCCCGGCCACGTGCCCATGCACAAGATCAAGGTCAACGTCGAGCGCCAGATGCAGGTCTGCCACGAGGCCCCGTTCTATACCCTGGGGCCGCTGGTCACCGACATCGCGCCGGGCTACGACCACATCACGTCGGCCATCGGCGCCGCCATGATCGGCTGGTTCGGCACCGCCATGCTGTGCTACGTGACGCCCAAGGAGCATCTCGGCCTGCCCGACCGCGACGACGTCAAGCAGGGCATGATCGCCTATAAGATCGCCGCCCACGCCGCCGACCTCGCCAAGGGCCATCCGGCGGCGCAGGCCAGGGACGATGCGCTGTCCCGCGCCCGCTTCGATTTCCGCTGGGAGGACCAGTTCAACCTGTCGCTCGACCCCGACACGGCCAGGACCTTCCACGACGAGACGATGCCGCGCGAGGCCCACAAGAGCGCGCATTTCTGTTCCATGTGCGGGCCGAAGTTCTGCTCGATGAAGATCAGCCAGGACGTGCGCGACGCCGCCGCCCTTCTCAACGACAGGGAGCAGGGCCTGGCGAGAATGGCGGAAACCTTCCGCGAAATGGGCTCGGAAATGTACGTCGACGCTAGAGAAGCCCCTTCGCCGCGGGCTTGAATCCAATCCTTCCCTCTCCGCCCTTTGAGGGGGGAGAGGGTGGGGCCCACGCCATGGGCGTGGGAGGGTGAGGTGGGCCCAGCGGGATTGCGGCGCCCCCACCTCTCCCTACCCTCTCCGCCCCACTGGGGCGGAGAGGGAATTTCATATTAGCCGCGGCTGGGTTCTTCCCGTCCCAGGACCGCCATCAGTTCGCGCCATTCCCGGCCGCTCATGCCGCTTTCGGCCTGGGTCACCGATTCCCCGGCCAGCAGGCGGCGGACGACGGCGAGCCCCGCCGCCGAAATCTGGGCGCCGCCCATCCCGTAGTTGACGAAGGCGTCGTAGGTGACCGGCACCCAGCGTTTGACCGTATCCAGCATGGCATCGGCATAGACGCGGATCTCGTACTGGGCATGGGAGTCGGCCCGGAGGCTCAGGAAGTGCAGCAGGTTGTGGAGGTCGATCTTCCAGTACCACTGGGTATAGGTGTTGAGCGTCAGGTTCATGCGGGCCAGCTCGCGGGCCAGCCCCTTGCGTTTCGGATCGCGCGGGTTGCCCTCGGCGTCCTCGTTCAACATCGCCTCGTAGTCGGTATGGCAGCGCTCGGCGTCCTCCTTGAGGACGCGCAGCACGGCGGCCGCCTCCTCGCCCTCCAGAACGTCGCCGCGGCCCTGGCGGTTGGCGCTCGACTGGGCGCCCAGTTGGGCCGGCGCCGGGATGTAGTACTCGCGATCCATGATCGAATAGCGCGCCGAGTACTCGTTGACGTTGGCGGTGCGGTGGCGAATCCACTGCCGGGCCACGAAGATCGGCAGCTTGACGTGGTATTTGATCTCGCACATTTCGAATGGCGTCGTATGGCGGTGGCGCATCAGATAGCGCACCAGACCGGCGTCGTCCCTGGCCTTGCGGGTGCCCTTGCCATAGGAAACCCGCGCCGCCTGCACGATGGCGGCGTCGTCGCCCATGTAGTCGATGACGCGCACGAACCCGTGGTCGAGCACCGCCAACGGCTCGTAGAGGATCTCCTCCAGCGCCGGCACGGTGGGGCGGCGGGTTTGCCCCTGCTGGGCACGCGCTTCGTCGATTTCGGCCCGCTGGTCCGGCGTCAGGCTCATTCTCGTCTCTCCTTCAGGCTGGCGGCGCCACTTTAGCCATTCGCACCGGCAGCGGAAAGGCCTTGAAGCCGCCCCCTGGCGAATACCCCGAATCGAAAAAGCGGCCGCCCCGGCGCCCTCCCCGGCACGAAAACCGCTCATCACCTTTCATAAGCTGATCGTTAATATCTATCACATCACGCCACAAGATCGATTTGATTCACACTCGGGGGGCTCTCACCATTGTATCCATGGCCACGCCATCGTCCCGGCCGACCGCCGAGACGGCAGAAGGGATAGAAAGCGAGGATGCCATGGACGGGTTCGAGAACATCCTGCTCATACACGACGATGCCGCCGGATTCGAGGCCGCCCTGGGCAGGGCTGTGACCCTGGCAAAGCGGGACGGCGCCAAGCTGACCATCGCCGAGGTGATCCCCGAGGCGGCCGGCGGCGCATTGTCCCGGTTCAATCCCTTTTCCTCGGTCATTCCGGTGACTTCGGAATATGAGGAAGTCGACTACCGCAACCGCCTGGAGCGTATCCTCCACGAGGCCCGCGACCAAGGCATCGACGTCAGACCCGCCGTCTTTAGCGGCGCGCGCCATACGGAAATCGTCCGTGCCGTCGTGCGCTACGGTTACGATTTGGTCATCACCGCGGAAGAAACCCGCACGACTCTGGAAGGTCTCCTCTTCGGCAAGCCGGCATCACGCATCATGCGTGCCTGCCCCTGCCCTGTCTGGATCGTCAAGCCGCAGGCGGCACCCCTCTGCCGCCGCATCGTGGCGGCTATCGGAGCCGAAGGCGCGGAGGGGGCCCCCGAAGATATCGATCACGCCGTGCTGTCGCTAGCCGCCAAGCTGGCCTACGCGGAAGGATGCAGGCTCGACATCGTCCACGCCTGGGATTTCAAGGGCCAGGATCTTGAAACCAGCCGCTCGGAAATGTTGCCGCCAATGTGGAGGGCATTGTACCGGCGCAATCGCCTCGCGCATGCAAAAGCCCTCAGCAGCGTCCTCTCCGATTTCGACCTCGACGGCATCGACCATGAAGTGCATATGCCGAAAGGCGATCCCTACCGGATTCTCCTGGATTTCTCGTGGAAGAGCGACGTCGACCTGATCGTCGCCGGGACCGTCAGCCGGACGGGTATCGACCGCTTCATATACAGCAATCTGGTCGAACGCATCCTGCCGCTGGCCGATTGCGCGGTGCTGGCCGTCAAGTCCGCCGCCTTCGTGCCGTCGGTCGAGAAGGCGGCCACCTATCGCCCCGGCTATCCGGTGCCATCGGTCAGCGCACGGGTATGACCTCGGGCACCTTCTCCGAGAGAATCCGCTGAAACAGGTCGGCCAGGATGGAAAACTCGGCAGCGCGGGCCGACTGTTGCCGCCAAGTCATGCCGATGACCCGGCTCGGTGGACGATTCCTGAGAGGCCGCATGACGACGTTCTGGTCCTTGGGGATTTCGGAACGCGCGTAGAGGGCAGGCAATAGCGAGATCCCCATTCCCATGCCGACCATCAATCGCAGGGTATCCAGGCTGGTCCCCCCGAAATCCAACGAAAGCGTGGCGCCGAACTGGGCGCACAGGTCGCGGACCTGTTCGTACAGGCGATGCCCTGGTTCGAGCGCCAGCACCGTTTCACCCTTGAAATCGTTGCGCTCGATGACCGTCTTGTGGACCAGCGGATGATCGGCCGGCAGCGTGACCACCATGGGCTCCCGGTATAACGCAACACTGACCGTATCCACCCCGCTGATCGGCAGCGGCGTCAGCAGGGCGTCGAAGGTGCCATCGTGCAGTCCCTCCTCCAAGGTCTGGGTCACCCGTTCGCGCAGATAAAGCTTGAGATAGGGATAGGTGCGGTGAAGGTCGGGCAACAGATGCGGCAGCAGGTAGGGGCCGATCGTCGGCAGGACGCCCACGCGCACGGTGCCGCCAAATGGCGCGCCGCCGTATTTAGCCATTTCGACGATGTCATTGACATCGCTCAGGATCCGCTTGGCGCGCGCCGCGATTTCCTTGCCGATGGGGGTCAGCACGACGCGCGAGCGGCTGCGTTCGACCAACTGCACGCCCAGGCGTTCCTCGAGTTCCTGCAACTGGCCGCTGAGGGTCGGCTGGCTGATGTTGCACAGCACTGCGGCCCGCCGGAAATGCAGCGTTTCGGCCACGGCCACGAGGTATCGAAGGCGTTTCAGGCTCGGCATGGGACACCCCTTCAGGGCCGCCGGAGGCTTGCGGCCCCTGTTTTCCTGATAGGAAAAACCGAATAAACGGCCACTCCTTATCGATTGGATCTACCTAAAACTTTTTCCCATCATAATCAAGGATGGTCCCGGCTCTTCGGGGCCTGCGGTGCGATGAGACGGGTGACAGGGGAGTCAACTCATGCCAACCACGCGCTCGAACGTTTCGGAAGCCGAAGACTTGGTTTTCCGCCATCGCACACTGGTCTCGGCGCAGCGGATCCTGGATGCGGAGCTTCGGTTGACGGCGCGCCCGCCTCAGCGGGATGACCTTTACGTCCAGCGCCTGCGGCGCCTCAGGATCTACCTCAGGAACTCGATCGCGGACCTGGAACGACGGATGCAGGCCCTGGGCGTCGCCATCATGGTGGACGACGAGCTTCCGCCGCCTGACCCGGCGGCACTATCTCACCGCCGGACCCGTGACTACACCCCCCCGGCCTCGCCGGAGTGAACAACAGAAAAAACGCCCACGAAAAGAAAGGACAACGTCATGACCTCTTCCCCCAGCGGGCGTTTGGCCGCGTTCTTCCAGAGCGACGTGGCGGGCGGTGTCGTGTTGATGTTGGCGGCCGTACTGGCCATCGGCATCGACAACTCGCCCCTCGACTGGCTGTACAAAACGTTGCTGGCGACGCCCATTGCGGTGAAGATCGGCGCGCTTGCCATCGACAAGCCGCTGCTGCTGTGGATCAACGACGGGCTGATGGCGATCTTTTTCATCCACGTCGGCCTCGAAATCAAACGCGAGATCATCGAAGGCCGGCTGTCCTCGTGGAAACAGGCCTCCCTTCCCGCCATCGCGGCAGCGGGCGGCATGCTGGTGCCGGGGCTCATCTACATTGCGCTGAACCAAGCCGACCCGACCGCGCTCAGAGGTTGGGCCATTCCGACGGCAACCGACATCGCCTTCGCCATCGGCGCGCTGGCCCTCCTGGGAAAGCGGGCGCCGGTTTCATTGAAGATCTTCCTGCTGGCGCTGGCCATCCTCGATGACCTTGGCGCCATCATCATCATCGCGCTCTTTTACACCGACCACCTGTCGGTGGGGTCCCTGGCCATCGCCGCGGCGGGTGCCGGCGTGCTCTTCGCCATGAATCGGAAGGGCGTGACGCGCCTTCTTCCCTACCTTCTGGTCGGTCTCGTCATGTGGGTGTGCGTGCTGAAATCCGGCGTCCATGCCACGCTGGCCGGCGTGGTGATCGCGCTGGCCATTCCCTTGCGCGTTCCCGGCGGCAGCGCATCCTCGCCGCTGCATCATCTCGAACACAGTTTGGCGCCGTGGGTGGCGTTTGGCGTCATGCCCATTTTCGCTTTCGCCAACGCCGGCGTGTCCCTCGCGGGATTCTCGCTGAACACGCTTCTGGCGCCGATACCGCTCGGCATCATGCTTGGTCTATTCCTCGGCAAGCAGATCGGCATCCTGGGGTTCTCGTGGGCAGCCATCCGCCTGGGCCTATGCGCCATGCCGGCCGGCGTCAACTGGGCGCAGATGCACGGAGTCGCCGTCCTGGCCGGGATCGGCTTCACCATGAGCCTGTTCATCGGCACGCTGGCCTTCGCCGATCCGGCCAACGCGGCGGCCATCCGGTTCGGCGTGCTGTCGGGTTCCCTGCTCTCCGGTGTGACGGGGTACTGGCTTTTGCGCCTGGCCGGCGAGAAGCAGGCGGAAAAGTCCCGTCATCGCGCCGGATCGCGCCATATGGAACCGTCGATGTCGAGCCTGCGCAACTAAGACAAGACAAACGGTTGCCCGGGCAAGCCGGCGGCGGACCCCTCCGCCGCCGGTTTTTGTCTGGAACAGCGTACGGCGCCCGCCGTCCCCCTTTCCTCGCTCCCGCGTAAAGACTATATTCAGGGGGTCGGGAAACCGACTATGGCGATAAACGCCTTACGGAATAAGCGTAGCGGACCCGGGGGCGGTACCCGGCGCCTCCACCAATTCCTTTCGTGGCCGGTTATCCGCGGCGGAGCCGGCCATCCCCTGGGGGCGAAACAGGATCGACGCGCGTGGTAAAGGTAAGGTTTTTGCTCGGCATGGTATCCACCGTTATCGGGCCACGCTTACAGATGCCAACGACAACGAGGCATTTGCTGTAGCCGCTTAGCGGCAACGGGGTTCGGGGGGCACCTGGCAACAGAAGCCCCCCACTTTCCGCCCGCCGCCAACAGGGGACCATAACAGGGACCGACCGTATGACCGCCGACGCTCTCCGATACGACCAATGGATCGCCGACGCCCTGTCCGGCGTCGTCAAGCGGGCCTTGGCCCTGGCGGCGTCGGAAGGATTGCCGGGCGACCATCACTTCTACATCACCTTTCGCACCACCGCCCCGGGCGTTCAGATGCCGGGCCATCTCAAGGCCCGCTACCCCGAGGACATGACCATCGTGCTGCAGCACCAGTATTCGGACCTGATGGTCGACGATGTCGCCTTCTCGGTGACCCTCAAATTCCAGGGGCGCAGCGCCCGGCTGGCGATTCCGTTCGCCGCCATGACGGCGTTCGCCGATCCCTCGGTCAATTTCGGGCTCCAGCTCAAGCCGGCCGCCCCGGCCACCGTCCAGACGGTCGGCGAGGCCCCCGGCGTCAAGGCGAAGCCGGTTCCCGCCCCGGCCATCAAGACCGCCCCCGCAGCGGCGGCCGACGACGCAGCCGAGGAAAAGAAGAAGGGAGAGGTCATCGCCCTCGATTCCTTCCGCAAGAAGTCCTGACGCCCTTCCGCCACCGCCGTCCTGCCGAATCCCCCGCCGGGGAACCGATTCGTTCAAGAAGCCGAAATAGGGAAACCAGCCATGAGCGCATACGTCCATCACGAAATGTTCCCCCTGGGCCATGACGACACGCCCTATCGCCGGCTCGCCACCGACGGCGTGAAGACGGTGACGCTCGACGGACGGACCCTGCTCAAAGTCGATCCCGCCGCCCTGACCGCGCTGACCGAGGCGGCGATCCACGATACCCAGCATCTCCTGCGGCCCACCCACCTGGCGCAGCTGCGCAAGATCCTCGACGACCCCGAAGCGTCGCCCAACGACCGCTTCATGGCCATCGAACTGCTGAAGAACGCGGCGATTTCCGCCGAAGGCGTGCTGCCCATGTGCCAGGACACCGGCACCATCATCGTCATGGGCAAGAAGGGCGAGAACGTGTTTACCGGCGCCGACGACGAGGCCGCCATCGCCGAAGGCATCCTGAAGACTTTCGCCAAGGACAACCTGCGCTACAGCCAAGTTTCGGCCCTCGACATGTTCGAGGAGGTCAACACCGGCAACAACCTGCCGGCCCAGATCGAGATCTACGCGACCAGGGGCGACGAGTACAAATTCCTGTTCGTCGCCAAGGGCGGCGGCTCGGCCAACAAGACCTTCCTGTTCCAGGAAACCAAGGCCCTCCTCAATCCGGCGAGCCTGATGAAATTCGTCGACGCCAAGATCCGCACGCTGGGCACCGCCGCCTGCCCGCCCTATCACCTGGCGCTGGTCATCGGCGGCACCTCGGCCGAGTTGACGCTGAAGACGGTGAAGCTGGCCAGCACCCATTACCTCGACGCCCTGCCCACCAAGGGCGGCAAGTTGGGCCAGGCGTTCCGCGACGTGGCGCTGGAAGAGCAGATCCTCGAAATGACCCAGAAGATGGGCATCGGCGCCCAGTTCGGCGGCAAGTACTTCTGCCACGATGTCCGGGTCATCCGCCTGCCCCGCCACGGCGCCTCGTGTCCGGTGGGCCTGGGCGTTTCGTGCTCGGCCGACCGCCAGATCAAGGCCAAGATCACCAGGGACGGCGTCTTCCTGGAGCAGATGGAAACCGACCCCGCCAAGTACCTGCCCGAGATCGAAGGCCACGGCCCGGTCCATGAGATCGTGAAAATCGACCTCAACCAGCCGATGGACGCCATCCGGGCCGAGCTTTCCAGGCATCCGATCAAGACCCTGGTGTCGCTCTCGGGGCCGATGATCGTGGCCCGCGACATCGCGCACGCCAAGCTCAAGGAACGCCTCGATGCCGGCAAGGGCCTGCCGCAGTACTTCAAGGACCATCCGGTCTATTACGCCGGGCCGGCCAAGACCCCGGCCGGCTACGCCTCGGGCTCCTTCGGGCCGACCACGGCGGGGCGCATGGACAGCTACGTCGACCTGTTCCAGGCCAACGGCGGCAGCCTGGTCATGGTCGCCAAGGGCAACCGCTCCCAGCAGGTGACCGACGCCTGCAAGAAGCACGGCGGCTTCTATCTGGCCTCTCCCGGCGGCCCGGCGGCGCGCCTGGCGCACGACTGCATCAAGAAGGTCGAGTGCATCGAGTATCCCGAACTCGGCATGGAAGCGGTCTGGCGCATCGAGATCGAGGATTTCCCGGCCGCCATCTGCGTCGACGACAAGGGCAACGACTTCTTCGCCGAACTGATCAATCCGGCCCGCTGAAGGCCGGCCCGGCGCGGCGGGCCGCATCGCGGCCGCCGCCCGATAACCATAAGAGGAAACGCCATGAAACTTCCCGAGCCCCGGCTTGCAGGGGGCATGCCCCTGGCCCAGGCCCTGCGCGAGCGCCGCTCGATACGCGCCTACGCGACGACCCCGCTCGCGCTCGCCGACATCTCGCAGCTTCTGTGGTCGGCCGCCGGCGTCACCTCGCCCGAAGGGTTCCGCACGACGCCGTCGGCGGGGGCGACCTTTCCGCTGGAAACCTACCTGATCGCCGGCGCCGTCGACGGACTGGCCGCCGGTGTCTACCGCTACGACCCGGCGACCCACGGCCTTGGCCAGACGGCGGCCGGCGACATCCGCGCCGACCTGGCCGCCGCCTGCATGAACCAGGCCTGCGTCGCCACCTGCACCGCCGCCATCCTGTTCGGGGCGGTGTTCGAACGGACCACCGCCAAGTATGGCGACATGGGACGCGACTTCGTTTTGCTGGAGGCCGGGCACGCCGCGCAAAACGTCTCGTTGCAGGCCGTGGCACTGGGACTGGGCGCGGTGGCCATCGGGGCGCTGGACGAGCAAAGATTGCAGTCCCTGGCCGCCATGGGCGACAATGAGAAGCCGATCTACATGATGGTGTTCGGAAAACCGAACGCTTGAAGAGGGAGGACGCCAATGTCGAAACGGGTCGAAAGAGCTGTCGAACTGTTCGGGCCTGACAAATGCAATTGCAGCCAGGCGATGGCGGTTGCCTTCGCCAGCGCCGTGGGATTCGACGAAACCGCCGCCATGAATGCCGGCCGCGGCTTTGGCGCCGGCATTGGCGCGCACGGCCTGATCTGCGGGGCGGTGACCGGAGCGGTCATGACGCTGGGCATTCGCGCCGCCAAACTGACCAAGAGCGAGAAGGACGCCAAGACCAAGGCCTACGAGATGGCGCACCGCTTCACCGAGCAGTTCAAGGCCCGCCACGGCACCCTCGGCTGCAAGGAGCTGATCGGCGTCGACCTGTCCACCGAGGCGGGCCGCAAGCTGAATACCGACATGCAGATCACCCGCCGGATGTGCCCCGACTTCGTGCGTTCCGCCGCCGAGATCGTCGAAGATCTGCTGTAGGTCCGGTCCGCGCGGCCGCCCGCCGATGGAATTCCTGTTCGACGGCCCCGACGACGCCCCGGTCACGCTGGCCCTCGCCCACGGCGCCGGGGCGCCGATGGATTCGCCCTTCATGGCCTTTTTCGCCGAGGGGTTGGCGGCACGCGGCGTGCGCGTCGCCCGCTTCGAGTTCCCCTACATGGCCGCAAGGCGGGCCGACGGCCGCAAGCGCGGACCCGACCGCCCGGCCGTGCTGCTGGCCACCTGGCTGGACGTGATCGGCCGGCTGGGCGGTCCCAAGCGCCTGGTCATCGGCGGCAAGTCGATGGGCGGGCGCATCGCCAGCCTTGTCGCCGACGAGGCTGGCGTCGCCGGGCTGATCTGCCTCGGCTATCCGTTCCACCCGGCGGGCCGCCCCGCCACATTGCGCACCGCCCACCTGGGCGATCTCGCCACCCCCACCCTCATCGTGCAGGGCACCCGCGATCCCCTGGGCAGCCGGGACGAGGTGGCCGGCTATCCCCTTTCCGCCGCCATCCGCCTTTGCTGGATCGAGGACGGCGATCACGACCTGACCCCGCGCCAGCGGTCCGGCCGCACCCAGGCGCAGAACTGGCGGGAGGCCGTCGGCCTCGCTGCCGGGTTCGCCTTGGCGGCATAATCGGGTAAAATCGGTCAACGGCGACCCGCAACCGCATCCAGGGAGGCCCCCGCATGCCGGAGTCCGGAAAGTTCCGCACCGAATCCGATTCCATGGGAACGGTCAAGGTTCCCGCCGACCGCTATTGGGGCGCCCAGACGCAGCGCGCCATCGAGAACTTCCGGATCGGCGAGGAACCCATGCCGATGTCGGTCATCCGCGCGCTGGCCATCGTCAAGAAGGCGGCGGCCCAGGCCAACGTCGAACTGGGCGAACTGCCGGCCCCGCTCGGCGAGGCCATCGGCAAGGCCGCCGACGAGGTGATCGAGGGGAAACTGGCCGGGCAGTTCCCACTGGTGGTCTGGCAGACCGGCTCGGGCACCCAGAGCAACATGAACGTCAACGAGGTCATCGCCAACCGCGCCAACGAGGTGCTGGGCAGCCCACTCGGGGCTCACACGCCAGTCCACCCCAACGACCACGTCAACCGCGGCCAGTCCTCCAACGACGCCTTTCCGACGGCCATGCACATCGCCGCCGCCGAGCAGATCCATTACCAGCTTCTGGCCGCGCTGCATCAGTTGCACGGCATGCTGCTGCGCAAGGTCGATGCCTTTTCCGACGTCCTCAAGATGGGCCGCACCCACACCATGGACGCCGTGCCGATGACCCTGGGCCAGGAGTTTTCGGCCTATGCGATGCAAGTCGAAGCCGGCATCGCCCGGCTGCGCGGCTGCCTGCCCCGGCTTTACCAGATCGCCCAGGGCGGCACCGCCATCGGCACCGGGCTCAACACCCATCCGCGCTTCGCCGAGGTGTTCACCGAAAAGGCGGCGGCGATCACCGGCCTGCCGCTGGTTTCGGCCCCCAACAAGTTCGAGGCGCTGGCCGCCCACGACACCCTGGTCGAGGTATCGGGCGCGCTCAACGTTCTGGCCGTCTCGCTGATGAAGATCGCCAACGACATCCGCCTCTTGGCCTCGGGGCCGCGCGGCGGTCTGGGCGAACTGGTGCTGCCCGCCAATGAGCCCGGCTCCTCGATCATGCCGGGCAAGGTAAACCCCACCCAGAGCGAGGCGCTGACCCAGGTGTGCGCCCAGGTCATCGGCAACCACATGACGATCACGGTGGCCGGCGCCAGTGGCCATTTCGAGCTCAACGTCTTCAAGCCGGTCATCATCTACAACCTGCTGCAATCGATCGGCCTGCTGTCGGACGCCTGCCGCAGCTTCGCCGACAACTGCGTGTCGGGGATCACCGCCAACGCGCCGCGCCTGCGCCATATGATGGAACAGTCGCTCATGCTGGTGACGGCGCTGTCGCCGCACATCGGCTACGACAAGGCCGCCGAGATCGCCAAGAAGGCGCACGCCGAGGGAACCACCCTGCGCGAGGCGGCGATTGCGCTCGGCTACGTCAATGCCGCCGACTTCGACGCCTGGGTGCGTCCGGAAACCATGCTGGGACCGCAGGAGTAGCCGCTCAAACGGTGGCCTCGGCGACGGCCGGCCGCTCGGCCGGATAGATGCGGGCGGCCTGGGCGCGCAGGAAGACGGACTGGCCGACCGTCAGCTTGAGCTCGCGGTGACGGGTCCTCGACAGCAGGGCCTCGACCGGCGCCTTCACCCCCTCGGCGGCCAGTTCCACCACCGCGACCGGGCCGGCCGCGGCGATGTGGCGCACGATCGCCGGCAGCCCGAGCTGGGCCTTGGTCGTATAGATGGCGATGTCGTGGGGACGGACGTAGGCGACGGCCGACCCCTCGACGACGCCGGGGGATCTGACGGTCATGAATTCGTCGTCGCAGACCACGGCGACGCCGCCCCGGATCGTGCAGTCGAAGCGGTTGACGTTGCCCAGGAACTCGCAGACATAAGCCGACGCCGGGTGATCGTAGACGTCCTGCGGCGAGCCGATCTGTTCGATCGTCCCGTTGCTCATGACCGCCACCCGGTCGGCCAGTTCGAGCGCCTCGTCCTGGTCGTGGGTGACGAACACGCTGGTCAGATGCATTTCTTCGTGGAGCGCGCGGAGCCAGCGCCGCAGTTCGCGGCGCACCTTGGCGTCGAGCGCGCCGAACGGCTCGTCGAGCAGCAGCACGCTGGGCTCGACGGCCAGCGAGCGGGCCAGCGCCACCCGCTGGCGCTGGCCGCCCGACAGTTGGGTGGGATAGCGCGCCGCAAAATTGGTGAGCTGCACGAGGTCGAGCAGGCGCCCGACGCGGGCGCGGATCTCGGCCTCGGGAAGGCGCCTTTCCCGCGGCTTGACGCGCAACCCGAAGGCCACGTTTTCGAACACCGTCATGTGGCGGAACAGCGCGAAATGCTGGAAGACGAAGCCGACGTTGCGCTCGCGGACGGTGCGCCGGCTGGCGTCGTCGCCGTCGAACAGGATGGCGCCGCCGTCGGGGAATTCGAGCCCGGCAATGATGCGCAGCAGCGTCGTCTTGCCCGAGCCGGACGGCCCCAGCAGCGCCACCAGCTCGCCCGACTCCACAGCCAAGTTAACGGCGCGCAGGGCGGTGAACTCGCCGAACGTCTTGGTGATGTCCTTGGCTTCGATCCGCATCGGCGATCCTTCCTACAGGCGGCGGGCGGCCGCCAGCTCGGCGCCGTAGCGCCACTCCAGCGCCGTCTTGAGCGCCAGCGTCACCAGCGCCAGCAGCGCCAGCAGCGAGGCGATGGCGAAGGCCGCCGTGAAATTGTACTCGTTGTAAAGAATCTCGACATGAAGCGGCATGGTGTTGGTTTCGCCCCGGATGTGGCCGGAGACCACCGAAACGGCGCCGAATTCGCCCATAGCGCGGGCGTTGCACAAAAGAACCCCGTAGATCAGGCCCCATTTGATGTTGGGCAGCGTAACGCGCCGGAAGGTCTGCCAGCCGCCGGCGCCCAGGGACAGCGCGGCCTCCTCCTCCTCGTTGCCCTGCTCCTGCATGAGCGGGATCAGCTCGCGGGCGACGAACGGGAAGGTGACGAAAATGGTGGCGATGACGATGCCCGGTACCGCGAAGATGATCTCGACGTCGTTGGCGACGAGCCACGGGCCGAACCATCCATGCGCCCCGAACAGCAGAACGTAGATCAGGCCGGCGATCACCGGGGAGACCGAGAACGGCAGGTCGATGAAGGTGACGAGCAGGCTCTTGCCCGCGAACTCGAACTTGGCGATGGCCCAGGCCGCGGCGACACCGAAGACGATGTTGAGCGGCACCGCGATGGCCGCCGTGATCAGGGTCAGGCGGATGGCCGCCAGGGCGTCCGGTTCGGTGAACGCCTCGACGTAGGCGCCGATCCCGCCCTGCAGCGCCTCGGCGAAGACGACGAACAGCGGGGCCAGCAGGAACAGGCCGAGAAAGACCAGCGCCAGCGCGATCAACGCCAGCCGGACCCAGGCGGGCTCGGAGATGACGGACCGGGGACGTCTTTTGCTGCTTCTAGACATAGCGGGCGCGATTCCAGCGTTGCAGCAGGTTGATGACGAAAAGGAGGGCGAACGACACCAGCAGCATGAAGGCCGCGATGGCGGTGGCCCCGGCGTAGTCGTACTGCTCCAGCTTGATGACGATGAGGAGCGGCGCGATCTCCGAAACCATCGGCAGGTTGCCGGCGATGAAGATCACCGACCCGTACTCGCCGACGCCGCGCGCGAAGGCCAGGGCGAAACCGGTGAGGATGGCCGGGAAGATCGCCGGCAGGATCACCCGCCGGAAGGTTTGCAGCCGCCCGGCGCCCAGGCTGGCCGCCGCCTCCTCGACCTCGGCGTCGATGTCCTGCAGCACCGGCTGGACGGTGCGCACGACGAATGGCAGGCCGATGAAGACGAGGGCGACCACCACGCCCAGCGGCGTGAAGGCGACCTTGACGCCGAGCGGGGCCAGCAGGGCGCCGATCCAGCCGTTCTCGGCATAGAGCGCGGTCAGCGTGATGCCGGCGACCGCGGTGGGCAGCGCGAACGGCAGGTCGATCAGGGCATCGACGATGCGCTTGCCGGGAAAGCGATAGCGCACCATCACCCAGGCGACCAGCAGCCCGAAGATGGCGTTGGCGGCGGCCGCGAAAAAGGCGGCGCCGAAACTGAGGCGGTAGGCGGCCACCGCCCGCGGCGACAGCGCCGCCTGCCAGAAGGCCAGCCAGCCGACGCCGGCCGACTTCAGGAAAAGGCCGCACAGCGGAACCAGAACGACCAGGCCCAGGTAAAAGACGCTGATGCCCACGGTGATCCCGAAGCCGGGCAGGACGCTCGGCTGCCTGAACCAAACTGGCGACGCCGCCCGCATGGCCGGCTCCTAGCGAGTCGGCTGGTAGAGTTGATCGAACATGCCGCCGTCATCGAAGTGCGCGCTCTGGGCCTTCTGCCACCCCCCCAGCCAATCGATGGTGAAGAGATCGACCTTGGGAAAGCGCGCGACGTCGGCGGCATCGGCAAGCTCGGGCGTGACCGGCCGATAGTAGTGCCTGGCCGCCAACCGCTGGCCGACCGGCGAGTAGAGATAGGTCAGATAGGATTCGGCGATTGCGAGCGTGCCGTGCTTCCGGGCGTTGCCCTCGACCACGGCGACCGAGGGTTCGGCCAGGATGCTGACCGAGGGGACGACGATTTCAAACTTGTCCGGTCCCAGCTCGTTGATGGCGAGGAAGGCCTCGTTCTCCCAGGCCAGCAGCACGTCGCCGATGCCGCGCCGCACGAACGTCGTGGTCGCCCCCCGGGCCCCGGTATCGAGAATCGGCACGTTACGAAAGATGGCCGCCACGAAGTCGCGCGCCTTGGCCTCGTCGCCGCCCCAGGTGCGCAGTGCGTATCCCCACGCCGCCAGGTAGTTCCAGCGGGCGCCCCCCGACGTTTTGGGGTTGGGCGTGATGACCTGGATGCCGGGCTTGGCGAGGTCGCCCCAGTCGCGGATGCCCTTCGGGTTCCCCTTGCGCACCAGGAAAACGATGGTCGAGGTGTAGGGCGCGCTGTTGTGGGGCAGGCGGGCCTGCCAGTCGGGGGGGATCAAGCCCGTCTTCCCGGCGATGACGTCGATGTCATAGGCCAAAGCCAGGGTCACGACGTCGGCCGCCAGCCCGTCGATGACGGCCCGGGCCTGCTTGCCCGCCCCGCCATGCGACATCCGCACGGCGACGGTTTCGCCCGTTTTGGCCTTCCAGTCCTCGATGAAAGCCTTGTTGAAGTCGCGGTACAGCTCGCGCGTCGGATCGTAGGAGACGTTGAGGATATCGGCGCCGGCCTGGCTCCCCGCCGGAGCCAGCATCGACAGCGCCAGTCCGATGGCACCCACGCGCAGCCACACACCCAGGTTCGCGAACATGCGAGGCCCTCCTCCCTATCGCCACAACACGACCGTCGATGGAGAGGGGCGGGTTAGGACGAACTCCGCCAGCAACCGTTGATCATGATATTTCTCCCGTCGCTGCCTTTCGGACGCTCCCCCACCGCTTGGCCTTCCCGGCAACCACGCCATTTTTGCCCTATGATACAAGAAGCAGGCGCGGCAGGCAAGATTGCGGCGGTTTATATTTAAGTTAAAATGCGTATAGATTTCATATTAGCAAGATCACAGATCAAATAACTAAATTTATTTCATGAATATCACCCATTAAGTATGATTGTTTACTTTGCCATTTCAAAGAAAAATAACGAAAATCGGATATTAGTGTTTCGGGTCGGGAAGGCGATGGCGCGGATCGGCGAAGCCCTTGGCTTTGGGGTCTCCGATGCGCTACCAACATGAGGAAAGAAACCGCCGAGCCGAGAGGATCTGCCGTTCCATGGTGCTGAGCCCCGAATTCCGCGACTACGTGCTGGAGATGCTGGAACCGCTGGGCGGGGTGACGGCGCGCCGGATGTTCGGCGGCGCCGGCCTCTATCGGGACGGCACCATCTTCGCGCTCGTCGCCGGAGACGTCCTCTATTTCAAGGTCGACGACGCCAACCGCGCCGACTACGAGGCGGCCGGCACCGGCCCCTTCCGTCCCTTCGAGGACAAGCCCTTTGCCATGCCGTACTGGGAAGTGCCCGCCGATATCCTCGAGGACCCGGCGGAAATCTGCGCCTGGGCGGCCAAGGCGTGGGAAGCCGGCCGGCGCGCCGGCCCGCCGCCCAAACGAAGGCGGCGCCAGCCATGAGCGACCGCGACGGCATCCGCAAGCGCTCGGTCGTCATCGCCGGCCACGCCACCAGCGTATCGGTCGAGCCCGAGTTCTGGGAGGCGCTGCGCGAAATCGCCGCGGCACGGGCGGTTTCGGTCAACCAGTTGATCGCCGAGATCGACGGCGGGCGGACCGGCAACCTGTCCAGCGCCATCCGCCTTTTCGTGCTGGCCGAGCTGCGCGCCCGGGCGGCAGAGAGTCGCGGAACCGACTAGCCAAAGCCTCAGTCGGCGCCGGGAATCAGTTTGCGCAGGATCTTGCTGGGCGCGGAATTTTGAAGGATCGACCCCGGGATGCTGAGGGCCTTGCCGGGCAGCTTGGCGACGTCGAGCACGACGTTGGGCTGGTCGATGTCGCCCTCGATCCGCAAGGGCACACCGAAGCCGACGCCGGTCGTTCCCGAAAGCAGCTTGGCGAACAGGTTCTGGGAAAGCTGGATGTCGCTGTCGACCTTCATCGTCCATTTGGGAAGGTCGACGGTCCCCTTGCCCTTGCCCTCGCCGACGGTGGAAACGAGACGCAAGTCTTCCGAGCGTGCGATGCCGCGGTCGATCTTGAAGGAACCCGAGATGTCGGCCTGTCCTTCCGGCCGCTGATCGCCGCCCAGGCCGGCCAGCTGATTGAGGCCCGACAGCAAGGCGGCGATGGGGCCGCGCGGCTTGCCCGAGTCTCCGCTCAACGCCGCCTTCTTGACCTCGAAGGAGCCCTCGCCCTTGAGGCCGGAAACCATCTCGGCGACACTGGCGCCCGAGGAATTGACCGCCGTGCTGAACGCGATGTCGCCGGTCGCCAGCCGCTTGCCCTCCAACTCCTCCTGATAGGTGCCGAAATCGCCCCCGGTCAGCGACAACGTTCCGTCGAGGGCCGGCTTGGGACCCGCCTTGAGCGTAACGTCTCCCTTGAGCGCGCCGCCGAACAGGATGCCGCTCAGCGCCGGGATGCGCAGCACGCCTTCGGTCACGGTGGTATCGGCGGCCACGTCGCGCACCATGATGCCGTCATAGACGACGGCCTCGCCGGCCAGCTTGAGATCGGCATCGAAGGCGCTGAGAACCGCGAGGTCGAGTGGCGCCGTCGACCAGCGTCCGGCGGTGGCGGCCGCCGGCCACAGGCGCGGCGCCTCGCCAGCCGGCATCTTCGCCGGAACCCAGGCGGCGGGAATGATTCGCGGAACCAGCGCCGCCGAGCGTTGAGCCGGCAGGAAGGGATCGACGACGACGCGCCCGGCCTTGAGATCGCCGGTCAGGCGCGGTCGCGGTCCGGCCAGGTCGACGTTCAGCGTGCCGGCAAGGGTGGCCGCCCCCACCTTGCCGTCGAGTTGGGAGATCGCCACCCGCTTGGCGTCCGCCTTGACCGTGGCCGACAGGCCGACGTCGCCCGGCCGCCCGGCCGGCCGGTAGTTGACCCCGAACAGCCCCAGCAGCCGCGCGAAATCGCCGTGACGGACCGTGACATCGCCGGCGAACAGCGATTCCACCGGCAGGACCGACAGCCGTCCTTTAAGCTCGACCGCCGCCTCCGGCGTCTTGGCGGCCAGATCGACCTGCGGACGCAACAGCGATCCCTCGATGCCGCCGGTGATCTCGACGACGCCGAGGTCGCGGGTCGATACCGGCACCGGCGTCTCCAGCAGGCGGCTCAACCGGTCGACGTCGATGCCGCGAGCCTCGAAGCGGCCGTTCTTCACCGACGGCAGCAGATTCAGGCCGCTCAGAGCCCCCGACAGCGAGGCCGAGGCGCCCGCCAGGTCGCCGATGGCGGCCCGGCGCAGGTCCAGGTTGCCGCCGAACAGCGTGCCGTCGAAGACCAGGTCGTTGACCGGAACCTGGCGATAGGTCAGGCGCTCGACCTGAAGCTTGAGATTGGCGTCGAACCGGTTGAGGAAATCGGGAAGAGCGAAGCTTGGTTCCGGCTGCGGGCCGGCGGAGGGTTGCGACTGCGGCGTCGCCGTGGCGGCATCGGCGGCCGGCGGCGCGCCGTTGGGCGACAGATAGGCGTCCAGATTCAGACGATCGACCGTGAAACTGGCACCGAAGGCCAGGCGCTGGCGCAAGGCCAGGGTGATGCCGCCGGTGATGCGCGAGGAATCCACCATCATGTCCAGGTTCAGACCCTGCACCTGCTCGGGATCGGCGACAATGCGGCCCTTGACGGTCGCCTTGCGCAGGCGGTCGGAGGCGATGCCCGGCACCTCGCCCCCCAGCCATGCGACCACGCGGCGCAAATCGCTGACCTTGGCGTCGAGCGTACCGTCGAACTTCGGCGCCCCGTCCTGGGCGGTCAGAAATCCGGTCACGAACACGTCGGAGCCGCCCGGCAACTGCGCCGTAAACTGGCTCAAGGTAACCTCGCCCCCGTGCAGATCGGCGGTCGCCCGCGCGTCGCTGATGATGTTGCCCCGGTAGGTGATGGTTTCCGCCGTCAGTTCGACGGTGCCGTTGACGTTCTGGGGAAGAGCAAATGCGGGCGCGGTGGGCGCCGGCGCCTTCGGCTTGGCCACGGGGCCCACCGTGATATCCCGCGCCGCCTCCGGATCGTCGGCGGGAGTGGCGGCCGGCTTGGGCTGCGGGGGGGCGAGCAGGGCGTCGAGGTCGACCTTCGGCATCGTCAGCTTGGTGGTAAAGCCGATCGGGCTTTCGGCCAGGTTTGCCGTCAGTTCGCCGTCGGCCCGAAGCGCCCCCAGCGACACCGCCAGATGTTTAACCGACAGATCCTGGGCCGACACCGTGACATCGCCGCTGGCGCCGAAGGGCTGCGCGAAAAACGCCGGGGACGCCCCGCCGCCGACCGCCGCCAGGAGGTCGGACAGCATCTTGCCGCTGGCGATGACCTTGCCCTTGAACTTGGGCGCCTCGGCCAGTTCGACGATGGCGCCCGAGATCTCGGCCCTGGCATCCCCCGGTTCGGCGACGACGGCCATGTTGAGGGGAACCGTCCGTTCGTTGATGACCCGGCCGACCGATAGCTCATAGCCCAGGGGGATGCCCCGGAAGTCCAGGCGACCGGCGCTGTCGAACGGGCCGGTCGGGGACTCGGCGGTCAGCCTGGCCTCGAGGCGCTCGATTCGTTCGACGGTCCCCGAGCGGGCGTCGCGATAGATGATGGTACCGTTCTCGATGTGGAAGCTGTCCAGCCGGATCGCCGTCCCGCTTCCCGCCTCGCCGGCCCCGAAGCCGGGCAGCGGCGCGCTGGTCGAACCGTCGTTTTCGGTGCGGACGGGCGCGAATTCCCAGTTCGTCCGCCCGTCGGCCAGCCGTTCCAACTCGACGATGGGGTCGACCAGCTTGATGGTCTCCACCTCGACATTGCCGCCCAGCAGGGGCCCCAGCGCGATCCGCACTTCCACCGATTTGAGGCGAATCATGTCGGCGGCGCCGGCCCCTTTGAGGTTGGCCATGCGCACGCCGTTGGCGATCAGCGCCGGCGCCGGCAGGACGGCGATGTGAATGTCGCCGCCGATGACGACGTCGCGCCCCGTCAGGCCCTTCAGTTGCGCCTGGATGGTCCCCTTGTAGTCGTTCCAGTCGATGACGCCCGGCAGCACGACGACTGCGATCGCCAGGATGGCCACCAGACCGAGAACGATGCCAAGGAGTTTCTTCACCCGCGCAGTCCCAACGCCAACGATTGAAGGAAACCGGCCGCACCCCCGCCCGACCAGCCAGATCAACTCTCCGAATACTAGAGAGTTCCACCCCGCCGGGCAAACCGAACCGCGCAGAGTCGCCGGCCTTTTCTCAGATCCGCACGATCTTGCCGGGGTTCATGATATTGGCGGGATCGAGCGCCGTTTTCACCATCCGCATGACGCTGACGGCTTCGCCATGCTCGTGGATCAGGAAGTCCATCTTGCCATGGCCGACGCCGTGCTCGCCGGTGCACGTTCCGTCCATGGCCAGCGCGCGCATGACCAGGCGATCGCTGAGGCGCTTGGCCTCGGCCATGTCCTTGGGATCGTCGGGATCGACCAGCATGATCAGATGGAAATTGCCGTCGCCGACGTGGCCGACGATGGGGGCCAGCAGGAAGCTGGCCTCGATGTCGGCCTTGGTTTCGAGAATGCATTCGGCCAGCCTGGAAATCGGCACGCAGACGTCGGTGGTGACGCCCCGGCATCCCGGCCGCAGGGCCAGGGCGGCGTAAAACGCCTCGTGGCGGGCCCGCCACAGGCGGCTGCGCTCCTCCGGCAGCACCGACCACTGGAAACCCGCCCCCCCGAAATCGCCGGCGATCTGCTGGACCGCCCCGGTCTGCTCGGCGACGCCCGCCTCGCTGCCGTGGAATTCGAGAAAAAGCGTGGGCTGGACGGGATAGTCCAGCTTCGAATGGCGGTTGACCGCATCCATCTGCACCTCGTCCAGAAGCTCGATGCGGGCCACCGGAATGCCGGACTGGATGGTCAGGATGACGGCGTTGACCGCCGATTCCAGGTCGGGGAAGGAAACGACGGCGGCGGCGATCGCCTCGGGGATGCCGAACAGGCGCAGCGTGATCTCGGTGATCACGCCCAGCGTTCCCTCGGAACCGACGAACAGATGCGTGAGATCGTAACCGGCCGACGATTTGCGGGCCCGCCGGCTGGTGCGGATGATCCGCCCATCGGCCAAAACCACGGTCATGCCGAGCACGCAGTCGGCCATGGTGCCATAGCGCACCGCGTTGGTCCCCGAGGCGCGCGTCGCCGTCATGCCGCCCAGCGAGGCGTCGGCACCCGGATCGACCGGAAAGAACAGCCCGGTATCGCGCAGATGGGCGTTCAACTGGTTGCGGGTGACCCCGGCCTGCACGGTTACGTCCATGTCCGCGACGTTGACGGCCAGGATCTCCTTCATGTTGCCGGTGTCGATGGTGACGCCGCCGTGCAGCGCCGCGATGTGGCCCTCCAGCGCGGTGCCGGTGCCGAAGGGAATGACCGGCACCCCGCGGGCCGCGCAGATCCTGACGATGGCCGCCACCTCGTCGGTCGAGCGCGGAAAGGCGACGGCATCCGGGGCGTGGCAAGGATGATAGGATTCGTCGCGGCCGTGCTGTTCGCGCACGGCCGTCGCCGTCGACAGCCGCTCGCCCAGAATTTCCTGAAGTTCGGCGATCAAGTCCCGATCCGCCCGCGCCGGCTGCGCCGCCATCTTCCGCCTCCCCATCCGATCCGCCAGGGCGGCACCCTACGCGACGCATCCCGACGCTTCAAGCGGCCCGTCGCCTTCGGCCGTGCCCGCCGTCAGATGGGCAAGCCCGCCGTTTTCTCGCGCACGGCATCGACATAGGCCCGGGCTCCCGGCAATCGCGGATGGATTCGCAGCGCGGCCTCGAAGGCGCGAAGGGCCGGCTGTTCCTTGCCGAGCGCGTCGTAAATCAGCCCCAGGCCCGACAAGGCCCCGAAATGGCGGGGTTCGAGGGCCAGCGTGCGCTGGATATCGGCGACCGAGGCCGCGAAGTCGCCCATCATGTAGTGAACGGTCGCCCGCTTGTTCCAGGCTTCCGCGAAATCCGGCCGGCGGGCCACCAGCTTGTCGAAGACGGCCAGGGCCGCTTCGGGGTCCCCCGCCTCCATCGCCGCGGCCCCCAGCTGCATCAAGCCGTCGGCCTCGGCATCGCCCGAATGCATCCAGGCGACCCAGATGGCCCCCTCGACGGTTTGGGCCTCGGCAGCCGTCTTGGCCTTTTTCAGGAGGTCGAACAGGGCGTCCAGGCTGGTGTCGCGGGCCTGCGCCGCCGGAATGCCAAACGGGGCCGCCAGCACGAGAACGACCATTGCCAAGGTACGCAAGCCACGCATGAAAACACACATGGGCACAGCGGCCCGCCTTGCCAAGGGAGACATCGTCCAGAACTCCCGCGGAAGTTTCGGTCAATGAAGCCGGAACCGCCGATATCGATATTTGTTCCGGCGGCGGCGGGCGATGTAGACTTGCGGCAGCGCCACCAACCGGCAAGGAGCACACGATGCGTATCGAGCCCGTCTTCCTGTTCGATCTCGACGGCACCCTGGTGGACAGCGTCTATCAGCACGTGCTGGCCTGGAAGGAGGCGCTGGACGCCGAGGGCATCGAGCTTTCGGTGTGGCGCATCCACCGCAAGATCGGCATGAGCGGCGGGCTGTTCACCAACCAGCTGCTGCGCGAGACCGGCATGGAAATCAGCGTCGAGCGGGTCGAGCGATTGCGCCAGGTGCACGCCGCCGCCTACCGCCGGCAGGCGGCCAACGTGCGGCCGCTTCCCGGCGCCCGCGAACTGCTGGCGTGGCTGACCGAGGCCGCCATCCCGTGGGCCATCGCCACCAGCGGGCGCATGGAAACGGCGGCGGTGAACCTGGCGGCGCTGGGCATCGATCCCAACGTCACCCCCGTCGTCACCCGCGACCAGGTGAAGTACGCCAAGCCCGATCCGGATCTTTTCGTCGCCGCCGCCGAACGGCTGGGCGTGCCGATCGGCACCGCCGTGGTGGTCGGCGACAGCATCTGGGACATGCTGGCGGCGGCGCGTTGCAAGGCGCTGGGCGTGGGGTTGCTGAGCGGCGGCTACGGGCCCGACGAGTTGAAGCAGTCGGGCGCCTTCCGCGTCTACGAGGACCCCGCCGACATGTTGCGCCACATCGACGAGGTCGGCGGCCGGCGCTAGCGGGCCCCGGTCATTTCACGCTCTCGCTGACCTGGCTCTCGAAACGCCCGGCGTACTGGCCATAACCTTCCTGCGCCAACTGTTCGGCCGGCACGAAGCGCAGGGCCGCCGAATTCATGCAGTAGCGCAATCCGGTCGGCTTCGGGCCGTCGTTGAACACGTGCCCGAGATGGGAATCGCCGATCCGGCTGCGCACCTCGGTGCGGCGCATGAAAAACGCGTTGTCGGATTTTTCGACGACGACGCCGTCCTCGATGGGCCGGGTGAAGCTTGGCCAGCCGGTGCCGGAGTCGTACTTGTCGGCCGACGAGAACAGCGGCTCGCCGGTCACCACGTCGACGTATATGCCGGGGCGCTTTTCGTCCCAGTAGGCGTTGTTGAAGGAGGGTTCCGTACCGTCCTCCTGGGTCACGCCGTACTGAAGGCTCGAAAGCCGCGCCTTGATTTCGTCGTCGGACGGCCGGACATAGGTGGTGCCGCCGGCCGGCCGGTAGCGCGAATAGTCGACCTTGAGGTCGTCGCCCCAGGCCTTTTCTACGAACTGATAGCGGCCGGAGTTGAACGTATAGAACTCGTACCGGATCGGGTTCTTCTTGTAGTAGTCCTGGTGGTAGTCCTCGGCGACGTAGAAGGTCTCGAAGGGTACGATCTCGACCTTGATCGGCGCCGCGAACCGGCCGGACTTCGCCAGGTCGTCGCGGCTTTTCTCGGCCGCCGCCTTCTGGTCGGCGTCGGCATAGAAGATCGCCGGGCGATACTGGTTGCCCTGGTCGACGAACTGCCCGTCGCCGTCGGTGGGGTCGATCATGCGCCAAAAGCCCTGCAGCAGCCCCTCGTAGGTGATGACCTTAGGGTCGTAGTGGACCTGGACCGATTCGGTATGGCCGGTGCCGCCGGCCGAAACCTGCTCGTAGGTGGGATTCGCGACCTTGCCGCCGGCGTAGCCGGACACCGCATCGCGCACGCCCGGCAGCTTCTCAAATCCCTGCTCGACGCACCAGAAGCAGCCGCCGGCGAAGGTGGCCACGGCCTCGCCCGCCTTTTCGCCGGCCGCCATGTCGGCGGCCGCGGCCGGAATTGCGCCCGCGCTGAGGAAGGACAGAAGGACGGCGGAAAACCCGCGCTTTCCGATGGAAAACATGGCGTCACCCTTTCATGGCCGTGAAATGGACCGGCTGTGCCCCTGAATATGGGGCGGCCGGGAAAGGGATCGATGCCCGTCGCGGTCACGATCGCGTTAGCCGGCCGTGTTCGGCCGCCCGCCCGAGCCGCCATGGCCGGGCTTGTTTGTCCCGGCCATGGCGGCTTTGCGATTCCAGAGCTGTCTCCGCAGCCGTCGGGCGCCTATGGCATCCTGGTGATGCAGAACTGCTCGTCGTGCCCGAGGACCTCGGCCTTGGACATCTTGCCCGAGGCCACCGCCAGGATTTCCCGGTAGATCTCCTCGCCCACCTCCTGGAGCGTTTTTTCGCCCAGGATCACGGTGCCGGCGTTGATGTCGATGTTCTCCTTCATCCGCTCGAAGGTGCGCGGATTGCCGGTGATCTTGATCACCGGCACGCCGGGGAACCCGGAAGGCGTTCCCCGGCCGGTCGGGAAACAGACGATCTGGGCGCCGCCGGCGGCAAGCCCCGTCGTCACTTCGCCGTCATGGCCCGGCCCGTCCAGCAGAAGCAACCCCTTCTTGGTCGGCGCGTCGCCATAGGCGAAGACCTCGACGAACTGGGCGTTGCCCGACTTCTTCATGCTGCCCAGGGACTTTTCCACCACGCTCGACAGGCCGCCGTCGTAATTGCCCGTCGAGATGAGGTTCTTCCATCGGCTGTTGTGGGAGGTCTGGATCTGCCGCTTCAGGCGTTCCTCCATGGCGCCGATCACCCGCAGGATGTCGGCGGCGACCTTCTCGTCGGCTGCCCGCCTGACCAGGATATGCTCGGTGCCGAGAAGCTCGGTCAGTTCGCTCAAGACGGATGACCCGCCCTGGCCCACCAGCTTGTCCGAGGCCAGCCCGAGGGCGGGATTGGCCACCAGGCCGGATGTCGTGTCCGAGCCGCCGCAGTTGAGGCCGATCATCAGTTCGCTGACGGGGATCTCCTGCCGCCTTTCCAGCGAGGCGGCCTGCTGCATCTTGCGGGCCATCCGCGTCCCGATGTCGATGGCCTTGATCGAGTCCCCAGCCTCCTGGATGACCACCATGTCCAGCATCTTGCCGGTGGGAGCGATCCCATCGAACAACTCCTTCGGCGTGAAGCGTTCGCAGCCGAGGCCGACCACCACGACGCCGGCGAAATTGGGATTGCGGCCGATGCCGATCAGGGTGCGCGCCGTCACATCGAGGTCGTCCCCCACCTGGCTGCAGCCCACGGGGTGGCTGAAATGGACGGTCCCGGGAACGTTCTGCGAGATGCGCTGGGCGACTTTGGCCGCGCAGAAGACCGACGGAATGATGGCGATCAGGTTGCGCACGCCGACCGCCCCGTTCTCCCGCCGATAGCCTAGAAACGTGTCGCCCATTATTTCATTCCCTTGTCGCAGTACATGTTGTGCACGTGAATCCAGCCGCCCTTCGCCAAGGGCTCCTTCATCCGGCCGATTTCCTCGC
The DNA here is from genome assembly GCF_026163695.1 of Shumkonia mesophila. Classification (NCBI taxonomy): domain Bacteria; kingdom Pseudomonadati; phylum Pseudomonadota; class Alphaproteobacteria; order Rhodospirillales; family Shumkoniaceae; genus Shumkonia; species Shumkonia mesophila. The sequence goes on along the minus strand of NZ_JAOTID010000011.1, from coordinate 132,971 downwards.
CGTACTTGAACACGCCCTGATCCTTTTTGAGATCGGCCAGCGCAAACTTGTGGCCGAAGGCGATGTTCTCGTTGACGACGACTTCGTATTTTTCCCCGCCGTCCTGGACGACAAGGCAACTCTCGCCGGCGGCGAGATCCGTCAACGCGACGGCAACATTGTCCTTCGGGTCGAGGACAAGCGCGTTCTTGCCTCCCGCCAGGTTGGCAAATTCATTTTCGATCATCGGACGTTCCTTGATTGGCGAAAACAGGGCCCGGAGGCCCAAACATTCATGTTCATTCTTGGCCGCTAACGCCTGAGAGGCTTGGGCTCGGGACCGCCGGTCGCCCAATCGAGCAATTCGGCGGTGTGGACCACCGGCAGGTCGGTGCCGCTGCTGATCTGCACCATGCAGCCCAGGTTGCCGGCCGCCACCATATCGGCGCCCAGGGCCTCGATGTTGGCCGCCTTGCGGTCGCGCAATTGGGTGGCGAGCGCCGGCTGCAACAGGTTGTAGGTACCGGCCGAACCGCAGCACAGATGGCTTTCGGCGGCCTCGCGGATCTCGAACCCGGCGTCCTTCAAAAGCTGCTTGGGGGCCTCGCGGATCTGCTGGCCGTGTTGCAGCGAGCAGGCCGCGTGATAGGCCACCACCGGCCGCCGGGCGGCGGGCTTGACCTTGAGCGGGATGCCGGCCATGAGCTCGGTGATGTCCTTGGTCATGGCGCCGATGCGGGCCGCCGCCTGGGCCAGTTCCGGGTCGTCGCGCAGCATGTGGCCGTAGTCCTTGACCGTGGTGCCGCAGCCCGAGGTGTTGATGACGACGGCATCCAGCCCGTTTTCCTCGATCTCGCGGGTCCACGCCCGGACGTTGGCCCGGGCCTTGGCCTTGGCCTCCTCTTCCCGGCCCATGTGATGGACCAGCGCCCCGCAGCAGCCCGAGCCGGCGGCGATCACCACCTCGCAGCCGTGGCGGGTCAGAAGGCGGATGGTCGCCTCGTTGATGTCGGGGCGCAGCACCGGCTGGGCGCAGCCGTTCAGCAGCGCGACGCGCAGGCGGCGCGGCCCCTCGGCCGGAAAGACCTGCGGCTTGTCCACGGCGGAAGCCTTGGGGATCGCCTTGGGCGCCATGCCGACCATGCCCTTGAGGCGGCCCGGCAGCAGACCCTTGAAGGGCCGGGCCAGCCAGGCGCCATAGAGGGACAGGCGGAACAGCCGCGGATTGGGCAGCACGCGGGCCAGGATCTCGCGCAGCAGACGGTCGGCCAGCGGCCGCTTGTACGTCTGCTCGATGCGGGCCCGTCCCTCGTCGACCAGATGCATGTAATGGACGCCCGACGGACAGGTGGTCATGCACGACAGGCAGGACAGGCAGCGGTCGATGTGGCGGGCGACGGTGATCGAAGCCGGCTTGCCCTTTTCCAGCATGTCCTTCAGCAGATAGATGCGGCCGCGCGGGCTGTCGCGCTCGTCGCCCAGCAGCACGAAGGTCGGGCAGGTCGCCGTGCAGAAGCCGCAATGCACGCAACTGCGGAAGATGTCGTTGGCTTCCTTGATGCGCGGATCGGCAAGCTGGACCAGGGAGAATTCGGTTTTCATCGCCTCTTGCCTCAGACGCCGGCGTACATGCGGCCGGGATTGAGGACGCGTTCGGGATCGAAGCTCTGCTTGACCCGGGCCGTCAGGTCGGCCAGCGGGCCGGGCTGCGGCTGGAAGACCGGCACGACGCGGCGGACTTCGGCGTCGGCCCTCATCAGGGTGGCGTGACCGTCGATGCCGGAAAGCGCGCCGCGTACCGTCGCATGCGCCGCGTCCGGCCGTGGCGGCAGGGCCAGCCACACCAGGCCGCCGCCCCAGTCGAGATAGGCGCGGCCCGGGCAGGCGGCAAGGATCTTCGCGGCCGCCTGGGCGCCCTGGGCCGGCGGCACCGAAAGGCGCCAGACCTGGGCGTCGGCCTCGTTGGCGAAGAAGCGGACGTCGCGGATTTCGCGCCACAGCGCCTCGGAGTCGGCGGCCTTGAGGTCGCCGATGGCGCCGAATTCACCCAGCAGCGCGGTCAGCGCCCGGCAGCGGTAGTCGACCGACGGCCCAAATCCCTCGACCCTTAAGGCCGTCACCGCGCCGCCGGCCCCGGCGACGGCGGCCACCGCCGAGACGGAAGCGACGTCGGCCGGCAGATGGGCGGCCCCCGACACGTCGTTGGGGCTTTGCAGCGCCAGCGTCATGGCACGCACCGCCGCCTTGGAATCGGCGCCGAGAACAAGGACGGTACGCACCGTCTCGGCCGCCGGCAATACCTTGAAGGTCACCTCGGTCAGCACGGCCAGCGTGCCGAACGAGCCGCTCATCAGCTTGCTGAGATCGAAGCCGGTGACGTTCTTGAACATGCGCCCGCCCGACTTGAACGCTTCGCCGCGTCCGCTTATGGCCTGGAAACCCAGCACGTGGTCGCGCGCCGACCCCGCCCGGATGCGGCGCGGTCCAGCCAGGTTGCAGGCGATGGCACCACCGATGGTGCCGCCGGCGGTACCCAGCAGGGGGCCGAGATCGGCCGGCTCGAACAACAGCTGCTGACGGTTGGGGGCCAGGGCGGCCTCGATGTCGGCAAGCGGCGTTGCCGGAAGGGCGCTCATCACCAGTTCGTTGGGCTCGTAATTGACAATGCCGGCCAGGGCGGAGAGATCGAGCCCGTGCGCCGCCTCGACGGGCCGGCCAAACCCCCGCTTGCTGCCGCCGCCAAGAACCTCCAGCGGCCTCTTGCCGGCAACGGCCCAACGAAGGGCGTCCTCGATCTCGCCGGGGGTGCGGGGTTTGAAGGTCTCGGTCATGGACGCGTCCTGATCTGACCATGCGGGAGCGCGGGAAGTGGGCGCCCCGTCGGTCTTATCGTTTTCCGTCGGGCAAGCCGCAGTGTAGGCGATCCGGCCGATGCCGGAAAAGGAAAACCGCGCTCGATCGGCGCGGTTTCAACCTTCGGCCCCAAGGCCGGAACGATCGGACGGCTCAGCCCTGGCGCGCTTTGAACCGCGGCTGGGTCTTGTTGATCACGAAAACGCGCCCCTTGCGCCGGACGATCTTGCAGTTCTTGTCGCGGGTCTTGGCGGCCCGGAGGGAATTCTTGACTTTCATGACACAAATCCTCGGCAACGGGCCGCAAAAATCCTGCCGGTCGCGACCGCGGGCGGAAAATACGGACTCGGCCATCGCTTGTCAACGCCGCTCGACCAAAAAGCGGCTTCCGGCGGTTCAGGACCGCAGCATGGCCTCGATCAACTCCTGCACCGCCAACGCCTCGGCCGCCGAGGGCAGCACGTGGGGCTTGCCGTCGGCGAAGGCGGCGACGTCGTCCAGCAGTCGCCTGAAATTGGCGGCGCGCGGGTCCGCGATATTGGCCAGTTCCTTGACCCAGTCGCCGCCCTCGGAGCTTTGCAGCCAGAACCAGTCGTGCAAGCGGTGGCTGCGCTTGGTGCCCCACAGGGTGAATTCGACGCGGTCCGGCCCGGTACCGCCGGTCGAGCCGAACACGCCAACCGGCACCCCGGCGCAGTCCAGCATCGCCTGCTGATGGGTTTCGCTGAGCGCCGGGTCGGCCGGATAGCGGGGCCGGGCGGCGATCAGCCGGGCTTGCCCCAGGAGTCGCCCGGCCAGGAAGACGAAGTGCGACAGCACCTCGCGGCTGAAGCCGCCCTGGGCGCGGAAACGCAACCAGTCGGCGTCGGCCTGCCAGTCGCGGGGCCATTTCGAAAAGTGCACCACGATGTCGCCGCCGACGATGGCGCCCATGTCCCCCGAGTCGAGGCGCTGGCGGGTCAACGCCACGGCGTGCGAGGTGGATTGGATGAAGTTGACGACGGTCCGCGTGCCCCGCCGTGCCAACTCGGCGACGAGCGCCCGGCTTTCGGCGACGTCGATGCCGAGCGGCTTTTCGCAGAACACCGGCTTGCCGGCGGCGGCGGCGGCCAGCACATAGCCCTTGTGCCAAGCCGGCGGGCAGGCGACGTAGACGAGGTCGGTATCCGAAGACGCGATGAGCGCATCGGGGCCCGCGGCGATGGGGATGGCGGGGAAATCGCCGGCGACCTTGTGACGGGCCTCCCCGTCGGGATCCCACACCCCCGAGAAGGAGAATCGCGGATGGGCCGCCATGTTGGTCAGCATGCGCCGGCCCATGACGCCCAAACCGATGATGGCGACCCGATGACGTTGCATCCCTTCCTCCCGCCGTTTCTTGTCTGCGATGGCCGGGCTATCCTGCGTCCGATCGGCCCGCTTGCAAAGGGCCGGCGATTCTCCCTGTCGGCCCGGAAAGATCCTGCGGTAAGCTTTGCCTCCCGACAAATCCTTGGAGAGACCCCCATGCTGCTCGACGTTCGCACCTACACCTGCCATCCCGGCAAGATGAAGGCCCACCTCGCCCTCTACGCCAAGCTGGGCAAGGAACCGCAATGCCGTCACCTCGGCCAGCCGCTGGCTTTTCTCACTACCGAGACCGGCAATCCCAACCAGTACATCCACATCTGGGTCTACCAGAACGCCGGCGACCGGGAGGTCAAGCGGGCGGCCATGTGGACCGACCCGCAATGGCTGGCCTATATCGAGGAAAGCCATAAGCTGGGGGCGCTGGCCTGCCAGCAGAACGCCCTGATGAAGCCGGTCGACTTCTTCGCGACCCCGCCGATCCCCGGCGTCTGACCCAAACCTGACGCGTCACCCAACGGCCCCTCCCTCTCCGCCCCGTTGCGAAGTGGGATGGGCCGTTCTGCCCGTAATCCGTGACAAAGCCACCGGGCTGTCGTCCCGGCAGGTGGTTTCGTGCGCCTGAACGTGACGGCAGGTTGAATTTCTTCGGTGGACCTCCCGGTATCAATCATCATACAATTGGCGCAAGGGGAGATCTCATGCGCTGGGACGATGCCTCGAGCACCTATCCGAAACGCGGCCTGTGCGGCCAAGTGGCGCACAAACTTGGCCAGCGGATCGTTTCCGGCGATTTCGAGGCGGGAGGGGTGCTTCCCACCGAGTCCGAACTGAGCCTGCAATTCAATGTATCGCGCACCGCGCTGCGCGAGGCGGTCAAGGTGCTGTCCGCCAAGGGACTGACCGAATCCCGCCCCCGCACCGGCACACGGGTGCGCCCGCGCTCCGATTGGCACCTAGTCGACCCCGACGTCATCGCCTGGCATTGCGCGGCGACGCCGAGCGCGGATTTCCTGTGCGACCTGTTCGAGATCCGCCTGATCGTCGAGCCCAACGCCGCCGCGCTTGCGGCCGAGCGGCGGACCGACGACGACATCCGTGACATCCGCCAGCGATTGGCCGAAATGGGCCGGGCGATCGAGACCGGCGCCGACATGGTTGGTCCGAACGTCAGGTTCCACACCGCCATCCTGGAAGCTGCGGCCAACCCGTTCCTCGGCACCTTGGCCGCGCTGATGACCCCGGCCTTTTCGCACATGGTGCGGATCGTCTGGCAAAGCGATCCGGCGGCCTTTTCGATGGCCGACCACCACTTGGTGATGGACGCCCTGGCGACCGGCCGCGGCGGCATGGCCCGCCGCGCCATGCAGTCGCTCCTGTGGGTCACCCGGGAAGGGTTGCTGAAGGCGCTCTCGCGCAAGAGCACGAAGCAGCGCCTGCCCGCTGAAACGAGATAACGGCGCCATTCCGCGCACGATAGGGGAGGAAAACCCGCGCGGAGGCCACGGTCCAAGAGCAAGAAGCCGCCGGCAAGGGCCGCGTATTTTGTGTGAGGCGAATGGGGAGACTAGCGATGAAAAAAGCACTTCTGTCTCTGGTGTCGACGGTTCTGCTCGGGCTTGGGGTGGTCCCCTCGCCCGCCGCCGCGCAGAACCTTTCATGCGAAGGATTGCGTTTTGTGTTCTTCCCCGGCGGCGCCGAGGGAGATCCCTTCGCGTCCATCGTCTATAACGGCGCCAACGCCGCCGAAAAGCTGACCGGCTGTCGGGTCGAATACGTGTGGTCCGAGTGGAACCCGGAAAAGATGGTCCAGCAGCTGCGCGAAGCCATCGCCCGGCAACCCGACGGCATCTCGATCATGGGACATCCCGGCGAAGAGGCCCTCGGCCCCCTGGTCGACGCGGCGCGCAAGCAGGGTATCATCATGACGACCGCCAACGTCGACCTGCCGACGTTGGAAAGCCGCTACAAGGCCACCGGGTTCGGCTATGTGGGGCAGAAGCTCTATGAATCGGGCGCCACCCTGGGGGCCGCCACGGTCGCCCAGTGCAAGCTGAAGGCGGGCGACAAGGCCCTGGTCTGGGGCCTGCTCGGCCAGCCGGGGCGCGGCCAGCGCACGCAGGGCATCGTCGATGCCATGAAGAAGGCCGGCATCACCGTCGCCTACCTCGAGATCTCCGACGAGGTGAACAAGGACGCCGTACAGGGAACGCCGGCCTTCACCGCCTTCGCCGCCTCCAATCCCGATCTCAAGGCCGTGGTGACCGACCACGGCGCGCTCACCGCGACGGTCGGCGTCTATCTGAGGTCGGCGGGGGCGAACCCAGGGCAGATCTGCGCCGGCGGGTTCGACCTGTCGGCACCGACCGCCCAGGCCATCAAGGAGGGATGGGTGGCCGTCGTCCTCGATCAGCAGCCGTTCCTCCAGGGATTCCTACCGGTCATGCAGCTCTACCTGGCCAAGAAGTTCGGCTTCGCCGGGCTCAACGTCGATACCGGCGCCGCGCTGATCACATCGGCCAACGTCGAGCAGGTCATGCCGCTGGTGGCCGAAGCCATCCGCTAGGCGAGTCCTCGGGGCCGGCGGCGCGACGGCGCCGGCCCCCCTTTTTCCCATGGGACCGGAGCCATCCGCCATGTCCGATCAGCCACTTCTGATCATGAAGGGAATCAAGAAATCGTTCGGCAAGATCAACGTGCTTCGCGGCATCGACCTCGAGGTCGATTACGGCGAGATCGTCGCCCTGGTCGGCGACAATGGGGCCGGCAAGTCGACCCTGATCAAGATCATCACCGGCGTGCACAAGCCCGATGCCGGCGAGGTCACCTACAAGGGCAACCGCATCACCCTGCATTCGGTCAAGGAATCCCGCCAGCTCGGCATCGAGACCGTCTATCAGGAGCGGGCGCTCGCCGATCAGCAGGAAATGTGGCGCAACATCTTTGCCGGGCGCGAGATCACCAACATCTTCGGGTTCATGGACGTCAAGGCGCAGCGCCGCGAAACCGAGCGCCTGCTGCGCGAGCACATGGGCTTCACCTCCTCGGCGATCACCGTGAACTCGCCGGTGAAGAGCCTGTCGGGCGGCGAGAAGCAGGGCATCGCCATCGGGCGGGCCATCTATTTCCACGCCGATCTCATCATCCTCGACGAGCCCACCATGGGCCTGGCGCTCAAGGAAACCGACCGGGTGCTGAATTTCGTGCGCGGTTTCCGCGACCAGGGCAAGTCCGCCATCTTCATCGACCACAACATCTTCCACGTCTACGACGTCGCCGACCGCTTCGTCATCCTCGACCGCGGGACGGTGGCCGGACAGTTCACCAAGGCCGAGATCAGCCAGGACGAACTGATCGCCAACATGGTCCATCTCCATCACTCGGGGACCCTGCAATGACCGCCCATGACCGCACCGCCTCGCCCCGCCTCGACGCCCCCGAGAGGGACACGCTGAAGTTCGTGCGCGACTACAAGCTTCAGCTCAGCATCTTCGGCATCCTGGTCATCCTCTATGCGGTGTTCCTGATCGGCAACCCCGCGGTCTTCACCCAGTTCCCGATCTACCGCTCGTTCATGACGACCATGCCGTTCTTCGGCATCATGGCGATTTCCGTGACCTACGTGATCACCTTGGGCGAGATCGACCTGTCGTTCCCCTCGGTGGTCGGCATCTCGTCGTGGGTGTTCGGCACCGTCTTCGTCGCCACCGGCAGCTTCGCGCTGGCTGTCGCCGGCGGCCTGCTGGTCGGGCTGCTGGCCGGAATGATCAACGGCATCATCATCACGCGCATCGGCGTGCCCTCCATCGTCGCCACCATCGGCACCATGTTTTTGTGGCGCGGACTGGTCAACCTGATGTCGCAGGGCAAGGGCATCGCGCTGGTCGGCCTGCGCGACTCGGCGCTTTACGACGTCTTCGTCGGCCGCCTGTTCGGCACCATTCCCGTGCAGTTCGTGTGGTTCGTCGCCATCGCGCTGGCCTTCGGACTGGTCTACCGGCGCCATCGCTACGGCAGCCACCTGCTCTATGTCGGCGACAACCAGGAAAGCGCCCGCATGATGGGCATCAACGTCGAGCGGGTGAAGACCATCGCCTTCATGCAGATGGGCTTCTTCGCCGCGCTGGCCGGCATCTTTCTCACCGCCGAGGTCACCTACTTCTGGCCGACCCAGGGCGACGGCATGCTGCTGACCACGCTGGCCGCCGTCTTCATCGGCGGCACCTCGGTGTTCGGCGGCACCGGCACCATCTTCGGGACCTTCATCGGCGTCATCATCATCGGCTCGCTGGAAGCCGGCATCATCGCCATCGGCTTGACCGGCTTCTGGGTGCGCTTCCTCAACGGCCTTTTGATCACGGTGTCGGTTTCCGTCTACGCCTTCATGCTCAAGCGCAACCGCTGAGGGTTTTCCACCCCAACTCCATGGGCGGGGGCCAAACGGTCCCCCGCCCTTTTTTTATGCCGCGGTGGAACGTGCACCGTAGGCCAATGCCCGCACATTACTCCTTGTATTCCGGCATGGCCTCGAGCTCTTCCTTGGTGAGCGTTGTTTGCAGTTTCATGTCGTCGCCCATGCCGGTGGGCGTGATCTTCGACCAGTCCAGCGCGACATCGCGGCTGCCGATGCCCAGAAAGCCGCCGACACCGACGATGACCTGGTTGCCGACGATCTTGGAAATCTCGCCGAGCTCTTCGCCGTTGGCGTTGACGACGCTCTTTCCGACCGCCGTTTCCGGCGGCATGGCCGCCTGGCTCGACATGGACGACGGAGCGCCCGCCCCGCCGGGGCTTTGCTGCGTCATGGGGCTGGAACCGGAGTCGCCCGGCTTCGTCGGGGCGGCCTGATTGGGCATGCTGCCGGCCCCGGAGCCGGGGGTGCCCGTGCCGCTCTGCTGGGCCAGCGCGATGCCGGCGGCGGTAACGATCGCGGCGCTCAGAATCGTCCCCAGAAGGGTTTGCTTTTTCATGGTATCCATCCTCTGTTCCGTTGCGGGAAAGCGATTTCGCCCGTTGGAATGGAACGGGGTGACTCCCGCTCAACCCGCGAGCGCCGATTTCGTTGCAACGAATTGTTTACGACTTGCCGCCATCATTGCCGCGAACCCGGCAAACCGGGCCCGATCAAGACCCATAATTCGTGGGAGGAACGGTTCATGCCGCCACGTGCGGAACGAGCGGAATGCTCCGTGTGGTGCCTTCGCGGGCTCAGGATCCTTGCCGGCGCGGCGCTGATGTTGTGCATGGGGGCGCAGGAGGCTCCGGCCGGCGGCTTCCGTCTGCTCAAGCTGGACGACACCCTGATCAAGTGGGGCCCCCCCGCCTTCCAGACCGGGGCGACGGTCAGCTATGCCGTGCTGGAGGGCGAGCGCCACGATCCGGGGGCCATCAACTGCCAGGCGATGACGGGGCTCACCGGATTGCTGGGCGCCTCCGGGATCGCCAGGGCGGCGTTCGACGAGCGGCTGGAAAGCGCGCTTTCCATGTGGCAGGACGTGGCCGACATCACGTTCGTTCCCGCCGCCTCGGCGGCCACCGCCGACATCGTGATCGGTGCCCAGGCGGAGCCTCGCGGCATCGCCTATACCAATGTCCAGCACGAGCCGGTACAAGGCAGCCAATTCGCCAGGCTCGGCCAGGCGACGGTCTGCCTCAACCCCATGGTCGCCTGGCGGGCCGGGGGCACGGGCGACGGCAAGACCACGATCTACGAATTGCGCCGCGTGCTGGCACACGAGGTCGGCCACGCGGTCGGCCTCGATCATCCGGGGGCGGAGGGCGAGGTGATGGCCTTTTCCTATCAGGAGAGCCTCGATGCGCTGACCGAAGGCGACATCGCCGGCATCGTCTCGCTTTACGGCGTGCGGCCATCGGCATCCGCCAGTCTTTCACCCAAATCCCGACTTTGAGGGCGATGCGGACCTGATCCGCGCCGGCCGAACCTGGTACTTCGGCCGTTTGCGGTAGCTGAGGGACGGGCCGCCGCGGTCGAGGAAGTTCCCCGCATAGGTCGTGCGGACGATTTTCCGGCCGGGCGGGGAATCCTCGCCGCTGTCCATCTGCGCCCCTTTCAGATTGAAGACATTGCCGCGAAGCGTGAAGGCTTAGCCCAAAATTGTGCTACCGCAAGCACCGCCGCGGTGGCTTAAATATCGGGCCGCCCGCTGCTCCAGGAGGTAAGGGCCATGATCGTCAACCGACCCGAGGTCACCGGCTTTTTCCACGAATCGACCGGGTCCGTCGCCTACGTCGCCGCCGACCCCACAACCGGCCGCTGCGCCCTGATCGACCCGGTGCTCGATTACGACCGCTGCGCGCGGGCCACCTATACCGACTTCGCCCAACGCATGGTGGCCTTCGTCAAGGACAACGGGCTGACGGTCGAGTGGATCTTGGATACCCACCCCCACGCCGACCATTTCTCGGCCGCCGCCTTCCTCAAGGAGCAGTTCGGCGCCCCGATGGCGATCGGCGAGGGCACCATCGCCGTCCAGAAGATCTGGAAGAAGATCTACAACCTCGCGGATTTCGCCGCCGACGGTTCGCAATGGGACCGCCTGCTGGCCGACGGCGAGCACGTAAGCGTGGGCAGCCTCGACGTGCGGGTGATGGCGACGCCCGGCCACACGGCGGCCTCGGTCACGTATGTGGTCGGGGACGCCGCCTTCGTGGCCGACACCATCTTCATGCCGGACGGCGGCACGGCCAGGGCCGACTTTCCCGGCGGCGACGCGGCCCAACTCTATCGCAGCATCCAGTGCATCCTGGCGCTGCCCTCCGACACCCGGCTCTTTACCGGCCATGACTATCGCCCCAACGGGCGCGAGACGCGCTGGATGTCGACGGTCGGCCAACAGCGCCGCGACAACCCCCACCTCAACGGCATGACCGAGGACGCCTTCGTGGCGATGCGCACCAAGCGAGACGCCACGCTGCCGCTGCCGGCCCTGATGGTCGACGCGCTCCAGGTCAACATGCGGGGTGGCCGGCTGCCCGAGCCGGAAGCCAACGGCGTCTCCTACCTCAAGATCCCGCTGAACCGCTTCCCGCCGCATCGCGGGTAGGTAGGGCGGGCGTACGAGGGGAATCGATTCGGTTCGGCATCCCCCTCCTCCCCTGCCGCCGTCACGCCTCCTGCGGGCTGTGCATCTTGAGGAGGTGGAGCGAATTGCCGGCGACCGGGCAGGTACGGCCGGCGGCGTAGCGCTTGGCCGCCGCCTCGTCGGCCATGTCGGCGGCGGTATTCAGCACCTCCTCCCAGCGGGCGCCGGGGGGATCGGCGGGCATCTTGAAGGTGACGCTTTCGGGCGAGGCGTTGATGAGCAGCAGAAACGTCTCGTCGAGTTCCTGTTCGCCCCGCTCGCTCAAGTGCATGAGGCCGGCTTCGCCGCTGAGCCGCACGCCCAGGGCCTTGGTCGCGCCGTTCTTCCAGTCGTCGCCTTCCATCTCGGCGCCGTCGGGGCGCAGCCACACGACGTCCTTCACCTCGGTGCCGGGAATGATCTGGCCGTGGAAGAAGCGGCTGCGATGAAAGACGATGTGGCCGCGCCGGAGGGCGATCAACTGGCGGGTGAAGGCAAGCAGGGACTGGCCCTCCTCGTCGATGCCTTCCCAATCGAACCAGCTGATCTCGTTGTCCTGGCAGTAGGCGTTGTTGTTGCCGCCCTGGGTGCGGCCCACTTCGTCGCCGGAAAGGATCATCGGCACGCCTTGGGACAGCAGCAGGGTGGCCAGGAGGTTGCGGCACTGCTGGCGGCGCAGGCGATGGACCTTGACATCGTCGGTGGGTCCTTCGGCGCCGCAGTTCCAGCTGTTGTTGTTGGACGAGCCGTCGCGGTTGTCCTCGTTGTTGGCCTCGTTGTGCTTGTCGTTGTAGCTGACCAGGTCTCTCAGCGTGAAGCCGTCGTGCGCGGTGATGAAATTGACCGACGCCCAGGTCCGCCGGCCGCGCCGGCCATAGATGTCGGCCGAGCCGGAGAAGCGCGACGCGAAGGGCGCCAACTGCCCCTCGTCACCCTTCCAGAAGCGGCGTATGGTGTCGCGGTACTGGTCGTTCCATTCCGCCCAGCCGGGCGGAAAGTTGCCGACCTGATAGCCGCCGGCCCCGGTATCCCATGGCTCGGCGATCAGCTTGACGGAAGACAGCACCGGGTCCTGGGCGACCGCGTCGAGGAAGCTGGCATGCTCGTTGTACTCGCCGGCGACGCGGGCCAGGGTCGTGGCGAGGTCGAAGCGAAAGCCGTCGACGCCCATCTCCAGGACCCAATAGCGCAGGCTGTCCATCACCATGCACAGCACATAGGGATGGCGCAGTTCGAGCGCGTTGCCGGTGCCGGTGAAGTCGTTGTAGTACCGCTCGTCGCCCTCCATCAGGTAGTAGTAGGAACGGTTGTCGATGCCCCGGAAGCTCAGCGTCGGCCCCAGGTGGTTGCCCTCGGCGGTGTGGTTGTAGACGACATCCAGGATGACCTCGATGTCGGCGTCGTGCATCTGCTGGACGAACACCTTGAATTCGCTCAACCGTTCGGCCCCCAGGTATTCCGGGTGCGGCGCGAAGAAGCCGATGGTGTTGTAGCCCCAGTAGTTGCGTAAGCCCGCGTCGATCAGGTGACGGTCCTGCACGAAGGCATGAACCGGCAACAGCTCGACGGCGTTCACGCCGAGGCCGCGCAGATAATCGACGACGGGGCCGGTGGAAAGCCCGGCGAAGGTGCCGCGCATCGCCTCGGGAACCTCGGGATGGCGCATGGTGAAGCCGCGGACGTGCATCTCGTAGATCACCGCCTCGTGCCATGGGCGCGGTTCCGGCTTTCGCCCCCACGTGAAGGCGGGGTCGATCACCCGGCATTTCGGCATGTATGGGGCGCTGTCGCGCTTGTCGAAGCTGAGGTCCCCCGCCTTGTCGCCCACCTTGTAGCCGAACAAGGCGTCGTGCCACTTGAGGTCGCCGACCAGGGCCTTGGCGTAAGGATCGATCAGGAGCTTGTGGGGGTTGAAGCGATGTCCCGCCGCCGGCTCGTAGGGCCCGTACACGCGGTAGCCGTAATGCTGGCCCGGCCTGACGTCGGGAAGGTAGCCGTGCCAGATTTCCTGGGTGTACTCGGGCAGCGCGATGCGCGCGATCTCGGCCTCGGCCTCGTCGTCGAACAGGCAAAGCTCGACCTTCTCGGCGTGGGCGGAAAACAGGGCGAAGTTGGTTCCCGAACCGTCCCAGGTCGCGCCCAGCGGAAAGGGCCGGCCGGGCCAGATGCGATAGTCGGACGCGTCCATCTTGGGTCTCCTCGGATTTGCAACCGTCCGGGGCGGATGGATGGTTCCACCGAAGGCTGCGAAGTGTGGCCGAACTCCCGCCATCATCCCTATATTGTGTGGCAGGACGCGACCGGCCAGCGGAGGCAGCGGATGGACAAGAAGACACCGGACGATCTGCTGGAGGAAAACCTCCGGTGGTCGCAGGAACGCATCGCGGCGGACCCCCGCTACTTCAGCCGCCTGTCCGCCCTGCACACCCCGGAATTCCTGTGGATCGGCTGTTCCGACAGCCGGGTGCCGGCCAACGTCATCACCGGGCTCGAGCCCGGCGAGGTGTTCGTGCACCGCAACATCGCCAACCTGGTCTATCCGGCCGACATCAACTGTATGTCGGTCCTGCAGTTCGCCGTCGAGAAGCTTGCCGTCAAGCACATCATCGTCTGTGGGCATTACGGCTGCGGCGGCGTCCAGGCCGTGCTCGACGGCTCGCCGGAGGGCCTGGTCGGGCACTGGCTGGCCCCGGTGCGCGACCTTTGCCGGGAGCATCGCGAGGCGCTGGCCGATCTGCCTGACCACGAGGCGCGGGTCGACCGGGTGTGCGAACTCAACGTCGCCCACCAGGTGGAGGCGGTCTGCCATTCGCCGATCGTCACCCAGGCGTGGGAACGCGGCCAGCGGTTGGCCGTTCACGGATGGATTTATCGGCTGAGCGACGGCCGGATACGGGATCTCCACTGCGGGCGCGTCAGCCCGCCGGCCGCGCCTTGATGAAGTCGACGAAGGCGCGCAGCGGCGCCGGCATGTGGCGGCGGCCGGCGTAGTAAAGGAAGGGGCCGGAGAAGCTCTGCCACCACTCTTCAAGCACCGGCGCCATGGCGCCCTCGGCCAGCGCCCCGGCCAAGCATTCCTCGAAGGTGTAGACGATGCCGAGGCCGGCAAGGGCGGCGGCCAGCTCGAGTTCCAGGGTGTTGGCGACGAGGGGCCCGGCCGGGCTCAGCCGGACGATTTCTCCGTTGCGCTCGAACTCCCACGGCAGGGCGACGCCGCTGGCGAAGCGATGGCGGATGCAGGCATGGCCAAGCAGATCCCGCGGGTGCGCCGGCCGGCCGTGCGCCGCCAGATAGGGGGGCGCCGCCGCCGCCGCGAAGCGCTGGACGCGGGGCCCGATGGGCACGGCGATCATGTCCTTCTCCAGCCGCTCGTCGTAACGCACGCCGGCATCGAAGCCGGCCGCCAGCACGTCGATGAAGCTGTCCTCGGCGCTGACTTCAAGCGCGATGCCCGGATAGGCCCTCAGGAATTCGGCGGCGATCGGCGGCAGGACGAGGCGCGCCACGATGGTCGGCACGTTGAGCCTGAGCGTGCCGGCCGGGCTGTCGCGGAAACTGTTGACGGCGTCGAGGGCCCCCGATACCGCCCCCAGCGCCGGAACCAGGCGCTCGAGCAGCCGGGTTCCCGCCTCGGTCGGCGTCACGCTGCGGGTCGTTCGGTTGAGCAGGCGCACGCCCAGCCGCGCCTCCAGCCGGCGCATCGCCTCGCTGAGGGCCGAGGCGGAAACGCCCTGCACTCTCGCCGCGCCGCGAAAGCTGCGATGCCGGGCGACGGCGGCGAAAGCGCCGAGATCGCCGAGATCGGGTCCCATCATTGTTCGTAAATCCGCACAACCTGTAGCATGAATAGCGGATTATCGAACGCCACGCCAGACCCCATACTCCTTGTCAGCGGGCCGACGACGGCCGATCTACTGCCAAGGAGATTAAGGATATGCATCAGCGTCGATTGGGGACCGGCGGCCCCACCGTTTCCGCCCTCGGCCTCGGCTGCATGGGAATGTCGGGCATGTACGGCCCGGCCGACCGCCAGGAAAGCATCGCCACCATCCACGCGGCGCTGGAGGCCGGCGTCACCCTGCTCGATACCGGCGACTTCTACGGCATGGGCCACAACGAGATGCTGATCGGCGAGGCCTTGAAGGGCGTCGCCCGCGACAAGGCGATCGTCAGCGTCAAGTTCGGGGCCCTGCGCGACCCGGCCGGCGGCTGGTCCCTGTACGATGCCCGGCCGGCGGCGGTAAAGAGTTTTCTGGCCTATTCTCTGCAACGCCTCGGGCTCGACCACATCGACATCTACCGGCCCTCGCGGCTCGACCCCCAGGTGCCGATCGAGGATACGGTGGGCGCCATCGCCGACATGGTGAAGGCCGGCTATGTGCGCTACATCGGGCTTTCCGAGATGGGCGCGGAAACGATCCGCCGCGCCGCCGCCGTCCACCCCATCTGCGACCTGCAGATCGAGTATTCGCTGATCTCGCGCGGCATCGAGGACGCCATCCTGCCCACCGTGCGCGAACTCGGCATCGGCATCACCGCCTATGGCGTGCTGTCACGCGGCCTGATCAGCGGCCACTTCCGCAAGGAGGCCGTGACCCCCGGCGATTTCCGCTCGCGCAGCCCGCGCTTCCAGGGCGCCAACGCCGAGGCCAACCTGGCGCTCGCCGAGGCCCTCGGCCGGCTGGCCGAAGCCAAAGAAGCGAGTGCCGCGCAGATGGCCGTCGCCTGGGTGGCGGCGCAGGGCGAGGACATCGTGCCGCTGGTGGGCGCCCGGCGCCGCGACCAGCTGGCCGAATCGCTCGGCGCGCTCGATCTCTCCCTCACCGCCGAAGACCTCGCCGCCATCGAGCGCGCCGTGCCCAAGGGGGCGGCGGCCGGCGAGCGCTATCCGGCGCCGCTGATGGCCCACCTGGACAGCGAGAAGCGCTGAAGGGTCCCGCCGCAAGGCACCGCCCCCAAACGAAAACCCCCGGGGTCGCCCCCGGGGGTTTCGCATGGAACGGAATATCGAAAGCCGTTCAGCCTGCCGAGACGGTATCGCCGGCCGGCTTGGTCGCCTGGGGCATGACCCTGGGCAGCGCCGGACGGCGGGCCGGCAGGACGTTGAGGATCGACATGGCGAGCGCCGCCAGGTGGGGCAGCGCCATCATCACCAGCATGCCGCACCACACGCGGACCTCGAAGGTCCAGCCGGTATCGACCATCCACACGGCAACGGCCATGCCGACCAGCACCACCAGCAGTGCCACCTCTTCCTGCACGGCCAGCAGGGCCTGCACGAAAAGCGGCTTGTTCTCGCACTTCGGCGTGCGGAAGAACGGCCGTTCCTTGGTCAGGAAACCGGCGATCACCGCCTTGGCGACGGTGTGGGACAGGGCCAGACCGGCCACCGCGGCGCCGACGGAAAGCGAGAATGGGATGCGCACGCGGGCGCGATAAAGCACCAGCAGCTTGATCAGCTTGAACGAGAACAGCGCGAACGGCGGAATGGCGCAGGCGGCCAACGGGGCCTCTACCGCGAGTGGCCAGATCAGCATGCCGATCGACCACAGCACCGCGCCCAGCGTGAAGGCGAGGTTGAGCCCGTCGGCCATCCACGGCAGCCAGCCGGCCAGGAAGTGGTAGCGCTGGCCCAGCGTCAGGCGCGACTGGGTCAGGCTGAACATGTCGCGCGTATGGCTGCGCAGGATCTGGATGGCCCCGAAAGCCCAGCGCGAGCGCTGTTTCTTGAAATCGATGAAGGTATCGGGCATCAGGCCGCGGCCATAGGACTTCTCGACGTAGGCTTCCTCCCACCCCTTCTCCAGGATCTTGAGGCCTAGCTCGGCGTCCTCGGTGATGCACCACTCGGCCCAGCCGCCCACGTCGCGCAGCACGCGGGTGCGGATCATCGTCATGGTGCCGTGCTGAATGATGGCGTTGCGGTCGTTGCGCGTCACCATGCCGATGTGGAAGAAGCCGCGGTATTCGGCGTAGCACATCTTCTTGAAGATGTTTTCGTGCTCGTCGCGGTAGTCCTGCGGCGCCTGGACGATGGCGATCTCGGGCCGGTTGAAGTGCGGCACCAGATCCTTGAGCCAGTCGGGCGAGACCATGTAGTCGCTGTCGATGACGGCCACCACCTCGGCATCCGGAGAGGTGCGTTCGAGGATGTAGTTGAGCGCGCCCGCCTTGTAGCCGGCCAGCGGGCAGACGTGGAAGAACTTGAACCGCTCGCCCAAGCGCTGGCAATGCGCCTCGACCGGGCGCCACACCGCCTCGTCCTTGGTGTTGTTGTCGATGACCAGCACCTCGAAGTCTGGATAGTCGAGGCGCGACAGCGCGTTCAAGGTGTCGATCATCATTTCCGGCGGCTCGTTGTAGGCCGGCACGTGGATGGAGACCTTGGGCAACGGCGCCCCGGAAGCGACCGGGGCCGGGGCGAACGAACGGCGACGCGCCTTCACCCAGGCGGCCTCGGCCATCTCGTGGGCCTCGGTCAGCAGCACCACGGCCAAGCCGAAGAAACCGATGAAAAGCACGATGCCGATGGAAATGCTGAGCGGCGTCATGTACTGGTTGAAGTATTCAAAGCCGATCCACACGGCGCCCGCCGCCACCCCATGGGCGACGATGGTCAGGAAGCTGCGGCCGCGGTTTTTCAGCAGGGTGCCGTCGCGCAGCAGGAAGCCCAGCGAGGCAAAAGCGATGGCCGCCGTCGCGATGGCCAGGCCCGGCCACTGCGGCAGGTGGCGGAGCGGTTGCGTGAACGAGAACTTGGCGTTGCGCTCGGCGTCCCAGACGCCCCAGTAGGCGCCGACCGCGCCTTCGGAGATGGCCTTCCATGGCTGGTCGAAGGCCTCCATCAGTGAATAGTCCCAGCGCTCCCGGTGCGCCTCGGAAAGGAAACGGCGCAGGAAGATGCCCTCGTTGGCGTTGGAGGCCACGGCGTCCTTGCGGGCACGGCCGGTGGACGGCCAACCCGCCTCGGCGATGACGATGGGGAGCTTCGGGAAAGTGGTCTTGAGATCGGCGTAGCGCGCCCTCACGTGGTCCATCGCGTAATCCAGATGGACGCCTTCCCAGTAGGGCAGGATGTGGGCGGCGACATAGTCGACATGGCGGCCGAGTTCGGGGTTGGCCAGCCAGATATCCCAGGTCTCGGCCGTGCTCACCGGGATGCGGCGCTTGGCCAGCGCCTGGCGCGCCCTGTCCACGTAGGAGACGAGTTCCTTGAGCTCAAGCTCCCGGCGAACCATCACTTCGTTCCCGACGATGACGCGCGTGACGTTGCGGTTGGCCTTGGCAATGGCGATCCCGCGTTCGAGTTCGACCTCGTTGGCCGCCTTGTCGCCGTTGATCCAGATCCCCAGCGTCACCGTCATGCCGGCGTCGGCGGCCAGCATCGGGATGTCGCCCAACGTGCCCTTCACCGTATACGTGCGCAGGTTCGTCACCTTGCCGGCCAGGAGCTCGATGTCGGCGCGGATATCGTCGAGCGTGGGGTCGATCTCGCTGACGGGATTGTGCTGGAGCCGGTAGGGCGAGAAAGCGACCCCCTTGACGCGGTCCGGCCAGTTCGGCTCGTCGGAGGATCGATCGGCCATGGCCCACAGCACCACGGAAAGCACCGCAAAGGGGATGATCGCAAGGTAGTTGAGGATTCTCATGACCGTCTGTTCTTTTGTCGGGACGCCCTGCTTCATCGGATGACGAATGTTGGGACGGACCCTGTTTCTGTAAATCGATGTGTGGAGAGCTCAGTTCCGGGAAATTCGGAGGTAGGACGGCTCGACCCCGTCAGGGAAGGGAAGCCAACGAAGCCGCTCCCACCCGCCGGAGACTCGGCCAGGCGTCACGATCGGGCGGACGCTCGTTGTTCCGCCAAAAAGAAATATGAAAAGCGCCGGAGCGGAACGCCGCAGGGGCGAAGGGCCTTCCCAAGAAAAAAGCCGCCCCACGAGAGGCGGACAGACAACCGGCGACCACAACCCAACTCCTACGACAAGCCAGGGAAAACGCCCCAACGCATCGGCCGCGAATTCTATCCAAATCGCCAGGATTCGCAAGGGGGCCTGACGGGAATCTTTTCAAGGGCTTAGGGCATACCTTTTCCGCCCGTTCCCGGCTCGATTCCGCCATTTCCCCTCGTTCCACCGCTCCGATCACGGTTATGATGGATAGAGAATGATCGTGGCGGATTTATGGCGTGGGCACCGCGCGACAGGGCGGGACGACGATGGGGGAAGGCCGCTCGCCCCCTTCATGGCGCCGCCACATGGTCTCGAAAGCCTGCTCGATGTGG
This sequence comes from Shumkonia mesophila, assembly GCF_026163695.1. Classification (NCBI taxonomy): domain Bacteria; kingdom Pseudomonadati; phylum Pseudomonadota; class Alphaproteobacteria; order Rhodospirillales; family Shumkoniaceae; genus Shumkonia; species Shumkonia mesophila. The sequence goes on along the minus strand of NZ_JAOTID010000011.1, from coordinate 113,426 downwards.
CGGGCGAACCGGGCGGTGTCGAACAGCGGGAAGGCCAGGCGGTTGGCCGCCAGCCGTTCGCGCAGGCGCCCGATCTCGTCCGGCCGGCACGCCAAGCGGATGGCCAGGGCCTCGTATGCGTCGAGGGTGGGAGTCGCCAGTTCGTCGAGCCCCACCGCCTTGAGGCAGCTCACCGCGACACGCGAGGCGAAGTGGCGGCCTTCCAGCGCGACGACCGGCACCCCCGCCCACAGGGTGTCGGCGGTGGTAGTGTGGCCGTTGTAGATGCGGGTGTCGAGCCCGAGGTCGGCCAGCCCCATGCGGAAAAGATGGTCGTCCTTGCCCGGCACCGCGCGGGCGAAGACGAGGCGATCGCCGGCGACGCCCCGGCGCTCCGCTTCCGCCCGCAGGTTGGCGTCGGCCAGATCGTCGCCGTGGCGCAGCCACAGCACGCTGCCGGGCACGGCGCCCAGGATGCGCATCCAGGCATCGAACATGACCGGCTCGACCTTGGCCGGCCCGTTGAACGAGCAAAATACGAACGCGTCCGCCGGCAGGCCCGCTTCGGCCCGCGACGGGCCGCGCCCGGCGATGGCCTGGCCGTCGTCGGTCACCAGATAACAGTCCGGCAGGAAGACGAGCGCCTCGCTGAAGAGGCCGGCATGCGCGGGGGGAACGACCACCGAATCGACGATGGCGTAGTCGATGAACGGGCATCCGGTGGTCCCGGGATAGCCGAGGAAGCCGACCTGGACGGGCGCCGGCCGATAGGCGCAAATGGCCAGGCGGTGACCCCGCGTCCAGCCGTTGAGGTCGACCAGGATGTCGGTGCCGTCGGCGTGGATGCGCCGCGCCGCGTCGGCGTGGGCGAGGTCGCGGATGTCGAGGAAGGCGTCGCACGCCCGGACGATGTCCTGCCGGTAGGCGCTGCCGTCGTCGCGGCCGTAGGAATAGACCGAGACGTGGAAGCGGCCATGGTCGTGGCGGCGCAGAAGGCCCCGCATGAGTTGCCCCACCGCGTGGCTCTGCATGTCGGACGAAAGATAGCCCAGGCGGATGCGCCCCTCCGCCCGGGGCGACGGCGGCCGTCGCTCGAACAGCGGCGACACGCTGTTCGCCAGGGCGTTTCCCCAGCTTCGGGCCACCGCCAGGTTGCGGACCGGATCGTCGCACCGCCCGACGTTGAGAAACGGCGTCTCGGCGACGCGAACGCCGGGACCGGCGGCGTCGATGTTGGCATCGACGACGGCGGCCACCTCGCTCATGCCCTCCCACGCGCAACAGCGCCGCATCAGGAAGTGGAGCGCCGCCGCCGCCGCCGCGTAGGCGGGAGCGAGGGCGAGCGCGACGCGGGCCTCGGCGATCGCCTCGGCGTAGCGGCCGGCCCTTTCCAAGGTCTGCGACAGGTTGAAGTGGACTTCGGCCGCATTCGGGCGAGCCTTGAGGACTTCGCGGAACAGATCGATGGATTGATCGTGCCGGCCCAGCGAATAGAGCGCGGTCGCCAGGTTCTGCCGGGTGTCGACGTTGGACGGATTGAGCCGGAGCGCCGCCTGGAAGGCCCGGACGGCGCCGGGCGCGTCGCCAGCCTCGCGCAACGCCACCCCCAGGTTGAAGGGGGCGTCGGCGAAGGCGGCATCGAGGGCGATGGCCTGGCGGTAGGCGGCGATGGCCTCTTCCAACCGTCCCTTTTCCTTGAGCGCGTTGCCCCGGTTGCTGTGATACTTGGCGACGCCGGGCCGCTGGCGGATGGCCGCCTCGATACGCGCCAAGGCCTCGTCGAAATCGCCTTGCTGATAGGCGGCCAACCCCATCAGGTGCAACGCCTCGGCGTGCCCGGGATCGCTGGCCAGGGCGGCGGCATAAAGAGGGCGGGCCTCGGCCAGCCGTCCCTGCTTATGCAGAGCCAACCCGCGCTGGACCAGATCGTCCGCCGATTGCCCCTTGTCGAACACGCCGATCCCTCTCCTCGCCTTGAGCGCCCCTGCCGGTCGCGCCGGCAGTCTAGCCCGATCCGCCGGGCCGCGCACCAGGAGGCATTCGTCCTTGACCTGCCGGCGTCTTCCTCCCAGCTAACCTGTGATGTCGATCGCTCGTCAGAAGTGGGCCTACTTCTTCGCCTTCCTGTTCGTCGGCCTGAGCCTGGGGCCGTCGCTCGCCCATCTCCTCGCGCTTCCGAACAAGATCGATCTGCCCGAGGCGGCCTATTTCACCGCGCAGGCCATCTATCGGGGCTGGGCGCTGTTGGGAGTTGTCGTCGTCGGCGCGCTGGCTTCGACGCTGACGCTGACCATCCTGGTGTGGCGCCAACCGGCCGCGGCCCGCTGGGCGGGCCTGGCGTTCCTCGGCCTGGCCGGCGCCCAGGCACTGTTCTGGATCTACACCTTCCCGGCCAACCGGGCGACCGCCAATTGGACGACGGTACCGCCGGGCTGGGAGGCGCTGCGGACCCAGTGGGAATACTCCCACGCGGCCGGTGCCGGACTCAACCTGTTGGCCCTGGTCGCCCTCGTCCTTTCGGTGCTGGCCTGGGGCTCGGCGGAACGAGACGGACGCCGCTCCTGATCGTTGCCCGGTTCAGGCGGCGGGCGACAGGGGGCCGCCGCCGGCGCCGGTCGCCTTGAGGGCGGCGGCAACCTCGGCCATGTCCTTCGCGGTCAGCTCGAGCGTCGCGGCGTCAAGCCAGCCATCGACCTGCTGCGGGCTGCGGGCGCCGACGATGGCCGCCGTCACCCCCGGCCAGGCCAGCGTCCAGGCGACGGCAACGGCGGCAACGCTGGTGGAATGGCGCTCGGCGACGGGTTTCAACGCCTCGGCCAGCTTCAAGTTGCGGGCCAGCTTGTCACCGGTGAATTCGGCGCTGCGCGAGCGCCAGTCGTCCTTCGGAAGCGATTGCGCCCGCTCGACCGAGAAGCGGCCGGACAGCAGGCCGGCCTGCATGGGGCTGTAGACGATGACGCCGGTGTCGTGGGCATGGCACCAGGGCAGCTCGGCGGCGGCGACGTCGCGGCGGATCGCCGAGAAGGGCGGCTGCAAGGTGTCGACATGGCCCAGGCGCTCGGCCGCCTCGAGCTGCTGCGCGCTGTGGTTCGACAGGCCGACCGCCCGCACCTTGCCCTCGGCCTTGAGGTCGAGCAGGGTCCGCCAGTAGTCCTCGAGCGGCACGTCGTCGGCCGGCCAGTGCATCTGGTAAAGGTCGATGCGCTCGACACCGAGGCGCTTGAGCGAGGCCTCGACCTCGCGACGCAGGCTGGCGGCGGCGCCCGCCTTGCTGGGCGCCGCGACGCGGTTCGCCTCGTCCCACACCAGGCCGCACTTGGTGAACACGTACGGGCGCTCGGCGGTCGGCAGGCCGACCAGGGCCTGGCGTACCACCTCTTCCGAATGGCCGAGGCCATAGATGGCGGCGGTGTCGATCCAGTTGATGCCGCGCTCGACGGCATGGCGGATGGCGGCGACGGAGTCGCGGTCGTCCTGGCTGCCCCAGGCGAAGGCCCAGTCGGCGCCGCCGATGGCCCAGGCGCCGAAGCCGACGCGGGTGATCGCCATGTCGGTGCGCCCCAACCGGCGGGTCGGCAGCGCGATGGCGGCGGTGGAATCGTTGACGGTGGTCATGGGCTGTCTCCTTGATCGTTCACGACGCAAGATGGCATCCAGATCAGGGGTTTTCCAATGGTATGTGCCTCGCTGCGCGGCCTGTTCGACCTCTTCGACCGGCGCTGGGCGGGGGAAGCGGCCGATCCGCCCGCCGTCACCGGTTTCGACCTCGGCACCTTCGACCGCCTGTCCTGCGGCGACGAGGACGACATGCTGACGTTCGGCCAAGACGACGTTTCGCCGGCCGCCAAGCCGGCCTGAGGGAGGCACAGGCGGCAGGGTGTGGCGAAAGCCCTTGCCGGTTCGACGGTCTGATTTTTGTCGATTCGCCGCAAGTGATGACGTAGGATCGTGTCCCTATAAGCCATGCGCCACATGCCGGAACTGTCCGTATTGTCCGGGGGGGATCGAATGATGCTCAAAGCCTTTCTGGGTGCCTTCCTGGCCGCGATTGCCGTCATGCCGGCCCACGCCGAAGATCCTGATTTCCTGGCCGTCGGCGGCGGCTGGTTTGACGTTGTGCATCAGGACGACACCGCCGTCGAGGCACGGGCCGAATATCGCTCCGGCTTTCGTTTCTGGATCTTCAAGCCGTTGGCCGGCGTCATGGCGACCACGGACGGGTCGGTGCACGCCTACGCCGGCGTGCTGTCGGATTTCTATTTCGGGCGCCGCCTGGTGATTTCGCCCAGCGTGGCCCCCGGGTATTACCACGAAGGCAGCGGAAAAGACCTCGGCAGCGCCTTCGAAATCCGCTCGCAACTCGAAGTCGCCTATCGCTTCGACGACAGATCCCGCCTGGGCATGGCGTTCTCGCACATATCGAACGCCGGCGTGGGCGACACCAATCCGGGTGCCGAGTCCGTCACGCTCTACTATTCCTTCCCTCTTCATTGAGAATAGGCGGGATTTCCGCGCAAACGGAGCACGCGCGGAGGTTCACCGCGCGGCCCCGGCATATTTGCCACGGTTGTATATCGGATGCCGGCACACTATCGTTGCGAACGGCAGAAGCATAAGGATCCAGCATGATGTTCAGGTTTCCCATCATTGCCGTCGCGCTCTTCCTCGCCGCCTGCGCCGCGCGGCCGATCCAAAATGTCGACAACCATCCCGTCCCGTATTCCGCGCAGAAGCTTTCCGTGACCGAGATCGGCAACGAGATCGCCGAGGCGGCCATTGCCCGGGGCTGGATGGTCGACAAGAAGGCCGACGGGCATCTGGTGGCGACGCTGATCAAGCCAACGGCCTATGAGGCGGTCATCGACCTCAAGTATTCCCAGACGTCCTACAGCATCGTCTACAACACGAGCCGCGGTCTTCTCGATAGCCAGGGGAATATCCACCACAATTACGGCAAGTGGGTGATCCTTCTGGACCGCGACATCCAGGAACGGCTTTCCCTGGCGGCATTCAGGAAAAAGTGATTTCGGACGTAAAGGGCATGCCCATCGCAACGCGCGCGTGATAGCATCGGGAAAACTGAAGCGAGACGAAAACAAACACCAGCGCCAACCTGGAATCCGCCGGCGGGGGCTTATGGGCGGATTGCACGACAGGGGACGGCCGGAACCTTAGGGATGGGGGAATTCAGGATTAGTGTGAACGCCTGGCGCGGCGCCATGGGCACGGAAGCCCGGCCGTGTGAACAGGTGCTTCCCGGTTCGATCCGCCGGCGGGTGACGCCCCTCGGGCGGCGGGCGTTGGCCGCGGCATGGTCGCTGGCTCCCGAACAAAACACTCGTTTCATTTTTTCCTCCCGCCACGGCGAGTATTCCCGCACCTTTTCGATGTTGCAGACATTGGCCAGGGAAGACACCGTCTCGCCCGCCGACTTCAGCATGTCGGTCCACCATGCCCTCGCCGGCGCGATGTCCATCGCCATGGGAAACCGCCAGGGACACACCGCCTTGGCCGCGGGTCCCGACACCTTTGGCTACGGGTTGATGGAGGCGGCGGCCTGTCTGTCGGAAAGGCCGAGCGATCCCGTGCTCCTGGTTCACTACGACGAACCGCTGCCGGACGCCTATGCCGGGGTCGCAGACGACGACGCCGGCACCGTCCTCGCGCTGTCCCTGCAACCGCCGCGGGGTGTGGGAGACATCGAGGTGCAAGCAACTCCCGGGACGGCGGAAGCGCCGGGGCAATCCGAGGATCTCGCCACCGCCTTCCTTGCCTTCCTCTGTTCAAGCGAGCCCGAGGCGGCCTGCCGCGGCGACCGCATGATGTGGCGGTGGCGCCGTGTATAGGCTCGAACGGCTTTGGCGGGTGGCGGGAACCGGGGTCGGGTTTGCGGCCTTCGGACTGGGCGGAATCGCCATGGCGACGGCTCTCTTCCCTCCCGTGATCTGGCTGTCGCGCGGCCCGCTGGCCCGCAAGCGGCGGATCCAGTTCCTCATCCAAACCAGTTTTCGGATCTTCATCCGCGCGCTGTGTTTCTTCCGGATCATCGAGCTTCACGTCTCCGGCCGTCCGCTTCTTGCGAACGCGCGGGGCCTGCTGGTGGTCTCGAACCACCCGTCGCTCCTCGACGTCGTGATCCTCATGTCGATGCTGCCGCGCGTGCAGTGCGTCGTGAAGCACCAGATCTGGGCCAACCCCTTCCTGCGTCCCGTGGTCGCCGGGGCGGGCTATATCCGCAACGACCTCGATCCGGAGGCCCTGGTCGAGCGCTGCGCGGACGCCCTGAGGAGCGGCGACAACGTCATCATCTTCCCGGAAGGAACGCGCAGCGTCGAGGGACAGGCGATGGTCGTGAAACGCGGTTTCGCCAACGTTGCGTTCGCCGCCCGGACGGATCTCTGTCTTACGACCATAAATTGTGCACCCGTCTTTCTCCCCAAGGGACGAGCCTGGTACGACGTCCCCCGAATCCGCCCGGTTTTTCACGTGGAGGTTGGGGAGCGGCTGGACATTTCCGCCTTCCTGGGATATCCCTTCCGGTCGCAGGCGGTGCGAAGATTGGCAACCTTTGTGCGTCAATATTACGTGGAAAAATGCGAGCATGGGCGACCTGGAATCCGAACTGAAGACGCTGATCGTCACGACGCTCAAGCTCGAAGATCTTTCGCCTGAAGATATCGACAGCGACGAGCCTCTTTTCGGCGATGCCGGCCTTGGGCTGGATTCCATCGACGCGCTGGAGATCGGCGTTTCGATCCGGAAGATTTATGGGATAAAGATTGATTCCGCCTCGGATGAAGTGAAGAAAAGCTTTGCCTGCATTCGCAACCTCGCCGAATTCGTCCGCGCGCATCGCGAGGCCGTTCGATGAGCCGTGACGAAATCTTCCTGAAGCTGCAAAGCTTCCTTGAAACCGTGTTCGAGGTTCCGCTCGACAAGATCAGCCCGGACGCCCGGCTGTTCGAGGACCTCGATCTCGACAGCATCGACGCCGTCGACCTTATGGTGAAGCTCCAGGACCTGACCGGGCGCAAGCTCAAGCCCGAAGAATTCAAGTCCGTGCGGACGGTCGGGGATGTGGTCGACCGTGTCCATTCCCTGCTCAACGCGTAGACCCCGCGCATCCCGCTTCGCCCTGGTGGCATTCGGCGCCGCCTATCCTTTCATCGTCTATGCCGGGATCGGCCACGTGCCGCCGGCCGCGTTCGTCGGATTGGCCCTCGCCGTGCTGGCGATACGGGCCGTCTGGCTGCGCGGCGAAGGGCGCGACGCGGTCGTCTTGGGCGCCCTCGCCGCCGTCGGCCTCGGCCTGCTGGCGCTCCTGTCCATCGACGGCATGGTGGCGGCCAAGGCCTATCCGGTCCTCATGAGCCTGGCCTTCGCCGCGGCATTCGGCGGGTCGCTCCTGTTCCCTCCGACACTGGTCGAGCGCTTCGCCGCTATGGCCGGAACCGTCGCCACGGCGCCGGCCCGCCGGTACATGCGGCGGGTCACGCTCGTCTGGTTTTTCTTCCTGCTTGCCAATGCCGGCGTTTCCGGCTGGACGGCCCTGGCCGAGGACCCCGCCGTCTGGGCGTTGTACAACGGGCTTCTGTCCTATCTTCTCATGGGCCTCCTGATGGGCGGCGAGCTTGTGGTCCGCCGGTGGGTCCGGCGGCGGGCGAAGGGCGGGGCGGAATGAAGCCGCTGTCGTTCGCCTCCGTCCTTGCCCAGGCCGAAGACGATGCCGTCGCCGTCAGCTGGTACGCCGGCGACGTTCTGACGCGACGCCATCTGCGGGCCGACGCGGCGGCCATGGCCGACGCCGTCGCCGCCGCCGGATGCCGCCGCGGCGCCGTCGTCTGCGGCGACAGCTACCTGTTTCTCGTCGCCGTCCTCGGCCTGACGTCGGCCGGAGCCACCGCCGTGGTTCTCCCCAACGTGCAGCCGGGCACGTTGGCCAGCCTGGCCGGCGCCTTCGACCACCTGGTGTCGGATCAGCCCGACCTGCCGGGCCCGCGCATCGCGCTTCGGCACGGGGCCGGGGGCGGGCAACCGATCCCCTGCCGCCCCGAGGCCGGGCTCATCGAATTCTTCACCTCCGGCTCCACCGGCGCCCCCAAGCGCATCGAAAAAAGCCTGCTCCATCTGGAGCGTGAGGCGGCGGCCCTGGATGCGCAATGGCCCGATCTTCCCCCCGACGCGACGGCCGTGGCGACGGTCCCGCATCAGCACATCTACGGGCTGGCTTTCAAGGTGGTGTGGCCGTTGCTGACCGGGCGGGCGTTCGCGCCGCACATGGAAGACTACTGGGAAAGCCTGATCGACGGCCTGCCGCCGGGCGCCGTCATCGTCTCCAGTCCAGCCCACCTGACCCGCCTGGGCGGCCTGCCGCCGGCTCCGCCCGACCGCCGCCCGCGCATGGTGCTTTCGGCGGGAGCCCCGCTGCCGCAATGGGCCGCGGACGACACCGCCCGGATCTTCGGTGTCGCCACCGACGAAATCTACGGCAGCACGGAAACGGGCGCCGTCGCGACGCGCCGCCGGGACCGCGGTGACGGCTGCTGGAAACCGCTGCCAGGGATCGCCGCGGCACGGGGCGATGACGGCCGCCTTCGGCTGCGGGCGCGGCACGTCGACGAGACGTCGTGGGTCGCCACGGACGACCGGGTGGAGGTGTCTTCCGAAGGCTTCACCCTCCTCGGCCGCAGCGATCGCGTCGTCAAGATCGAGGGCAAGCGCGTGGCCCTGGCGGAGGTCGAACAGGCCCTCGCCGCCTCGCCGCTGGTCGCCGAAGCCGTCGCCATCGCGCTGCCCGGCGAACGGGCGATCCTGGCGGCGGTCGTCGTCCCCTCGCAGGCGGGACAGGCCAAGCTGGCGGAGATCGGCCCGTTCCGGCTCGGCCGGCTGCTGCGGCGCGAGCTTGCCTTCCGCCTCGAGGCGGCGGGATTGCCGCGGCGCTGGCGCTTCATGCCGGCGCTGCCGATCGGGCCCATGGGCAAGACGCGCACCGCCGATCTCGTGGCTCTGTTCGAGGAGCGGCAACATGGATGACGCGCCCCGGACGCCCGTCGTCCTCGCCCGTCGCGTCCGGGAAGGTCGCGCCGAGCTCGACCTTCTCGTCCCTGCCGATCTCTTCTGGTTCCTGGGGCACTTCGAGGCGTTTCCGATCCTTCCCGGCGTCGTCCAGATCGAGTGGGCCATCGCCTTCGCGCGGGAATGCCTGGGCCTCGACCTGGTGGCGGCACAGCGGTTCCAGGTCAAGTTCGCTTCCCCCATCGGTCCCGGCGACACCCTCGTCCTCGCCTTGCGCCACCAGCGCGAAGACGGCCGGCTGTCCTTCGAATACCGCCGCGACGGCAAGGCCTGTTCGACGGGCCAGGTGACGGTGGCGCCGTGACGATCAGGCCATGCGCCATTGTGCCCAGCCGAAACCACTGGCAAGCGTTGCCGGACATCGTCGGCCGCCTGCGGGCCCTGGGCCTGCCCGTCTTCGTCATCGACGACGGCAGCGACGAGCCGGCCGCCGCCGCCATTGCCTCCCTCGACGCCCCTTCCGATGGCGTGACCGTCCATCGCCTGGCGGTCAACCAGGGCAAGGGCGCCGCGGTCGCGGAAGGGTTCCGGCACGCCATCGCCGGCGGCTTCACCCACGCCGTTCAGGCGGATGCCGACGGCCAGCACGATCTCGGCGCCCTTCCCGAACTGCTGGCGCGCGCCCGCGCGCACCCCCACGCCGTGGTAAGCGGGTATCCCGCCTATGACGCCTCGGTGCCGCGCAGCCGCCGGATCGGCCGCTGGGCGACCCACGTATGGGTCTTCGTGGAAACCCTGTCGTTTCGCATCACCGACAGCATGTGCGGCCTGCGCGTTTATCCGTTGGACGAGGTCGGCCGCCTGCTCGCCGCCGAAAAGCTGGGCCGGCGCATGGATTTCGATACCGAGATCATGGTCCGCCTGTTCTGGCGGGGCGTGCCCCCGGTCATGGTGCCGGTGCGCGTCACCTATCCGCCCGGCAACCTTTCCAACTTCGATCTCCTCGCCGACAACCTGCGCATCACCTGGATGCACACCCGCCTCGTCCTGACCGCGCTGTTTCGCCTCCCCTCCATCCTGCGCCACCGTCCCCCGCCGCTGGAAGCGACGGCCCACTGGGCCCAGCTGCGCGAGCGGGGAGCGTTCTGGGGCCTGCGGTTCATCGCCGCCGCCTATCGCCTGCTCGGGCGCGGCGGCTGCCGCGCGGTGATGGCGCCGATCGTCCTCTACTTCTACGTCACGGGCGAAACCCAGCGACGCGCCTCGCTCGATTTTCTCGCGCGCGCCTTCGCCGTCGCGGGATCGCCCCGCCGCATCGCCTGGTGGCACGGCTATCGGCACGTCATGAATTTCGCGTCGCGCGCCCTCGATGCCTTCGCGGCGTGGACGGGCGGAATCCCATCGTCTGCCATGGCCATCGACGATCCGCAGACGCTGGAACGCGCGGCGGCCGATCCGCGCGGTGCCCTGCTGGTCGTCTCGCACGTCGGCAATGTCGAACTGGCGCGCGCCCTCATGCGTCCCGACCTGCGCCGCCGCCTGACCGTGCTGGCCCACAGCCGCAACGCCGAGCATTACAACCGGCTGGTCGCGCGCTTCCGCGACCGCGAGGCCGGACAGGTCATGCAGGTCACCGACGTCGGCCCCGACATGGCGATCGCGCTGCGCGAGCGGATCGCCCGCGGCGAGTGGGTGGCCATCGCCGGCGATCGGGTGCCGGTCCTTTCGCAGGGCCGGGTCTGCGCCGCCCCCTTCCTTGGCGGCGTCGCGCCTTTCCCGCAGGGGCCATGGCTGCTCGGTTCGCTGCTGGAATGCCCGGTCTACCTGTTCTTCTGCCGCCGCGAGGGTGCGGGCTGGAAAGCCCGGCTGGAGCCGTTCAGCGACCGGATTGCGCTGCCGCGCGGCGCCCGCGAAACGGCGCTGGCCGGCTACGTCGCCGGCTACGCCCGCCGGCTCGAGGCGGAATGTCTTTTCGACCCGTTCCAGTGGTACAATTTCTTCGATTTCGCCATCAAGGAGTCGCCCCCCCGATGATCGCGGCCGCCGTTGCCATCAAGGTGCAATTCTACGACCTCGATCCCATGCAGGTGGTCTGGCACGGAAGCTATGTGCGTTTCCTGGAACAGGCCCGCTGCGCGCTGCTCGACGCCATCGGATACAACTACGTCGAAATGAAGGAGTCCGGCTACCTGTGGCCGGTCGTCGAGCTCCACGTCAAGTACGTGCGGGCCATCCAGTTCGGACAGGAAATCAGCGTCGAAGCCCGCCTCGCGGAGTACGAGAACCGCCTGCGGATCACCTACCGGATCACCGATGCCGCGTCGGGCGCCGTTCTGACCAAGGCCACGACGACGCAGGTGGCGGTGGACGGGGCGACGTCGGAAATGCTGTTCGAATCGCCGGCCGTGCTTCGCGAGAAGGTGCGGAGTCTCCTGCCGTGACGTTCGGCCGGATACCCGCCGCGCTGCTCGCGCTGTTCCTTTTGGCAGGCGCGGCAGACGCGGACCCCGCCGCCATCCGGCCGGGTGACATCGTGCGCGGGCAGTTCGTCCAGGAACGCCACCTGCAAGGTTTTTCCAAGCCGCTGATCTCCGAGGGGCGGTTTGTCCTGGCCCCCGGCGAAGGCCTGATCTGGACCGTGCAATCGCCCTTCGCCGTGACGACGGTGGTCACGCCGGCCGGTCTTCTGCAACAGGCGGCGGGGACGGAATCCCTGCGCCTGCCGGTTTCCCAAGTCCCTATGATGTCCCGCCTTTACCAGATGCTCGACGCGGCGCTGAGCGGCAACCTGGGCGTCCTGGAAACCGCCTTCGCGGTGACCCGCAACGGAAACCGTCTGACCCTGGTTCCCCTTTCGAACGGCGGGACGGCGGCCGTGCCCTTCCGGCGCCTGGACCTCGAGGTCGGCCAGTTCGTCGAAACGGTGGAAATCCACAGGCAGGAGGGCGACTTCGACCGCATCCGGTTCTCCGATCAGCGCCGGTCGGCGGGGCCGCTCGAACCGGACGAAGCCGCCCTGTTGCAATCGGCGGCCCGATGAGGCGCCGGCTGGCCATCCTCTGGCTGGGGGCGATCGTCGCCGCCGCCGGCTATCTTGGCTGGCGCTTCGCCGACGGCGCGCCTTTCCGGACCGACCTCATGGCGTTGCTGCCGGTCGCCGATCACGATCCGGCGGTCGCGCGCGCCAAACAGGCCATGACCGACCTGGTCGCCCGCCGGATCGTGGTCCTGGTGGGCCACCGCGACCGCGGCCTCGCCCGCCTGGCCGCCACGGAGATGGCGGCGAGCCTGGCGCGTTCCGGCGTGCTGTCGCCTGCGGATGCCGTTCCGGATTCCACGGCCGCCGCCCGCCTGGGCGCGGCGTACTTTCCGTACCGGGCGGGCCTGCTCTCGGACGCCGACCGCCGGCTGCTTCTTGGGGACCGCGGGCAGGACATCGTCAATCGCGCGCTGTCGCAGATTTATGGATTCGCCAGTTTCGCCGACTCCCGGCTGCTCAGGAACGACCCGTTCCTGTTGTTCCCGGAATTCCTGAAAGGCCTTCCGGGCCTCGGCGGCCAAGCCTTCCCCGACGACGGGCTGTTGACCATCCGAGACGACGGCCGGGTATGGATCGTCGTTTCGGGATCGCTTGCCGGCGACCCCTTCGCGCTGGAATTCCAGGGCCGTTTTCAGCGGGCCTGGGATGCGGCGATGGCCGCCGCCGGCGCCCCTGCGGAAGGGCTTTCCGTTCTCCGCCTGGGCACGATCTTCTATGCCCGCGCCGGCGCCAGCGAAGCCCTCGCCGAGGCCTCGGCAATTACCGCCTGCGCCATCATCGGCGCCATCGCCCTGATGCTGTTGGCCTTCCGCTCGGTCACGCCCCTGGTCCTGGGCGTGCTGTCGATCTTGGCCGGCCTTGTTGCCGCGCTGTCGGCATCCCTGCTTGCGTTCGGAACCCCGCACGTCGCGGTCCTTCTGTTCGGCGCCGGCCTGATCGGCGTCACCGTCGACTACGGCGTCCACTATTTCACGCAGGTCTTCACACCACGCGCCGAGCCGGTGGAACGGCTGCGCCGCGTCCTGCCGGGCATGCTCCTTGGGGCCGGGACCACGGCCATCGGCTATTGCGCGCTCGCCATCGCGCCCTATCCCGGCCTGCGGCAGGTCGCGGTCTTTTCCGTCGTCGGCGTGGCGGCCTCGCTGCTGACGGTCATCCTGTGGTTTCCGCTGCTCGACCGGGTGCGCCCGCGCCCGCTGCCGGCGGCATGGCGGCGCATGGCGGCGCTGACGCATCGGCTGTGGACGGAGGACGGGCTGCGGCGAGTGCGCATGACGGCGGCCATCGCCGCGCTTGCCGTCGGCGTGGTCGGGTTCTCGACGATGAGGACCGAAGACGACATCCGGCGGCAGCAGGACCTGCCCGCCCACCTGGTTTCCGAGCAAAACGAGATCCAGCGCCTCGCCGGCATCGATACGGCGGGCCAGTTCTTCCTGGTCGAGGCCAAGGATGACGAGGAAGCCCTTGCCGGCGAGGAGGTTCTCGCCGCCAGGCTGGCGCCCCTCGTCGAGGCGGGTGCCCTCGCCGGGTGGCGGTCTCCGGCCGATTTCGTGCCGTCGATGGCCCGGCAGAGCGAGAATCGCCGCCTGATCGAAGAGCGGCTGGAAAGATCGCAGTTGGCCGCCTTGCAGGATCGCCTCGGCATGACGCCCGGCCCCGGCGAACGGCGCGCGGACGGTTTCCTGGACCTGCGCCGGGTGCGCGCCACCGGCCAAGCCGCGTTCCTCGACGCGCTCGTCCTCGACGGCACGAAGGATGGCGCCCTCCATGTCGTCGCGCTCCAGGGGCTGGCCGACCCCGCGGCGGCGCGTCGCGCCGGCGACGGCTTGCCCGGCGTACGCTTCATCGATCCGGCGGCGGACGTGACGGCCCTTCTCGGCAGCTACCGCCGCCAGGCGGTGTGGCTGCTCGGCGCCTCCATCCTCCTGATGGTGCCGCTTCTGGCGGTGCGGCATGGATGGCGGGGTGGCCTGCGCATCATGGCGCCGCCGTCGGCCGCCGTGCTTCTGGCCCCCGCCCTGCTCGCCCTGTGCGGCCTGCCGTTCACCTTCTTCGCCGCCATGGCGCTGGTTCTCGTGCTGGCCATCGGCGTCGACTACGCGATCTTCTGCGCCGAGGACGGCGATGGCGAGGCCGCCACGTTGACGGCGGTGACGCTGGCCACCCTGACCACGATGCTGTCGTTCGGATTGCTGGCCTTCAGCCACACCGCCGCCGTCCAGACCTTCGGCATCACCATGCTGACGGGCATCGCCATCGCCTTCCTGGCGGCGCCCGGTGCGGCATCGGGACGCCCGCGATAGAAGGTGGAGGCGGTCCCAGGAGTTGTATAGAGTACAGATGCAACATGAGGTCGAAGTTCCCGTCTTGCGCGTCGTTATGACTATCATCCTCGCCGTCACCCTTGCGGGCTGCGCTTCTTCCGTTCCTCGCTTGCCGGAAAGCGTCCTCGTGGCCCCCGGCGTGGAGCTTGAACTCCCGCCCCCGTCCGCGCTGGAGCGCCGGGTGGAGGCGGCGCAACTCGTCACCGCGCGATACGAGGGCACCACGTCCGTTTTCGAAGGCCGCCTCAGCGTCGCCCCCGACCGTCTTTTCCTGGTTTGCACCGACGTCCTCGGCCGGCGCGCGATGACCGTCGCGTGGGATGGCGTCCGCCTGGAGGTCGAGCGGGCGCCCTGGCTGCCGGAAGCCCTGCCGCCGGAGAATGTCCTGGCCGACATCGTTCTTCTGTTCTGGCCGGAGGAAAGCATCCGCCGGGGCCTGCGCGGCGCCGACATCCTGGCGACGGGCACGTCGCGCTCCGTCCGGCAGGGAATGACGGAGATCATCTCGATCACCCGCGACGCCGATCCGTGGGCCGGCGCGGCAACGCTGACGAACCATGCTCGGCGGTACGAAATCCAGGTCCAGTCGCAGGCGGCGCCGCGATGAGCCCGCCGCTTTACCTCAACGCGGTGGGGATCGGCGCGTCCCTCGGTCTCGGCAAGCAGGAGGTCGCCCCCCTGCTGTTTGCGGGCAGCCGGGAAACGCTGCGGCCCGGCAAGGAGGTTCGGCCGGGGCGCGCGGCCGTCGTCGGGGCCATCGAGCGCCCGCTGCCGGCGCTGCCGCCGGCGTTTTCCCGTTTCGACAGCCGCAACAACCGTCTCCTGGCGGCGCTTCTTTCGGAAATCCGTGCCGATATCGAAGCGGCGGCGCGCCGATATGGCCGCGATCGCATCGCCATCGTGCTTGGCACCAGCACCTCGGGGATGGCCGAAGGCGAGGCCGCGCTGGCGGCGTATCGGGAAACCGGCCGGTGGCCGGCCGATTTCGACTACCGCCAGCAGGAGGTCGGCAGCGCCGCCTCCTTCGCCGCCCGCTGGCTGGAGACGGAGGGTCCCGCCTATGTGGTGGCGACGGCATGCTCGTCCGGGGCCAAGACGTTCGCCTCGGCGAGGCGGCTGATCGCTGCCGGGCTTTGCGACGCCGCGGTGGTCGGCGGGGTGGATACCCTGTGCCGCCTCACTTTGGCCGGATTCTCGGCCCTGGAATCCGTTTCGGCCGGGCGCTGCAACCCCTTCAGCGCCAACCGCGACGGCATCACCATCGGCGAAGGGGGAGCGGTTTTCCTGATGACCCGCGAACCGTCGGAGATCGCCCTGCTGGGCATCGGCGAAACCTCCGACGCCCATCACATCAGCGCCCCCGATCCGGAGGGAAAAGGCGCCTTGGACGCCATGCGGGCGGCCCTCGCCGACGCCGGCCTAAGCCGCGACGACATCCGTTACGTCAACCTGCACGGCACCGCGACGCCGCTCAACGACATCATGGAATCCAAGGCCGTTTGCGCGCTGTTCGGCGAAACGACGCCGTGCAGCTCGACCAAGGCCATGACCGGCCACACGCTGGGGGCGGCGGGGGCCATCGAGGCCGCCTTCCTGTGGCTCACGCTCCATCCCCGCTTCAATCCCGGCCGGCGGCTGCCGCCCCACCTGTGGGACGGCGCGGCGGACACGGCGCTGGCGCCGATCCGGCTGGCGACGACGGACGACCGCCTGCCGGACGCCCCCAGGGTCGCCGCCCTCAGCAATTCGTTCGGCTTCGGCGGCTCCAACTGCGGCCTGGTGCTGGGGAGGGGATGGTGATCCCCTGTCCCTGGCCTGTCGAACGCCTGTTGCCCCACGCCCCGCCGATGGTGCTGCTGGACGAGGTGATCGGCTACGACGCCGACGGCGTGCTGGCCGCCGCCACCATCGGCGCCGGCCACCCGTTCCTCGCCGGCGACGGCGTTCCCGCGCATGTGGGGATCGAGCTCATGGCCCAGGCCTGCGGCGCCTTCGCCGGCGCCGAGGCGTTGGCGGCGGGGGAAGCCGTCCGCGTCGGGTTCCTCTTGGGCACGCGGCGGTTCGAGGCGCAGGTGCCTTTTTTCCGTATCGGCGACCGGCTGGAAATCTCGGCCCGCGTCGCCCTGCGCGACGACGAGATGGCCTGCTTCGACTGCGAAATCCGGCGCACCGGCGCCGTGGTCGCGCAAGCCCGGTTGAACGTTTACCAGCCCAAGAACCTGGGCACCTTCGGAGGGAGAGAATGACCAAAACCGTGCTGGTCACGGGAGCCAGCAAGGGCATCGGACGGGCCATCGCCGTCCGCCTCGCCCGCCAGGCCTCCGCCGTCGTCGTCCACTGCCGATCCGATATCGAGGGCGCCGAGGAGACCCTGGCCGAGATCCGCAAGGCAGGGTCGGACGGGCGCATCCTCGGTTTCGACATCGCCGACCGCGCCGGCTGCCGCGCGGCGCTCGAAGCCGACATCGAGGCGCATGGCGCCTACTGGGGCATCGTGCTGTGCGCCGGGATGGCCCGCGACAACGCCTTTCCCGCCATGGAGGACGACGAGTGGGATAGCGTTCTCGGCACCAACCTCGACGGCTTCTACAACGTGCTGCGGCCGACGGTGATGCCGATGGTTTCGGCCCGCAAGGGCGGGCGGATCGTCGCCCTTTCCTCGGTCTCCGGCCTGGTCGGCAACCGCGGCCAGGTCAACTACAGCGCCGCCAAGGCGGGAATCATCGGCGCCGCCAAGGCCTTGGCCATCGAACTGGCCAAGCGCGCCATCACCGTCAACTGCGTGGCGCCGGGGATCATCGACACCCAGATGGTGGCGGACATGCCGCGCGAGGAGATGATGCGGCTGATTCCGATGCGCCGCCTGGGCACGCCCGAGGACGTCGCGGCCGTCGTCGCCTTTCTGGTGTCGGACGACGCCGGCTACGTGACCCGGCAGGTGGTTTCGGTCAACGGGGGCATGGTGTGATGCGGCGCGTCGTCGTCACCGGCATGCAGGGCGTCACCGCGCTCGGCAACGACTGGCCGACCATCCGGGCGGCCCTGGCCGAGGGGCGGACCGGCGTGCGCCACATGGCCGAGTGGGAACGCTTCGCCGGCATCCACACCCGCCTCGCCGCGCCGGTGGCGGACTTCTCCTTCGACGACCGCTATCCCCGGAAGAAGACGCGAACCATGGGCCCGGTGGCGCGCATGGCCGTGTTCGCCACCGAGAAGGCGCTGGCCGACGCCGGCCTTCTCGACGATCCCATCCTGACGTCGGGACGCACCGGCATCGCCTTCGGGTCGTCGTTCGGCAGCCCGGCCCCGGTGCTGGCCTTCGCCGAATTGATGATGCACGGCACCTCGAAGAGCCTCAACGCCACCAGCTACATCCAGATGATGAGCCACACCGCGGCGGTGAACATCAGCCTGTTCTTCGGCGTCACCGGACGCATCATCACCACGTCCAGCGCCTGCACCTCGGGCAGTCAGGCCATCGGCTATGCCGCCGAGGCCATCCGCTTCGGCAAGGCCGACGTCATGATCGCGGGCGGCGCCGAGGAACTCGACATCACGGAATCCGCCGTCTTCGACACCCTCTACGCCACCTCGACAATGAACGACTCCCCCGAACGCTCGCCGCGTCCCTTCGACAAGGACCGCGACGGCCTGGTCATCGGCGAGGGCGCCACGACGCTGATCCTCGAGGAACGGGAGCGCGCGCTGGCGCGGGGCGCCACCGTCTATGCCGAAATCGTCGGCTTCGGCACCAACTCGGATGGCGCCCATGTCACCCAGCCGCAGGCCGAGACCATGGAGGTCGCCCTGCGCCTGGCCCTCGAGGACGCCGGCCTGGCGCCCGAGGACATCGGTTTCGTCAACGCCCACGGCACCGCCACCGAATGGGGCGACATCGCCGAAAGCCAAGCGACGCAGCGGGTTTTCGGCGAGCGGATTCCCATCCACTCCCTCAAGAGCTATTTCGGCCATTCGCTGGGCGCGTGCGGCGCGCTGGAGGCCTGGCTCGGCATCGAAATGATGCGCGAGGGCTGGTTCTGCCACACCGCCAACCTGGACGCCGTGGACCCGCGGTGCGCGAACCTCGACTATCTCCGCGACCGCGGCCGCAGGATCGAGATCGCCTATCTGATGTCCAACAACTTCGCCTTCGGCGGCATCAACACGTCGCTGATCTTCGGGCGGGCTGAGGGATAAAACTCCGCCTAACGGGGCTTCGACTTATCCGCAAGCGTTTGCGCCACGTTCTCGGAAACCCGATCCCGTCCCTTGGCGGCGATTCGCAGCCAGTCCTCCTCGAATACCGCCTGCATATCCTCGGAAACTTCTGCGGGGATGGTGAGCCCGCCGCCGAGAGCCGGCAAATCCCCTTTGAGATCGACTTCGGCTCGGCAATGCACGGTGACGGCCCAGAAACCGAGATTAACCCACGTCCAATACTGTCTTACCCACGCATCGACCGTGACGGCCTGCTCATAGCCTTGATCGCCCGGTTGGAGCACCCGATAGCCGGCCTTGCGAAAGCCATTCCCGATCGAGTCCTCCATGACGGCGGCAACGGTCTGTCCTTCTGGCAACAGGATGTCCCCCAAGGCCTTGCCGAACCCGCCTCGTTTGCGCGCAATGGCCCTGGCGGTGATTGCGCTGTTGCCGATCTCGCCATCCTGCAAAGAGGGCGTGGAGGGGTCTTTCGGCGCCGCCTCGAAAACCCGCGCATCCTCGACGGACTTTATCTTGACCGCTATCCCCGAGACCGGGTTCTGGATGGCCTGAGCCTGGTCAAGCGGAACGACACTTCTCCCGACGGCGCAGCCTCCCAGAACGGCGGCCAAGCCGAAGACGAGTATCGTTCGAGATATCGCAGACATGTCGGTTCCCCCACTGGTTCATTTAGGACAAGCTTGTCACCCTCGTCTCAGATCGTCAGGACACTTCATCTTCCGTCGGATGCGGCGAGAAACGGCTTGGCGGCTTTCCTTTCCCATTCCGGTAGATATTTCGCGAGCTTGGCGCGGATACTGGGCATGTTGTCCTGGGCCCACGCATAGGAAGCCGGCGAGTTCTCGACCCACTTGCAGGCGTTGAGTTCCCCTTCAAGTTTTGGGTCTGACGAGACAACCGGCACAAGGGAAAAACGCGCCTTCCATGCCCCCAGACGGGTAACGATGCGCGCATGGTAGGTCTTGCCCGGCAGAAGATCGGCCTCCAGAAAATCCGCCGATTCGCCGATGACCATGAAGCGCCGCCGACCGGTGTTGCTTCCGTAGGCAACCTTGCGGCCGGTAGAGACGATGCCGATGAGATCCATCCGTCCGTCGCTTATGTCGAACACCGACGATCGCATCGCGCCACCAGCGTCCGAAAACGGACTGAAGAAGACAAGCGTGGCCTTGTCCGCCGCGGGCGAGGTGACAAGAGCCGGCGCCCGGTCGAGGGCGCGCATCCGGTCGCTGGCGCACGCCGACAGCAGGGCTCCGAACAGCAATATCCCGATCAGTCGGGCGGCTTTTCTCATTTTTGTCCCCCCAAAATTGCGTTGTGTAATTCGGGAAGATTACACGGGAATGCTTACTGATGCACGCATTACGGGAGGCGCAGAGAAGCCAGTGCGATAACGAGGGAATACGTGCTGAGGGACCAAAAAGGCGAAACTCAGTATTTCCGATAGAGGTTCCCCTATCGGGCACCCCAAAACCGACACCTCGGACAAAGGCTTGCCGGGAACCCCGCATTGCAGAAATGAACTTGGGGGCCATTCATGGCGTGCCCATCGAAGGGAAAGGAAGGAAGTCAATTCCGAAAACCATCGGACGGGTGGCGGGACCAGTTCCCGGAATAGCCCGGTCCCGCCATGGTCTCCCGATGGTCTACAGCCGTTTGAGGGCAACCGTTCCGTCGCACTGCGACGCCGTCCAGGTGCCGTTCGCGTCGTTGCCATTAAAACGGACGTTAGCTGTGGCGCCGGTCACGCCGGCGGAGCCGATATTGCCTTTCAGGGTTCCATCCGGGGCGATCGTCCCCCACAGGTCGTACTTTTTGATGGTTCCATCGAACACCTCGGCAATCATGTAGCCGTATTGCACTTCGCCCTTTGCCACGAGGTTCATGGCCGCGCAGGACGAGCTTTTGCTCGGTAGCGAGCCGGTCCATTTGCCATCATAGGGTGACGGGTTGCCCGATTTTGGAAACTCGACGGTCGCACAGCCGTTCAAAAGCAAGGCAACAACGGCGATTGTCGGAAAAATCCTCTTCATTGGACACTCCATGTGCTCGTTGTCGGGCTACCATTGTTCAAGAACGGCAGGTGCCATCGGCAAGCCAGCGGCTTTCCACGCATCCACGCCGCCGCGATACCACTGGACATTGGTGTAGCCCATCCGCTTTAGGCGCAGTGCTGTGTTGTAGGAAAGCCAGCACTCGGCACTAAGGCAGAGGGTGACGATGGATTGTGCCTTGGCGCCATTCGCAAGAGCGGCCACCTTGGTTTCGAGGCGGCTTTGGATTGCGTCGTCGAAGCGTTCGCCTGTGCCCGCGCCCCTGAGCCAGTAGGCTCCCGGCAGCGTCGCATGACCACTTCCGCCCAAGGTATCAAGGACGATTGGCGGATTGACGGATTTCAGGAGGGGCAGCAACTCCGCTGTCTTGATTGTCTTCACGCCGGGCACGGTCGTTGGCGTTGAAGAATGAAGTTTCTCTTTCTGAAGATTTTCGGTTGACGCGATGCCCCAGTCGGCATCTTCGAATGCATAGGTCGAAGGGGCCGTCGCCCCGCTTAACTTTGACCGGGCCTCGGCATGTTGTTCCTGCGCGGTGACACAGCCGGCCAGAGCAAAAGCAACGGCAACGGCGACAAAGAACGTTTTCTTCATTTTGGGCATTCCTTCATGGATCTCCAGGAAGCACACCCGACGTTTGTTGTTAACGGCGGGTGTCCCTTGGATTCCGCAGTGGCTATTTTGCGTTCCGCTCGATGCCGCTGTAGAGCTTGGCGAACACCGCCCCGCTGGCACCCTCGCCGCACAAGCTTACCGAAACAAGGGTGTCCGGTTTGCCGACGCCGTCCATTCTGTCGCCGTTGTAGGACATGAAGTCATATCCCGTAAAAGAAACATAGCACGCCTTGCCATCGCTCTTCCGGTCGGCAATGGCGCTATAGCCAGACACGCTTCCTTTGTACGAAATTGGCGCAACCTGGCGAGGGTTTTGATAATACCGGTCGACCCTCCCCAAGAACGCGTCCCGGTCCCTTACCTGCGATTCCACCTGCGGATTGTACCAGCCGCGCTGGAACCGCTCGGTAAATACACTGCCCTCTGCGTTCGGGGACGAAAGCGCCACCTCATTTTCCACGTACTTATTGTCGCGAGTTCTCGTCTGCACTTTCTTGATCATTTCCGCTGGAATCAGGGACGGTATGTTCAGGTCCGCCTGCTCCGGATTGATGAGTCTCCATTCCGTATAGTGCATCCCCGTCGTCTGACACGCGGATGTGAACATGATCGAACCGAAAAGAAGCGTACCAACAGCGAGTTTCGTGACATTCTTCACGTTTATTTCTCCCAATTTTACCATTCTGCATTATTGGCGATGCCCAATTTTCGCGCGGGCGCCCCAATCAAGGGGCAAATATGTTTCAAAAGTTTGTCAACCAGCGGTTTCTTCGTATCGTATGTTTGTCCGCTTTGTTCGCACGCCGTCAGGATCTTGGGGCGTCTCGGAGATGAGCTGTGCAACGATGAGATCGCTGTTATGGGGAGAGTGCGGCGGCGAAGTGTCTTGAGGTGTCGCAGCTATCAACGTCGAGCCATCACTGCGCTCCATAATCACATGGCTGAGGTGTCGACTGCGCCCCAATTGCGACCCAGACTGAAGAATGGCGAAGGAAAGGCCAATGCCCCAAAATGGCGAAACCCCAGCGTTTCCGCTGGGGTTTCGATGGTGGGCGCAGCTGGGATTGAACCAGCGACCCCTACGATGTCAAGGCACTAAGTCCCGTTATTTATCAAAGGCTTAACGGCTAAGTCCGACGCGCTCACCCGCACGGCTTTCCTGGGGTTTCGCAGGGGCTGCGTATGAGCCGCGTACCAGAAAAAGCCACGCCCGAAGCCTCGCCCTCGGTGCGCTTCGTCCTGATCCGCCTGTTGGAGCGGGGCGGACCCGCCCTGGGCCTGTCGCGCACCATGATCGACCATCTGGCCTACCTCGTGCGCCACACCCGGGAGGTCGACTGGCAGCCGGGCAATCGGGCCATCGTCTACAAGTCCGTTACCAACATGGCCCGCGACCACGGTGTCACCGAGCGGCAGATCAACAACCGCGAACGGGAGTTGATCGACATTCTCGAATTGCGCCTGGAACTCTCCGGCAACTTCCGCCGCTACGGCGAGCGGGACGCCGACACCGGCCGTATCAAGCGCGCCTTTGGCATCGACGTCACGCCGCTCAAGACGCGCATCCCGGCCCTGGAAAAGGCCGTGGCCGACCAAGAGGAGGCGGAGGAACGCTGGCGTGAACGGAAGCAGGAACTTTCCGCCCTCAAAGGCCGCATCCGCAAGCTGACGGACGCCGCCATCGGCCTCGGGCTGGCCGACGCGGTGGAAACGGTCCTGGACCGTTGCGCGGGGTATCAGGACCGCATCCGCGCCGAGACCTCGACCGCGGAAATCGAGCGCCGCATCCTCTGCGCCGCCTGGGTCAAGGAGCAGCTGGAACGGGCCATCCTGCTGGGGAAAACCGTCGAACGGCCAGTGAAAACTTCCGACAGGGCGGAAGCCGACTTCCGACACAAAGACCTTCCGAATGATATTCTGACAAATGATGAATCATTTGAAGGCCCGCCTCCTGTGGATCATTGCCCCACCGGCGTGCCGGGAGCCAAACCGGGATGGCCGCCCCTCCTCCCCGGCCGATCGCCGCAGCCCGCCCTTGCCCCGCGTTCCCCGCATTCCAGAAACTTGCCGAATGCGAAGCGGTCTCCCGGGGCGATGCGGACGGAGAGACCCCACGCCCCATTCCGGAAGGAGACGACAGGAGAAGAAAATTTGCCGAAAATCGGCGGAGACGATCCAACCCATGGTTTTATCCCGCCGGTCATTCTAGAAATGACCACCCCCCTCGAAACAAGATCGATCGCCCCGACCGCATACCATCACCTTGCCGGAGAAACGCCATGGCCACGACCCGAAAACGCGTCAATGTCTCCTTTACACCCGAAGAACTGACCCGGGTCAGGAGCCAAGCCAAGCGGATGAGACTGTCCATGTCGGAGCTCTTGCGTCGCCTGTCGTTTGGCTATCAGGCTTTGATCCCCGACGACATTCCGTTTGTCCCGGTAATCCGCCAACTCCTCGAAACGAATGCCGAGCAGGCCCGCCTCGGAAACCAACTCAAACAGGTTCTCGATGGCGAGGACACTCCCTTCTCTCCGGCAACGATCGGCCAAATTAAAACGCTGATCGCCAAAATCCTCGAAACCCAGGGCCCCCTTTGTCAGGGTGCCGCAACCACCCTTACCTTGATCCGGACGGAGTCCCGGGACTTGTAGGCCCGGCTCCGCCCCCATTCGATGCGGGGTCCGCCAGCGGCAAACTGGCCCCCCGGATTTTCGGAGCTTCTCTGACATACCATGCCAACCAAACGAAAACGGATCCTGGTGTCCTTCACCCCGGAGGAAAAAGCCGACGTCGAGATGAAGGCGGACCAGATCTACACGTCGATTTCGGAGTTCCTTCGCGGGCTGATCCTCGGCCACGGCATGCCCAAACCGGAGGCTTTCGAGTACTGCCATGCTATCCGCGACCTTCTCACGGTGAATGCGGATCAGGCTCGCCTGGGCAATCTACTGAAGCTGGCCCTCGATGTCGGAGGTAAGGATCTGGCGCCCATGATCGTCTCGCAGATAGAGGACCTCATAACTGACATCCGCAAAACGCAGGATACCCTTCGCGACGGCGTGGAGACGCTGCACTATAAGCTTCATCCGCGACGCGCCAAGAGAGGTCGGCCGAGGTGACCGTGTTCACCCCTTGGCTGGAAAAACCCGAAATATGGACTTGAAACCATATGCATCAGGAACCATAATCAACGATGAAATGGGATGTGATCTTTCATGTGGCGTTCGCGCCCGAGTTCGAGGCCCTGCCCGAGGAAGCGCAGGACGAACTGTTGGCCCATGCGGCGCTTCTCGCGACGTTCGGCCCACAGCTCGGACGCCCACGTGTCGACACCCTGAACGGGTCGAAGCACGCCAACATGAAGGAACTTCGTTTTGATGCCGCCGACGGCGTCTGGCGTGTCGCTTTCGCGTTTGATCCTGAGCGCAAGGCCATCCTCCTGGTGGCTGGCGACAAGTCCGGGCAGGCGGAAAAGCGGTTCTACCGCCAGTTGATCGCCAGGGCGGATGCCCGCTTCGACGACCATCTGAGCGGCTTGCGGAAGAAAGGAACACGGTGATGGCGACTGACCTGAAGACCATGATGGACCGCTTGCCGGCGAAGCGACGCCGCAAGGTCGAGGCACGCGCCGCAGAGCTGATCGCCGAGGAGATGACTCTGCGCGACCTCCGCAAGGCCCGCGACCTCACGCAGGCCCGGCTGGCCGAAATGCTCGACATCGGCCAGGACAGCGTGTCCCGACTGGAGCAGCGTTCGGACCTGATGCTGTCGACCCTGCGCGGCTATGTCTCCGCCCTGGGCGGCCGCCTGGAGCTGATCGCCAAGTTCCCCGACCGCCCGGATGTGATGCTCACCGGCCTGTCGGATATTCTGACCGCCAAAACGCCGGCCAAAAAGCGATCGGCCAAGCACCTCCAAATGGCCAAATAGGGTAAAAGCCAGTCCAGAGCGGAACTAACGGGACGCCGATTTCGTCGCCCCGAGGATAAAGAACGACGCCTCGACCCGGTAGGAGCTTCCAGGGAAGCCATCATCGAACCGTTCGATCTGATCGAATCCAGTGCTTTCCAGCAGGCGGGTCGCCGCCGGCACGTCAAGACCGCGAAAGAAAGGCATCGCCCGCTTGATGGAGCGGTATTTCGTTTCAAACCGGCAAAGCATTTTTTCGGAGCCGCCCGGCAGGAAATAGCCCAACCGTCGGATGAGAACGCGTCCCAACCTCGCCAAGCCGGCAGGTTGCCACATGCCATCGGAAACGATCACCCGCCCGCTCTCGCGCAGAATCCGCTTCCAGGCCAGCAGGGCGGTCGGCGGATCGGGAAGCGTCCACAACACATTGCGGCATACGATGACATCGAAGAACCCGGCCTGAAAGTCGGGATTCCTGGCGTCCCCCAAGGACAGTTCGACCGCAACGCCCTCGCGCGCCAAATTCTTGCGCGCCTCGTCCAGCATCCGTTCCGAAAGATCGATCCCCCAGACCCGGTGCCCCCAAGACGCCGCTACTGCGGCAAGGAATCCGGTACCGGTGCCGATGTCGAGCACCCGCAATTCTTCGCCCAGCGGAAAGGCCCTGGAAAGTGCGGCTTCCCAATACGTCCTGTTCTTGTCAGCGAAGCCGAACGACGAGGCTCGCCAATCCCAGTAATCGGCGACCGCCTTGGATACATCCCGATCGGCCGTTGAAATATTCACCATGCCTCAGCTCTCATATTTAGCAATCACGCACCTCGGCCAGGAGGTTCTCTGTTCATCCACCGGCGCCACCACGTCCCTTCCGGCATCTGCGGGCTTAGGCGGCGGACAGGGAGTGGAGGGGAATAACCGTAATGGTGCCAGTTTCGGCATCGTGGTGCACACGTGCCGCGACGCCCCAGACCTCGGCCAGCAACTCGGCATTCAGTACCTCGGCGGGCGGACCATAGGTTACCAGGCGACCGTCCCTCAGCACCGCGATGACATCGGCGAAACGCGCAGCCAGGGTCAGATCGTGAAGGACCATCAGCGTCGTCATGCGACGGGCGTGCGTCTCGGCGCGCACTAAGTGAAGAGCATCCAACTGATGCGCCAGGTCGAGATTGCTGGTCGGTTCGTCCAAAACCAGCGCCGTGGGATCGCGAACCAAGGCTTGTGCCAGCATGACCCGCTGCAATTCGCCCCCCGACAGCTCGTCAAGGCCGCGGGTGGCCAGGGAGTCGGTGCGGGTAGCGGCCAATGCCGACATGGCCGCCGCCAAGTCGCCGTCGTTCACCCGCAGGCCAAGGCGACCCAACCGCCCAAGCAGGACAACCTCCAGCGCGGTTAATCCCGTCCCAGTCGGCGCCGCTTGCGGCAGATAGGCGATACGAGCATCCGGCGCATCGAGGGAAGCCGTTCCCAATTGCGCCTTCACCAGCCCGACGACCACCTTCAGGACCGTCGACTTGCCGGCACCGTTGGGTCCGACCAGGGCACATACCTGCCCGGCCGCCACCGTGAAGGCAACATCGGCCACCGCTGGGCGATTCGTGCCCGGATACCGGCAGGTCAGGGCGGCGACACGCAGGCTCACCAGAACCTCCGCCGGTTTTTCAACATCAGCAGGACGAAGGCCGGCACGCCGATCAGGGCCGTTACCACGCCAATCGGAAACAACGCCCCGGGCACCACCAGCTTCGATACCACCGCGGCCAGGACCAGCATCAGCGCGCCGCACAACATGGCGGTCGGGGCCAGGAAACGTTGGTCTTCGCCAACCAGCATCCGCGCGGCGTGCGGCGACACCAAGCCGACAAAGCCGATGGTGCCGACGAAACACACCGCCGCAGCCGTCAGCAGCGACAACCAGAAATAGACCCGCAGACGCAACGCCTCGGGATTGACCCCCAGCGCATGGGCCCGCTCGTCCCCCAGGCGCAGGGCGGTCAGCCGCCAACTGTCACGCAGCAGCGGCCCCAGACTGGCCACCAGCAGGCTGCCGGTGATCGCCACTCGCGTCCAGTTCGCCTTGGCCAGACTGCCGAACAGCCAAAAGACAATGGCCTGTAATGTCTCCTCGTTAGCCAGGTATTGCAACAGGGCCAGCAGGGCATGAAACAGGAACAACAGCGCGATCCCGGCCAGCACCATGGTTTCGGATGTCACGCCCTTGAGCCGGCTGAAGCCATAGACCGCGGCGCAGGTCACCATCGCGAAGGCGAAGGCCCCGGCCGGCACCAGCCACTCGTTCAACAGGGTTCCGCTCGCCACCGCGCCGCCAAAGCTCAGCACGAGGGCGGCGCCGAAGCCGGCCCCAGCCGAGACGCCCAGGGTATAGGGGCTGGCCAGGGGATTGCGCAGGAGCGTTTGGATCTCCGCCCCGGCAAGGCCGAGGGCGGCACCAACGACAAGCGCCAAGGCAGTAGTCGGCAAACGAAGATTCCACACGATGATGCGATCGCTCGCCGTCACGCTGGAGGGATCGACGATGGCCCGCAGGACGGTTCCGATAGGAAGGCCGGACGGCCCCACCGCGATGTCCGATATCACCGCGACCACACAGGCTATAGCCAAAGCCACGATCACACCCAGCCGTTGCCGGACCAACCGCCCATAGATCGCTCGCCCGACGCTGGCACAGGCCGCCGGTTCTGGATCGGCGATCGGGATACTTCCTAACGTATCGACGGTCACGCCAGGCACCGCAATAGGTTGGTGTCAGTCATCGAGACCCGCCGTCCAGACGCCGCTGAAGGTCACGGGAAGCCAATCCCGATGGAAAGCCGCTAAGGCAGCCTCCGGGTCGAGGTCGGCGAACACCTCCGGGTACAGCATTTTGGCGATCGCCTGCAAGGCGACGAAATCATAGATGTGGCGCGACAGGCCATGATGGATGCCGTAGAGCCGGCCGTTCTGAATGGCCGGAAGGTCCTTCCAACCTTGGCGGCCTTCATAGGCATGTAGCCGGGCCCGCGCGTTCTCGGCATTCTGAAAATAGCCCAGTCGCAGGGAGTCGGGCTGGTTCGCCCAATACGAACCGGTCACAATGATGACCTCGGGCCGGCGCGAGAGCACTAGTTCGGGGGAAACCGGCCCGTAGGTTTTCACCACATCACGGGTGATGCTGTCGCCGCGGGCAGTGTCTATCAGGGCTCCCCACATGTGGGGGCCGTAGGCATTGTCGTATTCGCCCGGCCCCTTCTGGCCGAGTTCCAGGTAGACCCGGGGACGCGGGCCCTTCAAGGCCTTCAGGCGCTCGGTCACCTTGGCGGTCTCCTCGGCATAGAGCTGGGCCAGCCGCTCGGCACGAACCTCCTCGCCCAGCAGCTTGCCCAGAAGCCGCGTACTGGCCTGATGGGTGGCCACGGTGTCCGTGTGGTAGTCGACAAAGGCCACGGGAATGCCCGCGTGCTGCAGTTGCTCCACCTCGGCAGCGGCCAAAACCTCGAAACCGGCGACCATGATCACTAGGTCGGGACGCAAGGCGACGATCTTCTCCGCCGAAAGGGTCTTCTTTTCCACGTAACCGACGTCGGGCCTTTCGACCAGCCAGGGAAGCGCTTCCGTATACTTCTGCCAAATCCACTGCCGCCGTCCCTTCCAGTAGATGTGCCCCCAGCCGACGATCCGCTCTTCGGCCTTGGGGCCGAGGATGGCCAGCACTTCCTCGATATTGAACGTGACGACGATACGCTTGGCCGGAGCCGACAAGGTGACAGAACGGCCGCACAGGTCTTGCACGGAAATGTCGGCCCTGGCCTCGTGACCGGCCATGGGGATCGATACAAGGGTCATCAGGACGACAAACAGGGATAGGCGGAAAAATCGGCAAACTGACATGTTCTTCTCCCGACCGCTGAACACGGTTTGATGGATGGGGGACAATTAAGGACGAACCTCATCGTATTTTTTTAAATTCGTCATACTTATTTTTGATGCTTAAGCCTGAACGACGACAGAGGTCCTCGTCTTCGCAAACCGCCCTCTTTCGCAACGGCTCCGCCGGTCAGGAGAAATAACATCCTCGCGTTACCGGAGAGCCCTCCTTCGGGGCGCACTAACGGTCCCCCGACAAAGAAACCCGGCCCTCACCGGTCTTACCTCTTTTGCCCGACCACGATGTAGCGGCGGCCCGGCCAGAAGTACGGCTTGCGTCCGAGCGGGGCGTGGGCCCGTTCATGAGCGACGACGTCCTCCAGGCGGTCGACGCACAGGATTTCATAGCCGGCACGCTCGAGGGCGGCGGCAAGAATCTTGGCGCGGGGACCTCCGAAGAAGGGAAGATTGGTCGAATTCCCCGGATAGTGGACCTGCCAGCCGGGATCGTAGTTCGGCGTCGGGACCAGACGCTCCATAACATTGGCCAATCCGACGCACAGGTGCTCCCAGAGGGTACGAGGCGTCCAGGTCCCCTCGACCGGCATCACACGCCCCCCGGGAACCAGAATCCGATGCCAATTGCGAAATGCGGCCTCGGGATCGGGCAAGGTCCACACCACATGGCGGCAAACGATCAGATCGAACGTTTCCGGGCCGAATGGAGGGCTTTCTGCGTCGCCGTCCCGAAAGGTAATGCTTAGCCGTGCCGCCTCGGCCTTGGCACGGGCCCGGGCCAGCATGTCCGGGGCAAGGTCGACCCCCGTCACCGTGCATCCCAGATCGGCAAGGAGCAGGGAGAGGAAACCGGTACCGCACCCGACGTCCAAGACACGCAGCCCTTCGCGAGGTCTGGCATTGCTCTCCAGCGCCGAACGCCAAAGGGTTCGGTGCGTCTCGTCGCAAAAACCATGGCCAAAGGCGTTGTCGTAGGTAACGGAGCGGGCTCCCCACAGGGCCGAGATCCGCGTTTTTAGGTACAACCCTTCCTTTTCCGACGCAGGACCGTCGTCGGAAACAGAGATTTCTTCGATGTTCGGCATTTTTCGGTTCGCTCAAGTTAACAAGTCGTATGACGAATAGTTAAATCATCATACGAACGCAAGCGGTTTATTCCTCATTCGAACCGCATCCGACGGCCTGCCGGCGGAACGGCCCTTCACACTTGGCCCGCTGGTCAACGTCTATGATGAGGGAACGTTGGGCTATCTGGCCGGCCTGGGTGCCATCCGGGCGCGCCTTCCACCCGAACTCCCGCTGAAGGCCATAAGGGAGTTGGCGGCTTCCAGGTCGGCGGAGATCGAGGTGCAGGTTTTCGGCCGTCTGCCGCTCGCCATCTCCGCCCGCTGCCCGCACGCCCGTGCCTATAAGCTCCACAAGGACAGCTGCCAGTATGTGTGCGGCGAGGATCCGGATGGCCTGCCGGTCGCGACCATGGACCACCACGCTCTCCGGCGCTTACGCGAACTACCTGGGCGGCTTGCGGAAGAAGGGAACACGGTGATGGCGACTGACCTGAAGACCATGATGGACCGCCTGCCGGCGAAGCGACGCCGCAAGGTCGAGGCGCGCGCCGCAGAGCTGATCGCCGAGGAGATGACTCTACGCGACCTCCGCAAGGCCCGCGACCTGACGCAGGCCCGGCTGGCCGAAATGCTCGACATCGGCCAGGACAGCGTGTCCCGGCTGGAGCAGCGTTCGGACCTGATGCTGTCGACCCTGCGCGGCTATGTCGCCGCCCTGGGCGGCCGCCTGGAACTGATCGCCAAGTTCCCCGACCGCCCCGACGTGGCGCTGACTGGCTTGGCAGACCTGCCCAATGCAGAAGCGCCGGCCAAGAAGCGGCGGGCGATAAAGCGTTCTGCTATGGGCCAGGGAATTTCGGGCTGATGTGCTTGCGCGGGGCCGGATATCAGCTTGGTACGAGAGCAGCCGCACGGCCATAATCTATTATCGGCCACTCATGATCTAAGGCGACGTTGGCTACGTCCACTCCGGATGGCGGCTTAGCGCCTCATGTCGGTCGATCCGAAGGTTGACGCAAGTTCCCGACAGCGGACATTGATCTGAATAGATGCGCTGCTGTGTGCCAGGAGCAGTCATTCGAGCCTGAACGATCGAATTGGAGGATTCCTTGAGGCGCAGGCCATCCGCGGCTCGCGTGAACGATATCGGCGGCACCTAGGGCATATCGCAGCTTTCCGACTGCGACCGCCCCCTGATGGACTTAAACCGCCTTCGGCAGCGTCACCGTCACCAGCAGGCCGCCGGTTGGGGCGTCATCCAGCCAGATATGGCCGCGATGGGCTAAGATCACGTCGCGCGCAATCGTCAGGCCGAGGCCGGTGCCGCCGGTCTCGCGGTTGCGCGAGGCTTCCAGCCGCTTGAAGGGTCGGAAGGCATCCTCGCGCTGCGCCGCCGGGATGCCAGGCCCGTCATCGGCGATGGTAACGATGATGGCTTCGAGCGAGTCGCGAAGCGCCACCTGCACCGTGTTGGCGTACTTGCAGCCGTTGTCGATCAGGTTGGCGAAGGCGCGGCGCATCGCCACCGGCCGGCAGGTCAGGCCGGCATGATCGGGGCCGTCATAAACGACGCCACAGCCCGCGTCGGCGGCGGTGTCGCACAGGCTGATCAGCAGCGAGCCAAGATCGAAGGCGCTGGGCGTCTCCTCCTCCAGCTGGTTGCTGGCGAAGGTCAGCGTCCCGCTCACCATCGTCTCCATGTCGCTGAGGTCGGAGAGCAGCTGGCGCCGCTGGTCCCGGTTGGGCACATACTCGGCGAACAGCCGGAGCCGGGTGAGCGGTGTGCGCAGGTCATGGCTGATCGCCGCGATCATTTGCAGGCGCTCGTCGACGAATTGTTTCAGACGCCGCTGCATGGCGTTGAAGCTTTCGCTGATCGCCCGCAGCTCTGGCGCATCGAACTCGCCGACCAGGCTGAGCTCGCGGTTGCGGCCAAGTTTTTCCGCCGCGGCCGCCAAATCGTCCAGCGGCCTGATCACGCCGCGCGCGACCCAGATCGAGAACAGGGCAATCACCAGAACCGCGGAGAGCGGCAACACCACGTTGCGGATCATGCGCGCGGTTTCCTTGCCATCGCTCTTGGGCGCCACGACCAGCCATTCCTCGTGACCGATGCGGAAGCCGACGCGCAGATCGCTGCTCAGCATGTTGCTGCGCTGGTCGTCGATATCATCGACCATCATCACCGCCGGCAGTTCCGGCAGGACGATGACGAGCGAACGCACCGACCGCCCCGGATCGTCCAGTTCGCTGGCCATCAACATAACGTCTTCCGGCGTCAAGCCGAGGGCGGCGGCGATTTGCAGGCTCAGTTCGCCGAAGGCCCCCGCGTGCATGGTATCGGGGAAATCCGGTCGCGCGTTCAATTGCGTCACGTCCAGCCAGCGCCGCGCCGGCAGGCTTTCCAGCAGGGCCGGCCGCTCGGCCTTCGGCACGGCGATGCTGCGGTCGCGGATGTCGCGCACGGTGTCGACCAGCCAGTCGCGCTGGAAGAAGGCGATGGGTTGCGGGCGGATCACCAGCGGCATCGCCTCGTCGACGAGTTCGACGGCCAGCAGGCTGCCGACGACCACAAGGGCGATGCGGGGCGCCAAGCGCAGGCGTGACCAAAGCGGAATTTTCACGCCTGCCTCCTTACGAAAGCGTCCTGCAGCCGGGTGACCGTACCCGCGAAGAAATAGCCCTCGTTGCGAATGGTCTTGATGAAGGCCGGGTCCTGCGGATCGGCCTCGATCTTGCGGCGCAGCCGGCTGATCTGGACGTCGATGCTGCGGTCGTAGGATTCGCTCATGCGGCCATGCGCCAGGTCCAGGAGATGGTCACGCGTCAGCACGTGCTGCGGATGTTCCAGGAAGGCCAACAGCAGGTTGAATTCGCCGCTGGTCAAGTCGGTGAGCGCGCCGGCCGGCGAGGTCAGCGTGCGCCGGCTGGAATTGAGCTGCCAGCCGCCGAATGCATAGATGGTCGCGACCGGACGTTCGTTGATGCTGGCGGCGCCCAGCCTGCGGGTAACGGCGCGGATGCGCGCCAGCAGCTCGCGCGGATTGAACGGCTTGACCACGTAGTCGTCGGCGCCGATCTCCAATCCGATAATCCGGT
This sequence comes from Shumkonia mesophila, assembly GCF_026163695.1. Taxonomy (NCBI): domain Bacteria; kingdom Pseudomonadati; phylum Pseudomonadota; class Alphaproteobacteria; order Rhodospirillales; family Shumkoniaceae; genus Shumkonia; species Shumkonia mesophila. Next base: position 80,218 of record NZ_JAOTID010000011.1, on the reverse strand, counting down.
CGGTGTCGCCGCCCATGGCGGTCAGGAGGATGATCGGTACGCTGCTCTGCGCCCGCATGCGGCGGCAAAGCGACAGGCCGTCCTCGCCCGGCATCATGATGTCCAGCACGATCACGTCGATGCGCGCGGTCTCGCACAATGCGAACATCGCCTGGCCGTCGCCGGCCTGACTGACCTTGAGCCCATGATCGGTGAGGAAGCGCGCCAGCATGGCGCGGATACGGTGGTCGTCGTCGACGATCAGGACGTGGCTGGCGGGAACGGCGGTCACATCTGTCTCCGGGTTTCGGCTGTTGCCAATATAGCATCTTGGCCCGCCGCCGCGCCGGCCCAGCAACATTCTGAAACAAATCGACACGGAGCCGAAACTCGCCGGATGGCCTTGGCGGGTAGGATGACGCCATCCCATCCTTCCCACGGATTTCAGAAAATGGACCTTCCCCCGATGAAATATACGATCCTTCCTCCGGTATCGCGTCCCCTGCTTGCCGTCGTGGCGCTGTCCGCGCTGTCATCCGTCGCCGCGGCTGAACAGCCGGGGCAGCCGCCGAAAGAAGGCGACTGGGACATCCGGCTGGGCGCCATGGCGATGTACCAGCCGGATTACGAGGGCAGCGATGACTACGAGGTCTCGCCTTTGCCCTTCCTGATGGTGAACTACCGCGACCAGGTCTTCCTGCGCGGCCCGATGCTGGGCGTCAATGCCCTGACCTTCCAGGGCCCCACCCCGGGCGACAAGCTGCAGATCGGGCCGGTGGTCCGCTACGAGTTCGGTCGCGACGACGGCGACAACGACGATCTGCGCGGCATGGGCGATATCGACGGCGCCGTGGAACTCGGCGCCTTCATCACCTATGACATCGGACCCTGGTCGACCGGCCTCACCCTGTTCCGCGACGTCAGCGACAGTCATGACGGACTGACGGCGAAACTCGAGGCCGGCCACAAGATGTCGCTTGGGCCGAAGCTGATGCTGCGCACGGAAATCTCCACCACCTGGGCGGATGACAACTACACAGAGACCTTTTTCGGCGTCACGGCCGCGCAGTCGGCGCGCAGCGGCATGCGGCAATTCCGGCCGGAAGGCGGCTTCAAGAACGCCGGCATCACCGTCAACCTCGATTACAACCTGACGGAAGACTGGGGCGTCACCGCCCGCCTGGGCTACGAGCGCTTGCTGGGCGACGCCGCCGACAGCCCGCTGGTCGAGGACCGCGGTTCCGCCGACCAGTTCAGCACCGGCCTTATGGTCAGCTACAAGTTCTAGGCGGGAACTTCGGAGCACGATGAAAACTTCGCTCAAACTTACTCTCGCAGCCACAACCGTCGCACTCGCCGGCCTCGCCATCTTCACGATGGCGGCGGCCAATCAGCCTCGGCAGGAGGTTGGGCCGCCGGCCGCGGGGCAGTCTTCCCTGACCGTAGCCGTTACCGGACTGCAACCCGCGACATTCCCGATCCGGGTTTACGGCAACGGCGACATCGTGGCCTGGCAGGAGACCATCATCGGCTCCGAGGCCAACAACCTGCGCCTGATCGAAGTCAATGTCGACGTCGGGGACAGAGTGCGCCGCGGCCAAACGCTGGCGACCTTCGCCGCCGACACTGTCGAGGCTGAACTGGCGCAAAGCCGCGCGGCGGTCGCCGAAGCCGACGCGACGCTTTCCGAAGCCGCCGCCAATGCCAAGCGCGCCCGTGGATTGCAAGACAGCGGCGCGATGTCGGCGCGGCAGATCCAACAGAACGTCACCGCGGAACGCACGGCGCGGGCGAGGCTGGATGCCGCCAGGGCGGTGGAGAGAATGCAGCAACTTCGTCTCGCGCAGACCCAAATCTTGGCCCCGGATGATGGCGTCATCTCCGCACGCGCGGCAACCGTCGGCGGCGTGGTCCCGATCGGCCAGGAGATGTTCCGGCTCTTCCGGGGCGGCAGGCTCGAATGGCGGGCCGAGGTCGCCGCCACGGACATGATCAGGCTCGAACCCGGACAGAAGGTCACGATCACACCGGTCGGAGGAGATGCCATCGAGGGCCGGCTGCGAGTCCTCTCGCCTGTGATCGACACCCAGACCCGCAACGGTCTGGCCTATGTGGATATACCGCCAAGCGACACCGTGCGAGCCGGGATGTTCGCGAGAGGCGAGTTCGATCTTGGTGCGGATCAGGTGATGACGCTGCCGCAAAGCGCGGTGCAGGTGCGCGAGGGCTTCAGCTACGTGATGCGCATGGGGCCGGATTCCCGGGTCATCCGGTCCAAGGTGATGACGGGCCGCCGCTCGGGTGATCGCGTGGAGATCCTCGGCGGCCTCGAGGCGGCACATCGCGTCGTCGCCTCGGCGGCGGCCTTCCTCGGCGATGGCGACCTCGTGCGCGTGGTCGAGGATCGAGAGACTTCGCGGCCCGCCGGGCTCACCGCCGACGCAAGAACGCCTGGCCGGCGTTAAGGGACCGCTATGAACATGAATATCTCCGCGTGGGCGATCCGCAACCCGATCGCGGTCATCCTGTTGTTCGTCCTCACGACCTTTGGGGGGCTGTTGGCCTTCTCGGTCATGAAGATCCAGAATTTTCCAGACATCGATGTGCCCACGGTCACGGTGACGGCCTCGCTGTCCGGAGCCTCGCCCTCCCAGATGGAAACCGAAGTCGCGCGCAAGATCGAAAACTCCCTCGCGGCGATCCAGGGCATCAAGCACATCAAGAGCGTCCTGACGGATGGCGAGGCCAACATCACGGTCGAGTTCCGGCTCGAAAAGCAGAGTCAGGAGGCGCTGGACGATGTGCGCGCGGCGGTCGCCCGCGTACGGGCCGACCTCCCCGCCAATCTGCGCGATCCGGTGATCAACAAGGTCGAGATCGCGGACTCGCCGATCCTGATCTACTCCATCGCGTCAACGCGCATGGATGACGAGGCCCTGTCCTGGTTCGTCGACAACGAGGTCGGCAAGGCCCTGCTGGCTGTTCCGGGCGTCGGCGCCGTCACCCGCGTCGGCGGCGTCAGCCGCGAAGTGCGCGTGGATCTCGACCCCGACAGTCTGCTTGCGTTGCACACGACGGCCGCGGACATCTCGCGCCAGTTGCGGCAGGTCCAACAGGAAGCGCCGGGCGGCCGCGTCAACTTCGGCGACGCCGAGCAGTCGGTACGCACGATCGCGACGGTCCAGACCGCCGAGGAAATCGGAGCCATCGAGCTTGCGCTCGGCGACGGACGCCGCATCCGCCTCGACCAGGTCGCGGCGGTAAGCGACACGGTTGCCGAGCCCCGCTCGGCGGCCTTCCTCGATGGCGTGCGGGTTGTCGGGTTCGAAATCCTGCGGGCGAGAGGCTACGGAGAGATCGACGTCGCCGACGGCGTGCGCGACGCCCTTGTCTCGTTGATGGCCAGGCATCCGGAAACCACGGTCAGGGAAGTGTTCAACTTCGTTGACCCGGTGGCCGAGAACTATGCCGGGTCCATGACCCTTCTCTACGAGGGCGCCGCGCTCGCGGTGCTGGTCGTCTTCCTGTTCCTGCGCGACTGGCGGGCGACCGTTGTCGCCGCGGTCGCGTTGCCGCTGTCGGTGATCCCAACCTTCGTGTTCATGCATTGGATGGGGTTCACGCTCAACATGGTCACATTGCTTTCGTTGTCGCTGGTGGTCGGCGCCCTGGTCGACGACGCCATCGTCGAGATCGAGAACATCGAGCGCCATCTGCTGATGGGCAAGACGCCCATCAAGGCTTCCATGGACGCCACCACCGAAATCGGACTGGCGGTCGTCGCGACCACGTTCGCGCTTATCGCCGTGTTCCTGCCGACGGCATTTCTGAGCGGCACGGTCGGCAGGTTTCTCGTTCAGTTCGGTTGGACGGCGGCCGGCGCGGTATTCTTCTCCCTTGTTGTCGCCCGCCTGTTGACCCCCGTGATGGCGGCCTACCTGCTGCGCACCCCATCGGGGCGCGCGGCACACGAGCCGGGCTGGATTCGCCACTACCTGGGTTGGGTGCGCTGGTGCCTGCGCCATCGCGCCGCCACCACGGTCGTCGCGGCAACCCTGCTGGCCGGCGGCCTGGCGCTCGCACCCATGTTGCCCGCCACCTTCATTCCGCCGGATGACGATGCAATCACGCAGGTGACGCTTACCCTTCCGCCGGGCAGCGAACTGCGTGACACGGTCGCGCTGGCCGAGCGCGCCCGCGCGGTGCTCGAACAGGACAGGCACGTGCACCTGGTCCATACCGTGATCGGCGGCGGAAGCACTGACGGCGATCCGTCCGAATCGGCGGCCATGTCCGGCTCGGACGTGCGAACGGCGGTCCTTACGCTGAACTTGACGCCCCGCACGGAACGCGGGGGCCTGCGCAAACAGGAGATCGAGCGGAACCTTCGTGAATCACTGGCGATCCTGCCGGGCGTCCGGGTCAAGGTTGGCATGGATGGGTCGAGCGAGAACTATGTCCTCGTTCTTGCCGGCGAAAACAGCCGGATACTCGAGGAGCATGCGCTTCAAGTCGAGCGCGAGCTCCGCGCCATCCCGGGCATTGGCGCCGTCACATCCTCCGCCGGCCTCGTACGGCCCGAGTTGATGGTCAAGCCCGATTTCGCGCGCGCCGCGGACTTGGGTGTCACGTCCGCGACGATCGCCGAAACGCTGCGGGTCGCCACGATCGGCGACTACGAGCAGGACCTTGCCAAGCTGAACCTGGGCGAGCGGCAGGTGCCGGTCATGGTGCGGTTGACCGATGCCGCGCGCAAGGATTTCGAGACGCTGAAGCGCCTCCCGGTACCCGGCGCGCGCGGGCCGGTGGCCCTGGAGAACGTCGCCACGCTGGAAATCGGCAGCGGACCGTCGCAGATCACGCGTCTCGACCGCATGCGCAACATCAACCTTGAAGTCCAACTCAACGACCGCCCCCTCGGCGAGATCGAACAGGCCGTCATGGCGCTGCCGAGCGTGAGGCAACTGCCGCCTGGCATCGTGCAGGGCACGCTCGGCGACGCGGAGGAACTGGGAGAACTGGCCACCGGGTTCGGCATGGCCATGCTGATCGGCGTCGTGTGCATCTACATGGGTCTGGTGCTGCTGCTCAAGGACTTCGCGCAGCCGGCGACGATTCTGACCGCTCTCGTGCTGTCGCTGCCCGGTGCCGTCCTGGCCCTGTTCCTGACAGGTTCGACACTGTCGATCTCCTCGATGATTGGACTGGTCATGCTGATGGGGGTGGCGACGAAGAACTCGATCCTGCTGGTCGACTACGTCATCATCGCGCGTCGGGATCACGGCGCCCGCCGCATGGCCGCCATCCTCGACGCTTGCCGCAAACGGGCTCGGCCCATCGTGATGACGACCATCGCCATGGGCGCCGGCATGCTGCCGACCGCCCTTGGCTTTGGCGGCGACCCGAGCTTCCGCGCGCCAATGGCCATCGTCGTGATCGGCGGCCTGATCACGTCGACGCTCCTCAGTCTGCTGGTCATTCCGGTCGCCTACAGCTACGTGGACGATGGCGTGCAATGGGCCAGAGAGCGCTTCGGGGCCGGACGCCCGGCGAGGCAGCCGTCGGTGTAAGGTGCCAGGCCCATCCGTCGGAGTAGCGGACATCAAGGTGTACACGAGCGGATGGATCGCACTACGGAGCTCTAACGTCCAGCCGGAGTTCGTCTGCTCCGGGTCAAATCCAGCCGAAGCTGCTCCCGTCAGCAGTGTCTGCTTACACTAACTCCGCGTGGGACAGGAGACTTTCCGGAATCGGCCCCCTTCGGTCGCACCAGAACGGAAGCGTGAGTTACCACTCCCGGCACATCAGCGTTATCACCTCAAGCGGACCTAAGGACAGGTTTTCGCCCGTAGCCGATATTGTCGCCACCGCCATGGCGACAGATTCAATTGCCCGGCCGCTTCGACCTTGGGCATTTTCGAATTGGCCTACCCCTCTGTAAAAACCACCGGCTGCGTCGGGTCATAGACGAAGCGGGGCATTTGGGTCAGGCTTTTGTCGGCAGCCGTCTTTGGGGTCTCCCGTCCCTTGTCGTGGATGCCGCTCCGGCGATCGGGAGCGTGGCGTTCCGGCTCGGGTGCGTCGTAGCTGCGCCGCAGGGGCGACAGTTCATCGGCGATGTGGGTCACGCGGGCGCTGAAGGTGCTGAGCGAGATCGTCAGTTGCCCGGCCCGCCGCAGGCTCAGGTACAGCTGACGCACCGTGCATCCCTCGCTCAGCCGGTCCTCGATTTCCTCGCGCAGCGAGGCAACCTCGATTCGCCCCTGTCCCCACTTCCCTGCCACGGGAATCTCCTCTCCAATCCGATTCAGACCCAAAGAGTCTACATCGCCGCCCGGCTTTTTGTCAGGCTAAAAATATCTTTGTTTTTCAATCATGTATGCATGTTTCCGGAAACATGCGGACACTCAAGTCACAACTTTTTGTGGAAAACTGGAAACATCAAGAAAACTTTCCAAACATTGCGTGCCAGGATTCAAAATTATCAGCATTTTCAGGCGTATATTTATTTTCCTGATTATTATGCAGAGTTTCCTGAAATTTATCGGTCTTGTCCGCGACTTTCTTGCGTCGTTGAGTGGCAGGATAGGAGCGGTGATGTCACCGCGCTGTCCGGATGTTTCCGAAGGTCTTATTCGCATTTTTCAAATGCTCAACGTATGAGAGCAATGAAAGTGATACCACCAATGGCCAATCAGCGCATCCCGCGCCTGGCCAAAATAGAATGCCTTTTACGTCAATAATTATCGTTATAAATCAATACGCTAAATGTATTGATTCCACACCATGGCATGACCCCACGATGGCCGGACGTATTTTCCGTATTGCTTTCGTCAATTGCTTTCATATGCTTACAACTATCGGCTTTAGCATAAGCGATCCCACTATTCACTTACATCGAGAGAAGTATGCTTGGGCCGTTCATATGCCTATTCATGAGAAATTCGGGAAACAACCAGATGATCGTGACAACGCCCCCCCCCCGAACTCCCGAAACTGTTTTCGGAACGGGAGTTCGCCGACTACCTCGGCGTTTCCGTCGATACGGTGCGCCGGGAACGCTATCGCGGAAACCTTGGATATCTCCGCATCGGTTTCCGCGTCTTCTACACCGCCGAACACGCCTTGGATTACTTCAACCGCCACGAGGTCCAGCCATGCAGAAGAAACAACCCCAACATCCCGGACAAATCGGCCGCTATTGGCTTTCGCAGAGAGGCAACAGCCCGGCCTGGTGCCGAACCTGGTTCGATCACCATGATCGACAGACACGCCGCGCATCTCTTGGCACAACAGACTTTTCGGAAGCCCAAGTCCGACTCGCCGAATGGGTGACGCGCAATCAGACGCTTCGTCATGAACAGCCGGAAGAGGTCCCCTTGGAAACCGTCCTGGTGCGCTATTACGAGGGCCATGCGAAACACATTCCCAGCCGCGTCCAGGCGGAAATCGCCCTGCGCGGCTGGTCGGACTTCTTTCCCGGCCTGCTGATCAGCGAATTGACACCCGCACGCATCGAGGCCTTCATCCAATCGATGCGGGAGAAGGGCCTGTCGGACGGCTACATCAGCCGCACCCTGTCGACGGGCAAGGCCGCCCTCAATCGCGCCTTCAAACGCCAGGATGTCCTCCGGGTGCCCTACATCCCCTTGCTGCCGAGCGGCCAGCCCAGGGACCGCCGCCTGAGCCCGGAGGAAAGTGCCGCCCTGTTCGACGCCTGCAAGACGGAACACCTGTTTCTGTTCCTCATTCTGGCGTTCTCCACCCTGGCCCGTCCCGCCGCCCTGTTGGAGCTGAAGCGCCAGCAGATCGACTTCGAGAACCGGCTGATCAATCTCAACCAGCCGGGACGGCGGCAGACCAAGAAGTACCGGCCTTCCCTTCCCATGGCCGGAGTCTTGCAGCCCTGGCTGGCGCAGACCAAAGGCGAACAGATCATCGCCTACCACGGCAAACCGATCGCCAGCATCAAGACCGCCTTTGTCGCGGCGCGCAAGGAAGCGGGCCTCGATTCGACGGTAACGCCCTACACCATCCGCCACACCATGGCGACCGAACTGCGCAAACGTGGCGTGCCTCCATGGGAAGTTGCGGGTATGCTGGGCCATCGGAGCGCCGGATACCGTACGACGGAGATCTACGCCAAGTACGATCCCAGCTATCTCGGTCAGGCGGTTACGGCGATCGATTCTTACGTCACCGAGTTGGATGCATTGACGTCCCGCTCATTGATCAACCACTAACCCAGGTGCCGTGCGTGTGAGTTGCGTTCGATTGATGAATAGATTTGGGAATTTTAGTAGGCCTTGAAATGGCGAAACCCCCAGGTTTCCCTGGGGGTTTCGATGGTGGGCGCAGCTGGGATTGAACCAGCGACCCCTACGATGTCAACGTAGTGCTCTCCCGCTGAGCTATGCGCCCTTCCCGGGCAGCCGGCAATAGGGCCGGCCGTGGGGAAGAGGCGTTTTAAACCGGTTCGGGGGAGATTGGCAAGCCCCGCTTGCCGGTTTCGCGCCGGAAGATTAAAACGGCGTCATGCGCGACGAACACCCCCTGCCCCCGGCCGCCGGCGTCGCCCAGGCGGCGCTTCGCATCCGCCCGGCCGATGCCGCCGACATGGCCGCCATCCAGGCCATCTATGCCCACCATGTGCTGACCGGCCTGGCCTCCTTCGAGGAGATGCCGCCCGCCGTCGCCGAGATGGCGGCCCGCCGGCAAAAAGTGATCGGCCGCGGCCTGCCCTACCTGGTGGCCGAGGACGTTCCCGGCGGTGGCGTGCTGGGCTATGCCTATGCTTCGCCCTTCCGCGACCGCGTGGCCTATCGTTTCAGTCTGGAGGATTCGGTCTACGTGGCGCCCGCCGCCGTCGGGCGCGGCGTCGGCAGCGCGCTGTTGGCCGAACTGATCGCCCGCTGCTCGGAACTGGGCTATCGCCAGATGGTGGCGGTGATCGGCGATTCGGCCAACGCCGCCTCCATCGGGCTGCACGCCAAGCTGGGCTTCGAGATGGCTGGGCGGCTGGCCTCGATCGCCTTCAAGTTCGGCCGCTGGGTGGATTCGGTCTACATGCGCCGGCCGCTCGGCCCCGGCGACGACACGCTACCCGCCGCCCCGGGCTGAGACGCCGAGCCTCACAAAAAATTTGGGCCGCGGAAAACCGCGGCCCGAGTTTTGGGAGGAAACGTCCAAGAAAGGCAGCACATGGAAAAACGCTCGAATGACCGTTCCCCACACGCTGCAAACCCTATCTGGGGACGTTGCAATTTGTTTGCAATAGAAGAAACCAAATTTTTTAGTCAGTTTTTTTAACCCCCCTCTCCCGCCCGCTTTCGGCTTGGCACGCCGCTTGCGTCGTCAGCAGCGGGCAAAGGAGAAGCGGGCTTGATCGGATACCCCCTACGCATCGTCATCGCCGGGCTGGCCCTGTGGTCGGCGGCCCCCCTCGCGGCCATCGCCGCGCCGGCGCAATCCATTGACAAGACACGGGAAATCTGCCTTCGCGAGACGCGGGCGGTAGAGCAGGCGATGGGCATTCCCCAACATCTGCTGGGCGCCATCGCGCTGGCTGAGACGGGGCGCTGGGACGACGATGCCCGGGCAAGTTTTGCCTGGCCGTGGACAGTGATGGCCCAGGGCCGCGGGCGTTATTTTCCGACCAAGGCGGAAGCGGTGGCCGAGGTCAGGCGGCTGACGGCCCAGGGCATCACCAACATCGACGTCGGCTGCATGCAGATCAACCTCTACCATCACGGCAAAGCCTTCGCCAACCTGACCGAAGCCCTCGACCCTTCGGCCAACGTCGCCTACGCCGGCGAGTTCCTGAAAGACCTCCATGCCTCCACCGGCTCGTGGACCCAGGCCGCCGCCTACTATCATTCGTCGACGCCCAACCTGAGCGACGCCTACAAGCAGAAGGTGGTGGAGCTGTGGAACCGGACCCGCCGCAACGCCCCCGCCGAAGCCCCGGGCAAGGGACCGGCCGAACGGACCCAGGTGGCCAAGGCGGCCCCGGCCGAGGCCGGCCAGCCTCCGGCCCGCGCCCTGGTTTCCATCGACATGACCCGCACCGCCGAACTCAACGCCCGCCTGCGCATGGCCCGCGCCGACGAGCGGACCGCCGACGCCACCACCCGCCGGCGCCAGGATCTCGACGCCTGGCGGGAAGCCCAGGCGTCGTCGCTGCCGACCCGCCACGTCGCCCTCATGCGCCGGGCCCAGGCCGCCGCCGCGCGCCAGCGCGAGTTGTTGGTGCCGCCGGAAGCGCACGTCGAAAGCTTCGCCAACCGCCGGCACGACCAGCTGCGCCGCTGGCGGCTGTCCAACCCCGAACCCGACGACGCCTCGTGAAAGGACGACCGCGGCCGGCCTGTGGTCAATCGGCAAATTTTTCGGTAAGGACTTCCTCGATGACGTAGCCGTTCTCGGCCGGATAGCGGCTGGCCAACTTGGCCCGCGCCTCCTGCGGGGAGTTCGCCTTGATTTCGATGTAGTGGGTGTCGGCCCAGGCGTCGGAGAGATTGCGATGCCGGCGTCCCTCGGCGACCAGCTTGCGGACCTCCTGATTGTAGATGGCAATCTCGTAGGTTTTCATCGCAACCCCCGTACCTCCTTGGGCTACCCGGCGACAAGGGGCGCGGATTATGCCTCTCCTCGCGGCCAAGCACCACCGCAATTCGCAACCCCAACCGATGGCGCCGGCAACGACGGCCGCCCCTTGCGCCCAATCCGAAGTATAGCCGAGAACGCCGCCCTCCCAAACCGGCCGTTCACGGTTCCGCCGGAGCCCGCCGGCGGTCACAACGCCAGCGGGAAAAACCCCGGGGGGTGGTTTTTCCGATTTCCGGGAACGTGATATACTCGATTTCTGTTGGGGGGGTGTCGGTTACGATACAATCCCGCGGTCGGCGGGTGGTTGGGCGTGAACGCCGACGCCCGGGACGGGAGGGGTTCTTTCTGGCTTGACCGTTCGGCCAAGAAACAAACAGCGGGCAGAGGAGTGGCGTTTTGGGCCGTCTTGTCGTGGTGTCGAACCGGGTCAGCGTGGCAACCGACCGAAAGGCTCAAGCCGGCGGCTTGGCCGTGGCCCTGCAAGATGCCCTCCAGCAGAAAGGCGGCGTGTGGTTCGGGTGGAGCGGCAAGGTGGCGACGCGTCCCGACCCCGAGCCGGTGATCCGGCAGGACAGGAAGGTCACCTACGCCACCATCGACCTGTCGCGCAAGCACTACGCCGAATACTACAACGGGTTCGCCAATCGCGCCCTGTGGCCGCTGTTCCACTACCGGCTCGACCTCACCGCCTTCAGCAAGCAGAACTATTCCAGCTATCTCGAAGTCAACAAGCTGTTCGTCGGCCATCTGCTTCCGCTCCTCAAGCCCGACGACCTGATCTGGGTCCACGACTATCACCTGATTCCCCTGGGCCAGGAGCTTCGCCAGGCTGGCATCGACCGCCCCATGGGATTCTTCCTGCACACCCCCTTTCCGGCCATGGAGATCCTGACCGCGCTGCCGTCGCATCGGGCCATCGTCCAGGCGCTGTGCGCCTATGACCTGGTCGGCTTCCATACCGAGAACGACCTGCGCGCCTTCCTCGACTACATCGTTCACGAGGCCGAGGGCGGCATCATGGGCAACCACCTGATCCGGGCCTTCGGCCGCACGCTGCGGGTGGAGATCTTCCCCATCGGCATCGACACCGAGGACTTCGAAAAGCTGGGCGCCCGTTCGGCCAAGACGAAAAAGGCCGCCCTTCTGCACAACCTGCCCAGCGACCGCACGTGGCTGATCGGGGTCGACCGCCTGGACTACAGCAAGGGGCTGGTGGAGCGGTTGCGCGCCTTCGAGCGTTTCCTGGAACGCTATCCCGACTACCACGGCAAGGTGACGCTGGTGCAGATTGCCCCGCTGTCGCGGACCGAGGTCCCGGAATACATGGACATCCAGCACGAACTGGCGGCCGAAATCGGGCAACTCAACGGCCGGTTCGCCGACTTCGACTGGGTCCCCATCAACTACCTGAACCGTAGCTTCAAGCGCGATCAACTGGTGGAATTCTATCGCGGCAGCCGAATCGGCCTGATCACCCCCCTGCGCGACGGCATGAACCTGGTGGCCAAGGAATACGTCGCCGCCCAGGACTCGGACGATCCCGGCGTGCTGGTGCTGTCGCGCTTCGCCGGGGCGGCACGCGAACTGCCCGAGGCGCTGATCGTCAACCCGTTCGATCTGGACGGCGTCGCCGATGCCATCCGCCGGGCCATGACCATGCCGCTGGAGGAACGCAAGGAGCGCTGGAAAGCCATGATCGAGACGCTTCGGGTCAACACCCTCACCCGGTGGCGCGAGAGCTTCCTCGAAGCCCTCGGCCAGGCTCCCTACGAATGACCGCCCCGACCGCCCTGGTTGCCGACATCGGCGGCACCAACGCCCGTTTCGCCCTGGTCGGCAAGGATGGCGGCGTCGGCGATTTGCGCGTGCTGGCCTGCCGCGACTACGCCGACCCGGCGGCAGCGGCCGAAGCCTATCTGGCCCAGGTGCGCCCCCCGGCACCCCCCCGGCGCGCCGCCTTTGGGGTGGCGTCGGCGGTTTCCGGCGACAGGGTGGAACTGACCAACTCGGCGTGGTCGTTCTCGATCGAGGAAACCCGCCGCCGCCTCGGCCTCGATTCCCTCAACGTGGTCAACGACATGGTGGCCCTGGCCCTGGCCCTGCCGCACCTCGACGACACCCAGCGGGCCGCCATCGGCGACGGCCAGGCGATCCCCGGCGCGGCGATGGCGGCGGTGGCGCCCGGTACCGGCCTGGGGGTCGGCGCGCTGAGTCCGCACGGGGCAAGCTGGGCCCCCGTCGCCTCGGAGGGCGGGCACGCGCCGTTGGCCGTGCGCGACGACCACGAGGCGGCGATCCTGGCCATTCTGCGCCGGCGCTTCGGTCACGTTTCGGCCGAGCGCGTGCTGTCGGGGCCGGGCCTGGTCAATCTTTACCAGGCGCTGTGCGAGCTGGACGGCGTCCCCGCCAACCCGGAGACGACGCCGGCCGACGTCACCGAGCGCGGCGGCCGCGGCGACTGCCCGCAATGCAGCGAAGCGGTGCGGCTGTTCTCGGCCATGCTGGGGGGGTTCGCCGGCGGCATGGCCCTGGTCTTTTGCGCGCAGGGCGGCGTCTTCGTCGGCGGCGGCGTGGTCCGCCACCTGGGCACCGCCTTCGACGGCGCCGCCTTCCGCCGCCGCTTCGTCGACATGGGCCGCTTCACCGACTATCTGGCGGCGATCCCTACCTATCTCGTCACCCACCCGACGCCGGCCCTGCTCGGCCTCGCCCACGCGGTATAAGGCCGCACCCCCGCTTGTGGGGTGGCGAGGCGCGGAAAATCGTGCTATCCCGGCCGGCGCCAAGATCATCCATCCCTTTCCCATCCTTGCGCCGGCGTCCAGACGGGCTTATCTGGCACTCCGAGTGCAACGATAACGTTTATGGGCAGGAGCTCCATGGAAAGCGTCCTCTTTTCACCCCTCCGCTTGCGCGGCCTGACGCTGAAGAATCGCGTCGTCGTCGCCCCCATGTGCCAGTACAGCGCCATCGACGGCACGGCCAACGACTGGCACCTGATGCACATGGGGCAGTTCGCGGTGTCCGGCAACGGGCTGTTCATCACGGAAGCCACCGCGGTGACCGCCGAGGGCCGCATCAGCGACCGCTGCCTGGGGCTTTATTCCGACGACCACGAGCGGGCGCTTGCCCGCATCGTCGCCTTCTGCAAGGAGTGGGGCAACACGCCCATCGGCATCCAGTTGGCCCATGCCGGCCGCAAAGCCTCCAGCAGCGCGCCGGGAACCGGCCTGCCGCCGGGGCCGCTGCGCCAAGGCGGCTGGCAGACGGTGGCCCCCTCGGCCGTGCCCTTCGCCGCCGATTGGCCGGCGCCCCAAGCCCTCGACGCGGCGGGACTCGACGGGGTGCGGAAGGCCTTCGTCGAGGCCGCCCGGCGGGCCGAGCGCATCGGCTTCGACCTGATCGAACTGCACGCCGCCCACGGCTATCTGCTGCACCAGTTCCTGTCGCCGCTCAGCAACCGGCGGACGGATGCCTACGGCGGCTCGCTGGAAAACCGCCTGCGCTTCCCGCTGGAGGTCTTCGAGGCGGTGCGCGCCGTCTGGCCGGCCGGGAAACCCCTGGGCGTGCGGGTGTCGGCCACCGACTGGGTGGACGGCGGTTGGTCCGTCGATGAAACCGTCGCCCTGGCCCACGCGCTGAAGGCGCGGGGCTGCGACTTCATTCATGTGTCGAGCGGCGGCTCCTCGCCGGACGCCATCATCGCCGGCGGCCCCGGCTACCAAGTCCCGTTCGCCGCGCGGATCAAAAAGGAAACCGGGCTCGCCGTCATGGCCGTCGGCCTGATCACCGATGCCCTCCAGGCCGAAACCATCGTGCGGACGGAACAGGCCGACATGGTGGCGCTGGCCCGGGCCATGCTGTTCAATCCGCGTTGGACTTGGCAGGCCGCCGCCGAGCTGGGCGCCGAAGCCACCTATCCGTACGAGTATGCGCGGGCCCACCCGTCGTTCCGCGGCCTGGCGCATCCGCCAGGCAAGCCCGCCGCCAAGCCGAAAGGGTAGGCGAACCATGGCCGCCGCGCAGCGTCGCGGCACCGCCTCGCTGCTGGCCATCCTCATCGCGGCCACCGCGCTGGGGCCGTTGTCGCTCAATATCTTCATCCCCTCGATACCGGGGCTGCAAACCACCTTCGCCGCCGACTACGGCACGGTGCAGCTGGTCCTGACGCTCTATCTGGTCGGGCTGGCCGGGGCGCAACTGGTGCACGGCCCGCTGTCCGACCGTTTCGGCCGTCGGCCGGTCATGCTGGGCGGGCTGGCGCTCCATCTGGTGGGCTCGGCGGCCTGCCTGGCGGCGCCGAGCATCGGCTGGCTGATCGCCGGACGGATCGTGCAAGCCATCGGCGGCTGCGTCGGCATGGTGCTCGGACGGGCCATCGTCAGGGACCTGTTCGACCGCGAGCGCACCGCCAGCATCCTCGCCTACATCACCATGGCGATGATGGTCGCCCCCATGCTGTCGCCCACCATCGGCGGCTTCCTCGACGTCTGGTTCGGCTGGCGCTCGTCCTTCGCCTTCGTGCTGGGCCTCGGCGCCCTGCTGGCGGCGGCCACCTGGAAATGGCTTCCCGAAACGCTGGCCCAGCCGGCCGAGGGCGGCAGCTTCCACACCATCCTTCCCGATTTCGGGCGGCTTCTGCGCCAGCGGATTTTCTGCGGCTACAGCCTGCAGATCGCCTCGACCGCGCTGACTTTCATGGCCTTCCTGGGCAGCGCCCCTTACGTCACCGTGCGCCTGCTCGACCGGCCACCCAGCGACTACGGACTCTACTTCATCCCCATCGCCGGGGCCTACATCGTCGCCAATTTCGCGGCGGCGCGCATCTCGCCCCGCGTCGGCATCGATCGCATGATCACCCTGGGCGTGCTCATCACGGTGGCGGGCTCCGTGGCGGGCGTCGCCCTCCATCTCGCCGGCCAGCTCTCGATGTGGACCGTCTTCGGTCCGATGACGCTGATCGCCTTCGGCCACGGATTCTGCCTGCCCACCGGCTTTGCCGGTGCGGTCAGCGTCGACCCCAGATTGGCCGGTGCGGCGGCCGGGCTGTCGGGATTCCTGCAGATGGCGACGGGCGCCGCCGCCTCGTTCGTCGTCGGCAGCCTGATGACGACGAGCGCGGCGCCGATGGTTGCGGCGGTGCTGATCGGCACCCTTTGCGCCACCGCCGCCCATGTCGGTGGCGTGCTGATGGCCAAACGCCCGGACGACCCCCCGGCCGCCTGATCGCCCGGTCCGGCGGCTACCGCCCGCCGACCTTGAGCGTGTAGTCCGTCTTGGGATCGGCCCAGTCGGAATTGGGCGTCATGGCGTACCAGTCGGGGCGCACCGGATCGCGGTCGTACGGATAGCCGCCCAGTTCGCGATAGAGCTCGGCATAGATGGCCAGCTTGTCGCGATCCAACTCGACGCCCAGACCGGGGCCGGTGGGGACGCGCACCTTGCCGCCCTTATAGGGCATCGGGCCGCCGACGATGATGTCGTCGGCCAGGTGGTGGTAGTGGGCGTCGGCCGCGTAGGTCAGGTTGGGCAGCACCGCGCCCAGATGCAGCATGGTGGCGAGTTGGATGCCCAGTTCGCCCGAGGAATGTACGGCGACGCCCAGTTGGAACGTTTCGCAGACGCCGGCCGCCTTGACGCAGGGCCGGATGCCGCCCCAGAAGGTGGTATCGAGCAGGATGACGTCGATGGCGGGGTCGAGCACGTTGGAGGACAGCTGCTCGAAGTTGACCACCACGGTGTTGGTGGCGGTGGGGATGTTCACCGCCTCGCGCACGCGGCGCATGCCGTTCAGGCCCCAGGTGGGGTCCTCGAAATAGTCGTTGTTGAGCCCCTCGATGGCGTGGCCGAAACGAATGGCTTCCTCCACCGAGAAGGCGGCGTTGGGATCAAAGCGCACCTTGTCCTTGGGAAACGCCTCGGCCAGCGCGGTATAGCAGTCGAGCTCGTGGTCGGGGGCGAAGACGCCGCCCTTCAGCTTGTGGCTGGTGAAGCCGCAGGTCTTCTTGAGGTCGCGGGCATAGCCAACCAGTTGCTCGGGCGTGCGCACGTCGACGGCGGGCCGTCCCGCCACCGGATAGGTGTAGAACAGGTAGCTGGCGAACTCGACCTCGTCGCGCAGCTTGCCACCCAGCAGGTTATAGACGGGCACCCCCAACGCCTTGCCGACGATATCGAGGCAGGCGAATTCGAGGGCCGCCAGCAGTTGGGTGCGGTTGTTGTAAAGGCTGGCCGTCGGGTTGGCGATCTTCCAGCGCAGCGCCTCCAGGTCGAAGGGGTTGTGCCCCTTGAGATACGGCAACAGGCCGCGGAACATCGCCTCGGCGCTTTCGCCGCCGCCGCCCATCTCGCCCAGCCCGATCAGGCCCTGGTCGGTTTCGACCTCGACGACGGTGCGCACGAACCGCCCCCAATGGCAGCCGTTGGAATGGCGCAGCGCCGCCTTGAGCGGCACTGTCACGGTGGTCGGCCGGATGTCGACGATTCGCAATTCGTCCATCGCTTTTCCTTCTTTCAGGCTCGAATACTTGACGCTCAGTCGTCGGCGAAGAGGTGCGGCATTTCCCGCTGGAACCGCTCCAGGACGCCGAGGATTTCCGAAAGATGCAGACGCAGTGCCGTCTCCGCCGCCGGCAGGTTTTCCGTGGCGATCGCGGTGGCGATGGCTTCGTGCTGGCCGATCAGGTGGAACAGCGGCGAGGCCTTGGGCAGGCTCAGATAGCGCACCCGGTCCATTTGCCCTTTTTCGCCCTCGATCACCCGCCAGGCCCGGTCGCGGCCGACGGCGGTAGCCATCGTCTTGTGGAAGGCCTCGTCATGGGTCAGGAAGCGGTCGAAGTCCTCGTCCTCGGCGGCGCTCTTCTGAAGGGCGATCAATTCCCGCAACCGCTGCGCCAGATCCGGCACCGGCTTCAGACAGGCCTGGCGAACCACCGCCACTTCCAGGGCTTCGCGCACGAACTGGGCGTCGCGCACGGCGCGCGGCGAGATCTTGACGACGAAGGTGCCGCGTTGCGGCAGCACCTCGATCAGGCCGGTTCCGGCCAGCTTGATGAAAGCCTCGCGGACCGGCGTGCGGCTGACCCCCAGCTGGACCGCCACCTCGTTCTCGGACAGCGGCTGGCCGATGCCGATCTTCAAGCTGACGATGGCCTGGCGCAGCACCTCGAACACCTGCGGCGTGGTCGGCAGACGCCGATCGATCTTGGCCGACAGCGCTTCTGCGGTCATGGCGTCCCCTGCAAATGAAGCCCTCGACATCCCCTCCTCCTTTCCTACATCAGCGCATTGGGGAGGAACAGGACGACGTCTGGGATGAAGACGAGGATGGCGACGACGATGACGATGGTGAAGACGAAGGGCAGCGATTCGGCGACGTACTCGTGGGTCGAGCACTTGAGCAGGCCGCAGACGGTGAACATGGCGACGCCGACGGGGGGCGTCATGGAGCCCATGGTGACGAGCGACATCATGAGGATGCCGAAGTGCACCGGATCGATGCCGATGTGGGTGATGACCGGCACGAAGATGGGGGTGAGCAGCAGCACCAGCACGGTGCTTTCGACGAACATGCCGGAGACCACCAGGAAGCCCAGGATCATGAACAGGATGACGGTGGGGTTGTCGGAAAGGCCGACCATGAAGGACGACATCTTCTGCGGCACCTGGTCGAAGATGATGGCGTAGCCCAGCATCGAGGACAGCATGATGATGAGCATGATCATGCCGATGTCGCCGACGCTCTGTTCCAAGACCTTCCAGATCGCCTGCCAGGTCATCTCGCGATAGACGAAGATGCCGATGACCAGGGCATAGAGCACGCAGAACGCCCCGGCTTCCGAAGGCGTGAAGATGCCGAAGCGGATGCCGACGATCAGGAACACCGGAAACAGGATCGCCCATTTGGCGTCGTTGAGGCCCTTCAGGACCTCGCGCCCCTTGGGGATCTCCTTGAGCTCCGGCTGATAGCCGCGCTTCTTGGCGATCAGCCAGGCGGTGATCATCAGAAAGACCGTCATCATCAGGCCGGGGACGATGCCGGCGATGAACAGCCGGCCGATCGAGACGTTCCCCACGTAGCCGTAAAGGATGAGCCCGATGCTGGGCGGGATGGTCGCCGTGATCAGCGAGCCCAGCGCGATGACGCCGGCCGTATAGCCTTTCGAAAAGCCGCGCTCGATCATGGTCGGCCCGAGGATGCGCGCCTCCATGGCGGCGTCGGCCACCGCGGCGCCCGAGACGCCGCCCATGATGGCGCTCAAGAGAATGCAGACGTGGGCCAGGCCGCCGGCGATCCAGCCGGTGCACAGCGTCGAGAACTTGATCAGGCGCGGCGTGATGCCGGTGACGTTCATCAGGTTGCCGGCCAGCACGAAGAACGGCACCGCCAGCAGCGGGAACGACTGCGTCGCCCCGGCAATGCGCTGCACCGCCACCGAGATCGGCACGAAGTCCGACTGGATGAAGAACAGCAGGCTGGGCAGGCCGATGGCGAACGCCGCCGGCATGCCGGTCAGCAGGAAGAACAGGAACAGGCCGACGATCATCGTCATGACCGGGCCCCCTTGGCGCGTTCCATCCGATCCTCGGCGAGCATCGCGATCATCCGCCCCAGGACGGAGCAGAACAGCAGGGCCGAGCCGACCGGCACGGCGGCGGTCACCCAGGCGTAGCTGATCGGCGTGTCGCTGAACTGCCGCTCGACGTTGAGCCGCGTCAGGTCATAGCCGAACCACACCATGGCGGCCAGGAAGGCCTCGATCAGCAGGAAATGGGCCAGCATCACCCAGCGGCGGAACCGCGCCGGCATGTGGATCAGCAGCAGATCGACCCCCACGTGCTGGTCCCGGCGCATCGTCTGGTTGGCCCCCAGAACGCAGATCCACACAAACAGAAGCTGCGCCATGTCCACCGACCAGATGATCGGATGCCCGTACCAGCGGCCCAGCGAGGCCACCACAACCAAAACCACGCAGACCCCCAGGAGGACGCGCGAAATCGCCTCCTCGGCCTTGCGGTAAATCTCCACCATGCCAGTCTCCGGACGCCGACGTATTTAAGGAAGTTCGAGTCTTTGGGGGGGCAGGCCCGACGGGGAGGTCGAACCGCCGAGCCCACACACCCCGCGACGTTAGCGTCCGAGAACGCCGTCGACCTGCTTCTTCAGGTCGTTCAGCTCGAGCTTGTCATAGACGACCCTGGAGGCGTCCTTGAAGGGCTTGAGGTCGGGTTGCAGGAAGGTGACGCCGGCCGCTTGCATCTTCTTCTTATAATCGGCCAGGGAGTCGATGGTCCCGTAGGACGCCTTGTCCCCCGCCTTCAGCGCTTCCTCGCGGATCGCCGTGCGGTACTTCTCGGGCAGCGAATCGAACCACTTGGCGCCGGCCACCAGGCCGGTGATGAGGAAGAAGTGGGAGGTTTCGCTGATGTTCTTCGCCACTTCGTAGAGCCGCGAGCCGTAAATGGCCGGAAGCTGGGCCTCGGCCCCGTCGATGACCTTCTGCTGGAGGGCCGAATACACTTCGGTCCAGCCCATCGGGGTCGGCGTGGCGCCAATGGCGCGGATGGTCTCCATCCATACCGGGGCGCCCGGCGTGCGCATGCGGATGCCGGCCAGGTCGGCCGGAACCTTGATCGGCTTGTTGGTCATCAGGTGGCGCGAGCCCTGATACCAGTTGAACGACAGGATCTGATGCCCCGACGCCTTGCGGAGCTTCTCCACCCATCCTTCGAACATCGGCGAGGTCACCACCTTGCGGGCTTCCTCGTAGGTATCGACGACATAGGGGGCGGCGAGAATGCCAAGTTCCTTGGTGAACACGGCCAGACGGCCGCCGTCGACGATGACCGCCACGTTGGCGCCGGCCCGGGCCTGCTCCAGCACGTCCTCGTCCTTGCCCAGCTGCGAGCCGGGGAACAGGCGAATTTCGACATCGCCGTTGGTCGCCTTGGCGACGCCCTGCTGGAAGGATTCCAGGCCTTTGTAGGTGGGGTCGTCGGTGGTGAGCGCGGTATTGACGCCAAGCGTGAAGCTGGCGGCGAAGACGCCGCCGGCGGAAAGCAGCGTGGAAACGGTTGCCAGTGCAACCGCCTTGGTAAAGGTCTTCATGAAGCCTCCTCGTCTTTTCGGGGCCCCGGACAGAGGAAATGCGGCCGTTTGCCCGCCCCCTCTTCCGTTGCCGATGTGATCCAACCCGGTCGGGCCAGGCGGACGCGCGCCGCCGCTAACCCGCTGTCGCATGGTTCGTCCATGCCGGTGGCACACTACCATACAAGTATACATTGATCAAGGCGGTTGCGACGGGACTCCCCGCCAGCCGGCAAACCCCCTATGTTGTCGGAAGGGAAACGGGGGACCATGCGCACGCGCTTCTTTTTGGGCCTGCTGGCGGTCGCCGCCTTGATCCTGGGCCCGATCTGGCTGTGGGCGGCCTTCGATCTCGAAGGCACCCCCTGGGGACGCTGGATGGGCCTGCCCATTTTCGCCGGCCTCGGACTGGGGGGCTATTTTCTATGGGGCATCGTCGTGCGCGCCCTGCTGGGCCGCGAGGGCGAGTGACCCGGCTGCATTGGAGAAGACGAATGAGGACGCTGATCAAGAACGGACGGATCGTCACCGCCGCCGACGATTATATGGCCGACATCCTTATCGAGGACGGCCGCATCGCCGCCATCGGCCATAACCTGGCCGCCGAAAACGGTCTGGAAACCCATGACGCGAGCGGTCTCCTGGTCCTGCCCGGCGGCGTCGACGTCCACACCCATCTCGACTCCGAGTCGGCCACATCCCATACGGTCGACACCTTCGCTTCCGGCGGCAAGGCGGCCGCCTTCGGCGGCACCACGACGGTCGTCGACTTCTGCAACCAGATCCGCGGCGGCAGCCTGCCAGCCAGCCTCGAGGCGTGGCGCAAGCGGGCCGCGTGCACGCCCATCGACGTCGGCGCCCACATGATCATCGTCGATTTCGGCCCCTCCACCGCCGCCGAGATGGAACGGCTGATGACCGAAGAAGGCGTCACCAGCTTCAAGCTGTTCACCGCCTATCCCGGCGCCCTGATGGTCGACGACGGCACGCTGTTGCAGGCGATGCGCGCGGCCGGCCGCCACGGCGGGCAGATCAGCGTCCATTGCGAGAACGGCCACATCATCCAGATGCTGGTCGCAGAGGCCGTCGCCGCCGGCAACCTGGCGCCCCGCCACCACATGCTGACCCGCCCGCCGGTGGCCGAGGGCGAGGCGACCCAGCGGGTGATCGCCCTGGCCGAGGTGACCGGCACGCCGCTTTACATCGTCCACCTGTCGGCCCGCCAATCCCTGGAGGCGGTCGCCGGGGCCCGGCGGCGGGGATTAGCCGTCCATGCCGAGACCTGCACGCACTATCTTTTCCTCACCGACGCCGAATACGACCGGCCCGGTTTCGAGGGCGCCAAGGTCATCATGAGCCCGCCCTTGCGCGCCGCCGAGCACGTCGAGGCGCTGTGGCGGGGCATCGCGGCCGGTGATCTGTCGGCGGTGTCCACCGACCACTGCCCCTACACCTTCGCCGCCGAACCCTATGGGGCGAAACACTCCAAGCGGGCGGGCGGCGAGGCCTTTCACAAGGTGCCCAACGGCGCCCCAGGGATCGAGGAGCGCCTGCACGTCCTCTACAGCGGCGGCGTCGCCGCCGGCCGCATCTCGCCCAGCCGCTTCGTCGATCTCACCGCCACCGCGCCGGCCAAGCTGTTCGGCCTCTACCCGAAGAAGGGCACCATCGCCGTCGGCTCGGACGCCGACCTCGTGCTGCTCGACCCCGAGGAGCGCTGGACGATCCGCGCCGCCGACGGCCACGGCCGCATGGACTACACGCTGTTCGAGGGCTTCGCGGCGACCGGGCGCATCAAGAAGGTGTTCCTGCGCGGGGCGATGATCGTCGAGGGCGAAACCTGGCACGGCCGCGAGGGCGGCGGCCAGTTCATCGCCCGCGGGCCGTCGGGACGGATGTGACGGAAGCGACGCCTATTCCCCGCCCAACGCCCGCCTGACCTCGTCCATGGCGGCGCCGAAAGCGCGCCAGTCGCCGCGCTTCATCGCGGCGTCGGCCCGCCCCACGGCGTCGCGGGCGCGCTCCAACGCGTCGCCGCCGGGGGACGCCGGGTCCATCTCCTCCGGCTCGCCGGTGTCCGCCCTCTCGGCCGCCCTGTCCGAACGCTTGGCGCCGAAGACGGCGGCCAGCGCCTCGTCGAGGCTCGGTTCCATGGCGACACGGCCGTTATAGGCGACGATGACCCGCTTGAGCTGCGGCACGTCGCTGGTTTCGGCGATCAGGTAGACCGGCTCGACGTAAAGGACGGCGTGATTGACCGGGATCACCATGATGTTGCCGCGAATCACCCGCGAGCCGCGCTGGTCCCACAGGCTGCGCTGCCGGGCGATCACGGTGTCCTGGTCGATCAGCGCCTCGATCTGCAACGGGCCATAGATCAGCCGCTCCTTGGGAAACTTGTAGACGACGAGGTCGCCATAGCCGGGAAAATCGGCGCGCGCCGCCATCCAGGCGATCATGTTGTCCTTGTCGTACGGGGTCAGCGGGATCATCAGCAGGAACTGCAGCTGGGCTTCGCCGGGCAGGCGCATCAGGATGTAATAGGGCAGCATCGGCCCCAGCTTGCCGCCGTATTTCTCGTTGGCCAGCGCCCACAGGTCCTCGTTGTTGTAGAAGACCTGCGGGTTCTGCATGTGGTAGCGCCTGTACTTGCGCACCTGCATCGAGAACAGGTCCTGCGGATAGCGCAGGTGGGCCTTGAGGTCGGGCGTGATGGCCGAAAGCGGCTTGAAAAGGCCGGGGAACGCCGCCCGATAGGCGCGAAGGATCGGATCGGCCTCGTCGGCGACGTAAAAATCGACGCTGCCCTCGTAGGCGTCGATCACCACCTTCACCGAATTGCGGATGTAGTTGACGCCGGTATCCCGGGAATCCGAATAGGGAAAGGTGCGGGACATCGTATAGGCGTCCTGGATCCAGTAGAGCCTGCCGTCGCTGAGCACCAGGTAGGGATCGGCATCGAGCGCCAGGAAGGGGGCGATCTTGGCCACCCGTTCGGCCACCCGCCGCCACAGCAGGATGCGGCTTTCCGGCGTCACGTAGGACGAGATCAGGATGTTGACGTCGAAACGGTTCCAGGCGAACAGCAGGCGCCGCCACCATGACGACAGCGGCACGCCACCCGTTCCTTGGTAGCGGGCATAGACGTTGTCGTCGCCACGCGGATAGTCGAATTCCTCGATCCCGGTGTTGACCACGCGATAGCCGCCCATCGCCTCGCCGAAATAGATGGCCGGGCGGTCGACCCTGAGCCCCCCCGAGGCCGCCGGCGGCAGGTCCTTGACCACCAGCTTGGGCAGCCCCTCGCCAGCGGCATCCTCGTGCGCCGCCAGGCTCATCGCCAGGCCATAGCCGTGGGTGTACTGGAGGATGCGGTTGACCCAGGTGTTGGACTGGCCGGGCAGCCGGTCGCCCAACTCGCGCGCCGCCAGCAGCACCTGGCGCAGCCGGCCGTCGATCGCATAGCGATCGACGTCGATGTTGTAGAATTCGTAGTAGAGGCGGATCTCCTGCATCTGCCGGTAGGTCTGATGCAAGGGCCGCCAATCCCACAGGCGGATGTTGTCGAGCGTATCGGTATTGGCCAGGGCTTCGTCATAGGTCAGCTCGGTCACCGCCGGATAGGATCGCTCCTCCACCCTCTCCAGGCCGAACCCCAGGCGGGTGAAGGCGATGTTGTGGCGCAGGTAGGGCGACTCCATCTCCAGCTCGTTGGGCTTGACGACGAACTGCTGGAACAGGGCCGGCAGCGCCAGAAGGACGACCGCGGCGATCAGTGCGTAGCTGCCGATGCCCAGCAGCGGCCATTGCATCCGGTTCCTCGCCGCCCCCGCCAGGATGACGGCGACGAGGGCGACCGACGCCCCCGCCATGACGGCCAGGACCGGCAGCACGACGGTGACGTCGGTATAGCCGGGGCCGAACACGGTGCCGCCGGATTCATGGAGCAGGTGGAAGCGGTCGAGATAGTAGCCGCCGCCCCAGGCCAGGAAGAACGGCGCCGCGTTGGCGGCAAGGTTGCGCAAGAGCCGCCGCCGCACCCTTTCGTCCAGCGTCTTCCATGCCCGCAGAAAATCGTATTGGTGATAGGCGAGAAGATGGACGCCAAGCCCGATGACGCTCACCCCGACCAGGATGCTCTGACAGTCTTCGAGAAACGGCAGGGTGAAGACATAGAACCCGGCCTCGCGCCCCAGCACCGGCTCGCTGCGGCCGAAGGGCTGGGCGAAGCGCAGGCGCAGGAAGTCGTCCCACGTTCCAGCGACGATCATGGCCACCACCACGGCGCCCAGAAACGGGACCACGACGGCGGCCGTCCCCGCCACCCAATCCGGCATCTGGCCGGCGGCCATCCTGGGCGTCCACGGCCCGCCCCCTGCGGCCTGGCCCCCAGCGACGGCGCGGCGCACCGCCCGGGCGTTGGCCCAGAAATACAGGAACACCGGCAGCAGGGCGGCGAGGAACAGGCCGACCTGGGTCAGCCGGATGCGCCAGAAGACCTCGACATAGCCGCGCTCGCGCATCCACAGCCACTCGACGGTCCAGCCAAGCAGCCCGATGACCAGAAGCAGGGAGAGGAGCAGGACGGCAGCGACAAGCCAGACACCGGGGCCGCGTCGCAAGGATATCGGCATGGTCACCCTCCCGGAACGCTCGGGCGCTCCCTCGGCCGGAACCAGTGGACAGTGCGGATCGCCCGGGAATCCTAGCATATCCGCGCCCCCCGTGCCACGACGCCGGACTGGCGCCGACAGCCCGGCCGAGAGCCACGGCGAACGGCTTTCGGGGGGCAACCGCAGCCGGGACGGCACCGAATTCCGGCTGAAGCTGCCGCCGGTCAGGACAGAGGCAACGGCGGCCGTCTGACGCCGACGGCGGGTGGCGCGCTTATTCGGCGACGCCGCGGGCGACGGCGGAGTCCCCCTCCAGCACCTGGGCCAGGCGGGCCCGGCGAGGATACATCACCACCGCCGCCACCAGGCAGAGCACGCCACCCAGCGCCACCGGCGGTCCAAATCCCCAATATTCCGCCAGCCACCCCATGACGAAGGCGCCGATCGCCGGGCCGCCCCGGAAGGTGATGCCCCAAATGCCGAGGACGCGCCCGCGCATGTGGCGGGCCACCGCCGTCTGGATGAGCGTCTGGGTGCCGGTGCCGTTGACGACCATGGCACCGCCCGCGGCCGCCATCAGCAGGGCGCCGAGCCAGAACCATCCGGTCAGGGCGAAGGCGGCGCTGAACAGCCCGGTGACGGCGAAACTGCCGAGCGTAATGGCGGTCAGTCCCTTGACCCCGCCCCGCTGGGCCAGCCACAGGCCGGCGACGATGGCACCGATGCCGACCGCCGAGGTCAGGATCGCCAGGCCGCCCGCCCCGCGCCCGAAAACGGCGTCGGCGAATCCCGGCAGCAGTTCGAAGACCGGCCTCGCAAACAGCGCCCCGATGACGGCCAGCATCAGCATCGGGCCGATGGCGGCGTGGCTGAAGGCATAGCGTGCGCCCTCGGCGAGGTCGGCCATCATGCCGTGCCGCGGCGCCGGTTCCTGGGCCGCCAGGCGGACCCGCCAGAAGGTGGCGGCGGAGATGACGTGGCCGACGGCGGCCAGCGCGAAGGTGACGAAGGTGCCGGCCGAGGTGATCAGCACGCCGGCGATGGCCGGCCCGACGAAGCGCGCGAGGTTGAAGACGACGGAGTTGATGGCGACCGCCGAGCCCAGATGCTCGGGCCTGACCAGGCTGGACACGATGGCCAGGCGGGCCGGCTGCTGGATGCCGGTGACGGTGCCGCCGAACAGCGTGAGCGCGAACACCATCTCGATGGTCGCCACCCCGGCAAACACGAGGACGGCCAGGGCCACCGCCTGCATGGCGGTCAGTACCCGGCAGACGATGATGATGCGTTGCTGGTTGAGGCGGTCGGCGAAAACGCCGGCGAAGGGGCCGACCAGGACGACCGGAAACAGATCGGCGAAGGCCACGGCGCCCAGCCAGAACCCCGACTGGGTCAGGTCCCAGGCCAGCCAGCCCACCGCCAGCCGCTGCACCCACAGGCCGATCAGGGAAACCGAGTTGCCGGCCGTGAACACGGCAAAGGCGCGGTTCGAGAACACGCCGAGGATGATCGACGAGCGGGTAAGCAGATGTCCCATACCGACGTTTAAGTCCGGTTGCGCGCCACCCCGGCCTTCCGCTTCCACCGAAGATGGGAGAGGCGGCGGCTGCCGGCGGCGCCAGAGCGAAGGAGCGTCGGTCCTTACTTAATCCTCTCGCCGTAAGCCCGCAACACGATGTCGATGACGCGGGTGGCGCGGATGCCGGTTTCCCCGGTGCTGGGGCACTGGCCGCGCCCCAGCAGGTGGTCGACCGCCGTCTGGATGAGCGGCTGATGGACGTGCGGCGGAAAGCCGATGGCGAACTCCTGGACCCCGCCGGCGGTGGTGACGACGATCGGATGGGGCGCGTAGAACGAGAACGCGACCTCGCCCTCGGTGCCGACGATGCGGGTCTGCTCGAAGGCGCGATGCGCCGTGAAGCACCATTCGCCGCTGCCCAGCACGCCGTTCTCGAAGGTGAAGGCGGCGCTGACCAGATCCTCGGCCGCGTAGAGGCCGGCCCGGTTGGCCGCGAAGCCGGCCACCTCGGCGACGGGCCCGAACAGATAGTCCAGGAAGTCGAGGGCGTGACAGCCGATGTCGACGAAAATGCCGCCGCCGCCCACCGTCGGATCGACCCGCCAGTTGAGCGCGCCGCCGGGGCCGGGCTGGGCGGGACGCTCGAAGTGGCTGATGTGCACGGTGCGGGGGGCGCCGATGGTGCCCTCGTCGAGCACCTGCTTCACTTTGAGGAAATGCGGCATGGCCCGCCGGTAATAGGCGACGAAAAGGGGAACGCCGGCGGCCCGGAAAGCCTCGACGATCACCGCCCCTTCCTCGTAGTGCGTAGCGATCGGCTTCTCGACCAGGGCCGGCTTGCCGGCCGCCGCACACATCAATGCATAGTCGGAATGGGCATTGGGCGGTGTCGCGATGTAGACGGCGTCCACCTCGGGATGGCCGATCAGTTCGGCCGCGTCGTCGGTCCACCGGGCGACGCCGTGGCGCCTTGCGTAGTCGCGGGCCAGATCGCCGTTGCGCCGCATGACCATGGTCAGCTCGCTATCCCTGGCCTTCTGGAAGCCGGGGCCGCTCTTGATCTCGGTCACGTCGCCGCAGCCGACGATCCCCCACCGCACCTTCTTCATGGTCTTTGCCTGCCTCTCATCTTCCCGACTTAGGCGTTGATCGCGAAACCGCCATCCACATTGAGCGAATGGCCGGTGATGTAGGAAGCCCCCTCGGAGGCCAGGAAAACGGCCACCGATGCCACCTCGCGGGGGTCCGCCCAGCGCCGGAGCGGAGTCCGCGACTCCACCCAGGTGGTGATTTCCGAATTGTCCTGCATGATCTGGGTCATGTCGGTGCGCGTGAACCCCGGGCAGATGGCGTTGCAGGTGATCCCGTGCTCGCCCAGTTCGACGGCCAGCGCCTTGGTGAGGGCGGCGGCGCCGCCCTTGGAGGCGACATAGGCGGCGATGCCGGGCCGGGCGATTTGTCCCATCATCGAGGCGACGGCGATGATGCGGCCGCTGCGTTGGCGGATCATCGGGCGCGCCGCTTCGCGCGCCAGGATGAAGTAGGAATTGAGGTTGACATCGAGAACGCGCTGGAAATCGGCGGTCGCGAATTCGGTCAGGGGGACGCGATGGTTGATGCCGGCGTTGGCGACGGCAATGTCGAGGTGGCCGTGGCGCTCGACGGTTTGCTCGACGGCGCGCACGATGCCCGCCTCGTCGCCGACGTCGAAGGCCGCCGCCGATCCCGCCAGGCCTTCGGCCGCCAACTCGGCGACACGCGCCTCCAGCGCCTTGGGGTCGCGACCGTTGATCACGACGTGGGCGCCGGCCGCCGCCAAGGCGTGGCTGATCGCCCAGCCGATCCCGCGCGATCCCCCGGTCACCAGGGCCACCTTGCCCGTCAGCCCGAACGGCATCTCCATTCTCTTCTCTCCTTCCGCCTTTTCGGCATTTCCTTGCGGGGCATCCGTTGCGGTGCCCTCGCCACGCGCTGTTTTCGGGAATGACGGCAAAATTGGCAACAATTTTGTTGCCCACCAGTGTGGAAGTTCGGTGGAACTCGCTCCTGACGGGAGAAAAAATAAATGAAATTCAATCCGCTAGTGCGGAAACATGGGTCTTGTTCCGCCCCTGGAAACCAGAGGTTTCTCCGTTTACGGGAGCCGTCAGACGATGATATCGTACTTTGGTGAACAAGATCAAAACTGTCCCGCCCCCCTTCGTGGATGGATGGACAGGGAGTGTTTTTCACTGCAAACGTCAAAAAGCGTGGAGGGAGAACTCATGCTAAAGAAAATTGGCCGGATGACCTGCGTTGGAGTCATTGCGGGTTTCATGTCTGTCCCGGCTACTCAGGCCGCGGATTTCACGTTCCATGGGGCGAGCCAGTTCGACGAGACCCATGCGTTCACGCGCCTGATGCGCAAGTTCGAGGAACTGACCGCACTTTACAATACGAGCGGCAAGTCCCTCGAGTTCGTCATGCACCTGAACAGCGAACTGGGCCTCGAGAAGGACTTCTTCAACTACATGAGCCAGGGCGTCTCGGTCGACTATGCCGTCGTCTCGCCGGCGCACATGTCGACCTATTCGAAGTGGGCGACCCTGATGGACCCGCCGTTCCTGTTCAGGGACATGGGGCATTGGGCCAAGGTGCTGTCGAGCGACGTGCTGAAGCCGATCGACGACGACATCCTGAAGCGGGCCGACGTCATCATCCTCGGCTACGGCGGCGGCGGCATCCGCAACCTGATCGTCAACAAGCCGGTCACCAACATGGCCGAGATCAAGAATCTGCCGGTTCGTGTCCAGGGCGCGCCGATCTGGAGCTCGACGTTTGCGGCCGCCGGCATGGCCCCGACCGTGATCGCCTACGCCGAAGTCTACAACGCGATCCAGACGGGCCGCATCGCCGCTGCCGAGAACGAGGCCGCCGGCCTGCTGCAGATGAAGTTTTACGAAGTCGGGCCGCACATCGCGATGACCCAGCACGCCATCACCATCCGGCCCCTCGGGTTCGCCAACAAGACCTTCAAGAAGCTGCCGAAGGCCCTCCAGGACGCCATCATCCAGGCGGGCAAGGACGCCGGCACCTACGGCCGCATCCTCGAGTCCAGCGAGGACTCGAAGTTGATGGCCCAGTCGCAGAAGGAAGGGAAGCTGAAGATGGTTCCCTTCACCGAGCGTGACAAGCTGGTGGCGGCCACCGCGCCGATGGTCGAGAAGTTCTTCGCCGACGTCGGGGCGGCCGACCTCTTCAAGGCGATCCAGGCCGTCAAGTAACCTGACGGACGGGATCAACAATCCTTTCGACGGAGGGGCCGGCGGTCATGATCACCGTCGGCCCCTTCGCCGGTTCACCTCATGACATCGCTTGCCGTAGTTCGCGTGGGAATCCGCAAATGAGACGCGCCATAGACTACTACTACCGCTTCCTGAAACTCGCCCTGACGATACTGATGTTCCTGCTCATGGTGCCGGTAACGCTGCAAATCTTCTCGAGCTACATCGGGTTCATCCCGCGGTACATCTGGACCGAGGAGATGGCGCGTTTCTGCTTCATCTGGATCATCCTCGTCGGATCGATGATCGCGGTGCGCGACGGCAGCCACTTCACGGTGGACCTGCTGCCGCCCACCGTCAGCAAGCGCACAGAAGCGGTGCGTAACCTGTTCGTCGATATCTGCATCTTCATCGCAGCGGTCGTCTTCGTTTTGTGGGGCGAGCACTTCGTCGCATCCAGTCTGCAACAGACGTCCGAAATGGCCGACATGCCGATGGTGTATATCTACATCGCCTGGCCCTTGGCTGGTGCCAGCTACATCCTGTTCCTGGCCGAGAAGACGGTCGACAACGTGAAACTGTTTCGGAGTGCAGCCTGATGTCGGCGTGGGAAGTTTCCTCGATCCTTTTCCCGGTGTTCCTCGGCCTGGTGTTCTTGCGGGTACCCGTGGCTTTCTCTCTAGGCCTGGCCTGCATTCCGGTGTTCCTTCTGGAAGACCGGCTGACGCCCTTCCTTTTGATGAACGAGATGTACAAATCCTACAACTCGTTCGTCCTGCTGGCCGTGCCCTTCTTCCTGTTGGCCGCCAACCTGATGAACGCCGCCGGCATCACCGACCGCCTGATCCAGCTGTCGCGCGCCCTGGTCGGCCACCTGCCGGGCGGATTGGGCCACATCAACATAATGGTCAGCATGCTGTTCGCCGGCATCTCGGGCTCCTCCACGGCGGACGCCGCCGGCATCGGCTCGCTGCTCATCCCGCAGATGAAGAAGCAGGGCTTTTCGACCTCGTTCACGGTGGCCATCACGGCGTGCTCGTCGGTGATGGGCGTCATCATCCCGCCCAGCATCCTGATGGTGGTGTGGGGCGGCCTGATGACGGTCTCCATCGGCGGCCTGTTCCTGGCCGGCGTCATCCCGGGCTTCCTGCTCGGCCTGTCGATGATGGTCACGGTCTACATCTACGCCAAGATCTACAACTATCCGATCTATCGGCGCTCGACGCTGCGCGAGGCGGCCATCGCCATCGTCCGGGCCATCCCGCCGATGATGACGCCCCTGATCATCGTCGGGGGCATCGTCGGCGGCTTCTTCACCCCGACCGAGGCCTCGGCCATCGCCGTCATCTATTCCCTGCTGCTCGGGGTCATCGGCTACCGTTCGCTCAAGCTCCCCGACATCCCGCAGGTATTCTACGATTCGGCGCGCTTCGCGGCGATCTCGCTGTTCTGCGTCGGCACCGCCTCGGCCTTCGGCTGGCTGCTGGCCTACTACAAGATCCCGGTGGCGCTGGTCGAGTATCTCAAGCCCTTCGGGGTCGGCCCCATGAGCACCGGCCTGATCGTCATGGCGGCGTTCCTGATCATCGGCATGTTCATCGACGCCATCCCGGCCATCATCATCCTGGGTACCGTGCTGTGGCCGCTGGCCGAATTCGCCGGCTTGAACCCCATCCACTTCGCCATCATCGGCGTCGTTTCGCTGGCCTTCGGCCTGGTGACGCCGCCCTACGGCTTGTGCCTGCTTATATCCTGCGCCATCGGCGAGATAAAACTGCTGAAGGTGATGAAGGACGTCGGCATCATCCTGGCGCCCATGATGGGCGTGCTGCTGCTGGTCGTCCTCTTCCCGCAGATCATCCTGTGGCTGCCCCGCCTGATCATGCCCCAGTACGTGGGCTGACCTGTCGGGCGGTTCGTCCATCGAAAGCCCCGGGACCGCAAGGCCCCGGGGCTTTTTTATGTGCCCCTAGAGCATTTTGCGGCCGCATGGAATCACCCTTTTGTTGGTCGTCATTCCCGCGAATGCGGGAATCCAGGGCAACCGCTCCGTCACTCGCCCTGGACCCCCGCATTCGCGGGGGTGACGATGAAGAATGATCCCGCCTGAATGCAAAATGCTCTAGTGCGACTCGCGGGGCACGGCGGCGCCGCGGGCGCCGACCAGGAAGTCGAGGTCGGCCCCACGGTCGGCCTGCAGCACGTGATCGTAATAGAGCTTCTGGTAGCCCCCGGCCATGGGCGGCGGCGGCGGCGTCCAGGCCGCCCGCCGCCTGGCGAGCTCGGCCTCGGCGACGTCGAGATGCAGCCGCCGGGCGGGCACGTCGAGTTCGATCATGTCGCCGTCGCGAACCAGGGCCAGCGGCCCGCCGGCCGCCGCCTCGGGCGAGACGTGCAGCACGACGGTGCCATAGGCGGTGCCGCTCATGCGGGCGTCGGAGATGCGCACCATGTCGGTGACGCCCTTCTTCAGAAGCTTCTCGGGCAGCCCCATGTTGCCGACCTCGGCCATGCCGGGATAGCCCTTGGGCCCGCAGTTCTTCAAGACCATGACGCAGGTCTCGTCGATGTCGAGCGAGGCGTCGTTGATGCGCTCGTAATAGTGCTCGATGGTCTCGAACACCACCGCCCGCCCGCGATGGGTCATCAGGGCGGGCGAGGCGGCCGAGGGCTTGAGCACGGCGCCGTCGGGGGCCAGGTTGCCGCGCAGCACGGCGATGCCGCCCTTGGCCGTCAGCGGCTGATCCCACGGGCGGATCACCTTATCGTCGTAGACGGCGGCGTCCTTGCTGTTCTCCCAGATGGACTTGCCGTTCACCGTCAGCGCGTCCTTGTGCAGCATCCCCTTCTCGCCCAGGATCCGGATGACGGCGGGCAGGCCGCCGGCGTAATAGAAGTCCTCCATCAGGTATTCGCCCGAGGGCATCAGGTTGACCAGCGTCGGCACCTCGGCGCCGATCCGGTCCCAGTCGTCGAGCGAAAGCGGCACGCCGACGCGCCCGGCCAGCGCGATCAGGTGGATGACCGCGTTGGTCGAGCCGCCGATGGCGCCGTTCAGCCGGATCGCGTTCTCGAAGGCCGCACGCGTCAGGATCTTCGACATGCGAAGGTCCTCGTGGACCATCTCGACGATGCGCCGGCCGGCCATGTGGGCCAGCGTGCCGCGCCGCGAATCGGCGGCCGGGATGGCGGCGTTTTCCGGCATACCCATCCCTAAGGCCTCGACCATGCTGGCCATGGTGGAGGCGGTGCCCATGGTCATGCAGTGGCCGGGAGAGCGGCTCATCGCCGCCTCGGCGTTCATGAACTCCTCGACCGTCATCTTGCCGGCCTTGACCGCCTCGCTGAACTTCCAGACGTGGGTGCCGGAACCGATGCGTTCCCCTTTGTAGCGGCCGTTCAGCATCGGCCCGCCCGAGATGGCCAGCGCCGGCAGGTCGCAGCTGGCCGCCCCCATCATCAGCGACGGCGTCGTCTTGTCGCAGCCGACCAGCAGGATCACCCCGTCGATGGGCTGGCCGCGGATGGACTCCTCGACCTCCATGGCGGCCAGGTTGCGAAACAGCATGGCGGTGGGGCGGAAGGTGATTTCGCCCAGCGACATCACCGGGAAATCGACCGGGAAGCCGCCGGCCTCCCACACGCCGCGCTTGACGTGCTCGGCGATGAGGTCGAAGTGGGCGTTGCAGGGATTGAATTCGGATTTGGTGTTGCAGATGCCGATGACCGGCCGCCCGTCGAAGACGTGGCTGGGCAGGCCCTGGTTGCGCATCCAGCTGCGGTGGATGAAGCCGCCCATGTCGGCCGGCCCGTACCAGGCGGCGGAGCGGAACTTTCCGTTGCCGTTTCCCTTCTTGCCGTGCTTGGCGTCTTTGCCGTCGCTCATCGCTGATCTCCCATCGGCGGAGGCGGCCCGGCCGGGCGCCCCCCATTGTCTCCCGGCGCCACTATAGCATTTCGGGGCGCGGCGGGGCAGCCGGGGGAAGGAGCGACGCCCCGGCCGGCCCCGGCGCCCGGCGCGGGGCCAAAAATGACGAGATTCCGGTTTTGGGGATTGGGGCTAACCCATTGAACCGACAAAGGAAAACAGGGAAGCGCCGAAAAAAACCTCGTCATTTCTCGTCATTTTGCCATTTTGTTTTTTGTTTCCAAGGACTTATGGGGCTTTTACGGCCCCCGCCCCGGGCCCGCCCGCGCGCGCTCAACCGGCGGCGCGGCCCCAGGGGCCGCCGCCCGACGCGCCCGACCTGGGCCGGCGCGGGAAAAATCAGTAAGTGAATATATACCTATTTAGGGAAAATGTCAAGGGCGGCAATGGAGCGTTGCAGCAAGCTGGCTAATGAGCGGTTGTCCGCTCATGACCCGAAAGGACCTCCAGGTGCCCGGTCCGCCACTAGAAGGCGAACCCTCTAAGTTCCAAGCGGTGTTTCTCCTTCATCCCGAGGGCCGCAGCGCCGGACATACCTAATTGGTTCGATACTGCACTCCCTCTATGGCAATATAAAATTTTGGGGTATTCTATCACGAATGAGGGAAGCGCCCATGAGTACATCGACAGGTCATGAGGCTTCGGAGTTACCGCACCCCAAGGTCAAGTCAGTTTCGGCAACTATTCTTGGTGAGTTTTTCGACACGCTCGCCAAAGATGAGATGCTGACTGATATTGCACCGAAGCTTCGTAAAACGGTTCTCGATGACGGTATATTCGCTGAACCCGCTATCCGGACAGCCTTGTTCCCGGATGCTCCATGATCCGCATCGAAAAGATCCACATCCACGAATTTCGCGGTATCCGCGAACTTAAGCTCGACCTTAAGGGCCAAAATTTCGCCGCCTGCGGGCCAAACGGCACTGGCAAGAGCGGCATCGTAGACGCAGTCGAATTTGCGCTAACGGGTAATATCTCACGTCTCGTGGGTGCCGGCACTGGTGGGCTCTCGGTGAAGGCTCATGGTCCCCATGTCGACAGCCGTAACAAGCCAGAAGCGGCCTTCGTCACCCTCGACGTCATCATTCCGGCGCTCGGCGGCAGAAAGGCTACGATTCATCGCACCGTGAAAGCAGCTGGAACGCCGAAAATTACGCCTGCCAATTCCGACGTCATCGCAGTCTTCGATGACGTGAAACTACACCCAGAGTTCGTCCTCTCTCGGCGCGAACTGATCCGCTACGTCATCTCCGAACCTGGGCAGCGTGCAAAGGAGGTGCAAAGTCTGCTTCGCTTGGACGACATCGAGAGGTTGCGCGCAGTTCTACAGAAGATCGCCAATGCCTGCGCCAGGGATCTGCCGGTCTTTGAGCGCGCGGAAGCTGACGCGATCAAGAACCTACTAACGACGCTCGACGCACCCCAATTGAGCAAGAAGGCTGTTCTCGCTGCGGTGAACCCACGTCGAGAGACCCTTGCCCTTCCGCCGCTGACAGACCTCGACGCGACCACTTCGGTCAAGGATGGTCTGGCGACGACGACTGCGTCCAGACCCGGCCGCGTTCACAAGGTCCAGGCCGTCGCCGACCTTGCCACGATGAAAGAGGCGCTGGAAATCCTTGGTTCAGAATCCTTCAAGCAGGCCTGCGCAGCGGCGGAAGCCTCTGCTGCTGAGCTCGGAAAAGACGCCGACAGCCTAGATGGCCTTTCTAGGGAGACCCTGCTCAAGTCGGCTGTCGAACTCTATGATGGAACCAATTGTCCGGTCTGCGATACGCCATTCGAGCCAGGCGAGTTCGAAGCCCATCTCGCCGCTAAGCTCGGCCATTTCGATGCTGTCACGAAAAAGCGAACCGCTTTGGAAGCCGAGATCAAGCCGCTGCTCGACACGCTGTACGCGGCCGGGACGGCACTCGCCACCATGATTGGTTACGCTCCTCAGTTTTCACCGCCCGTTGATGCGAAAGCGCTTAGCGACTTCAAAGCCGTTCTGCTCGGACGTTATCAGCTGCTTCAGAAATTGCTCCCGCTCAATGACACGCGTGCCGTTCTGGCGACGGCAAACAGCGTCCCTGATCTTGCCGCCGCCCGTGATGCACTGGCGGCCGCCATCGACGCGATCCCAGAGCCGACGAAGCAAGACGCCGCACGCGAGTTCCTCATTCTAGCGCAGGAGCGGCTAGAACAATATCGGACGGCCAAGCTCAAGGTGACAGCCGGTAAAGTCCGGGCGGAGCGCGCCGCGAAAGTCTTCAACACCTATGGCGAGGTAACGACATCTAGCCTGGAGAAGATCTACAAAGATGTGGAAATGGCCTTTTCGAGCTACTACCGCAAGATCAACGAGGACGACGAAAGCGGCTTCACCGCAAAGCTAATGCCGTCGATCGGCAAGCTCGGTTTCGACGTCGATTTCTACGGTCGTGGCCACTTTCCACCAGGGGCCTATCACAGCGAGGGACACCAAGATGGTATGGGCCTCTGCCTCTACTTGGCCCTGATGAACCACCTGCTTGGGGAGAACTTCACCTTGGCGGTGCTGGACGATGTACTGATGTCGGTTGACGCTGGCCACCGGCGCCAAGTCTGCACCCTTCTAAAAGAGAACTTCCCGGATACCCAGTTCGTCTTCACGACGCATGACGAGATTTGGCTGCGGCATATGAAGTCCGAAGGACTTATCAAGGGTCGCAACTTTGCTCACTTCCGAACTTGGACCGTCGATCTTGGCCCCACGGAATGGGATGATCGAGACGTCTGGGGCGAAATCGACGCTTACCTTGCTGCGGGCGATGTCCGAGCCGCTGCCGCCCTGTTGCGCCACTATCTGGAGCATTTTGCCAAGGAGGCATGCGATAGGTTGCGGGCGAATGTGGAGTTCCGGGGCGATGCTCAATTTGTGCTCAGCGACCTCCTACCGAATGCAACCAGTACGCTCGGCGATCTTCTGAAGAAAGCCAAAGTGGCCGCGAGTTCGTGGAATCAGAGGGACGTCATCGAAAAGATCGAGATGCTCGAAGTGGCATTCGACGAGGCTAAAATCCAAACTAATTATGATAACTGGCAGGTCAATGCCGCCGTTCATTTCAACGCCTGGGCCGACCTCAAGAAGGAGGATTTCGCGCCCGTCGTTACGGCGTTCAAAGCCCTCACGGACTCGTTCGGCTGCGCGACCTGCGAGGAAATGTATTTCGTCGCTCCCGATCGTGGAAGGAAGGAGGCGCTTCGTTGCGGATGCGGCGAGTTGAACCTCAATCTCCTGCAAAAAAGGCCATAACGACGTCGGCACCCCGAGGAGCACAATTGATTAGTTTCCGTAATTTTCAGACCCTAGACCCAGAGACAGTCGATCTGGTCCGAGACCTCATGCGCAATGCTGATCGTCAGCGATCTGCGTTCATGTCGTTCGTCAACGTCTGGATGGCTTTCAACGGTTGGATGGAGTCAGTAACGCAAGCCAACACAGACGCTGCGATGATCACTGCCCTGGCAACAAATGAACGTCTGATCAAAGCCTACGACGCGTTGATGTACCAATCCGGGTCCTTTAGGAATCGAGTCCATTCTTTCGCGGCGATGTGGCCCGTATTGAATGTCCGGGACGTGCGGAAAAAGTTGGGCCATGATGTCTTTTCGAAATTATCGATGGACGAACTTCTGGCTGAATGCGTGCGCCATCGTGTCAAATTTCAGCCACAGGACTGGGAAAACAATCATCCTCCGTCTTGGGAACAACTGCTTTGGACGATCTACCTTGTCCGCTGCAATATGTTCCATGGAGTGAAGTCGCCGCAGAATCAGAGAGACCGCGAACTGATCTTACACTCTGACCGCATCCTACGCATATTCATCCAGGATGCTGGCTGCTTCGAATGGCGCGACTGACATCGCGAAGCGCAGTCCCTCTCCCACGCCACCCAGCGAAGCCCAACCGCTACCGCCCATAACCCATCCCGCTACCTATCCCGCCCCACACCCACCGCCATCCCCCCCCGCGTTCGCAACCCAACACGCGCTTTCGTTTTCGCGCATGCGTTGATTCGTTTCCGAAAAGCCGATAAGATCGGTTTCATCTGGGGGACTAATCAAGAATGGCGGCTTCCATCAATATCGAATGGTTCGCCCGCGCCGGCCCAACGATGGCAGGCGACCGGGTGGCCGAACGCGCGGTCGCACCGCATCCGTGAGAGTGGTCGAGTTGAGGGACGCCAATCCCCCGTAATGGGACTGCCGGTGGCGTGAGGCATCGGCGTTTTCCGAAGGAGGAAGTGATGATCCGTTCGTCGAAGATTCTTCCGATCGCACTGACGGCCCTGCTGGCGGCCAGCCCCGTGGCCGCCCAACAAATCGAGGACGAGCTTGTCCTCATCACGCCGGTCGCCAAAACGCTGACCGATCCGGCGCTGGCGGCCTTCGCCAAATACGCCAAGGAAAAGTGGAACGTGACGGTCAAGGCCAGCGCGCTGGCCGCCGGCACGCCGGTCGCCTATGGGCGCATCGTCGAATGGAAGGGCCGCCCCGCCGCCGACATCTTCTGGGGCGGCGAAAGCGCGCTGTTCGACAAGCTGTCCCAGCAGAACCTGCTGGCCAAGCTCGACCTGCCGAAAGAGGTGATGGACGCCATTCCGGCCAGCATCGGCAAGCCGAAGGCGATCCCGCTCAAGGACCCCAAGGGCTTCTGGACCGGCACCGTGCTGGAACCCTATGGCCTGGTCTATCATCCCAAGGTCCTGGCCCGCATCGGCGCCCCGGTGCCGAAGGACTGGGACGACCTGCTGCACCCCAAGCTGAAGGGCCAGGTGGCGCAGTGCGCGCCCAGCCGCTCTTCCAGCAGCCATGCCACCTATGAAGTCATCCTGCAGCGCGACGGCGACGCCAAGGGGTGGGAGTTCCTGAAGAAGCTGGCCGGCAACACCGGCATGTTCACGGCGCGCAGCCGCGACGTGCCGTCGGTGGTGGCCAAGGGCGAGTTCGCGGCCGGTTTCGCGGTGCCCAGCTATATGGCGTTCGAGGACGTCCTGGCCGGCTTCGACGTCAAGTTCGTGGCCCCCAAGACCGCCTGGATCACGCCGGAGCCGATGGCGATCCTGGCCGGCGCCCCGCATCCCAAGGCGGCCAAGGCGTTCGTCGAATGGCTGCTGAGCGAGGCCGGACAGCGCGTCGCCATGGAGCGCGGCGTGTTCCCGATCACGCCCAAGTACAAGGTCGAGGGCGCGCCCGGCTCCACCGCCGAGAAGGCGGTCGCGTTCACCGGCGGCTTGCGGTCGTATTTCGACGTCGACGTCACCAACATCTACGACGAAAACATCGCCACGCCGCGCTACGAGAAGGTCAACTCGCAGTTCCGCCAGGACATCGAGTCCGTGTGGGAAGACCTGAAGAAGAAAAACTGAGCTTCACTCTCGATAGCGGACGGGCACCGTGCAAATACAAATCAAGAACGTCACCAAACGCTTCGGCGACATGGCGGCGGTAAGCAACGTCAACCTCACCATCCAGGAGGGTGAGCTGTTCACCCTCCTGGGTCCTTCCGGCTGCGGCAAGACGACGTCGCTGCGTCTCATCGCCGGCTTCTACACGCCGGACGAGGGCGAGATCCGCTTCGACGACCGGGTCGTCAACCACCTGCCGCCCGACCAGCGCGGCATCGGCATGGTGTTCCAGAACTACGCGCTGTGGCCGCACATGACCGTGTTCCAGAACGTCGGATACGGGCTGAAGCTGCAGAAGATTCCCCGCGAGAAGATCAACGAGCGGGTCGCGACCGTGCTCGACAACGTCGAGCTGGGCGGGCTGGGGGATCGCTATCCGGGCCAGCTTTCGGGCGGGCAGCAGCAACGGGTCGCGCTGGCCCGGGCGCTGGTGCTCAACCCGAAGATGCTGCTTCTGGACGAGCCGCTGTCCAACCTCGACGCCAAGATCCGGGTGCAGGTCCGCCAGGAGATCCGCAAGCTGCAAAAGGATCTCGGCATCACGACCATCTACGTGACCCACGACCAGGAGGAGGCGCTGACCCTTTCCGACCACATCGCCGTCTTCAACAAGGGCAAGGTCTGCCAGGTGGGCCACCCCAAGGAGCTGTACGAGCGGCCGGCCAGCTATTTCGTGGCCGATTTCATCGGCATCAACAACCTGATCGACGGCACCGTCGAAACGGTCGACCCGGCGAACAAGCGGGTCCTGGTGAAGACCGCGCTCGGCACCCTGCAGGCGCTTTACGACGCGCGTTTCCAGCCGGGCGCCTCCTGCGTGGTGTGCATCCGGCCCGAGAACGGCAGCATCAGCGCGGCGCCGTCGCCGGACCTCAACATGGCCGACGGCAAGATCACCTTCGCCGCCTATCTCGGCAACACGCTGCGCTACGACGTCCAGCTCGACGCCGGCGTCCTCTTCAAGGTCGACATCGGCGATCCGTGGCACCACCAGCCGCTGCCGATGGGAGCCCCGGTGACGATCAGCTTCCCCGCCGCCAGCACCGTGGTGATCGGAGCCGAACGATGAAACTGCGGGGCGCATACCTCGGAACGCTCGGCTTCCTGCTGATCTGGGCGTTCCTCATCCTGTTCGTTCTCTATCCGCTGAGCCGCATCTTCTACGACGCCTTCACCAACGAGGCCGGCCAGCTCACGGCCGAGAATTTCATCGATTTCTTCACCGACAGGTTCTATCTGCGCTCGCTGGTGAACTCGATGATCCTGGGCGTCGCGGCGGTCATCACGACCTCCATCGTCGGCATCGCCATCGCCTTCCTGCTGGTGCGCTACGACTTCCCCGGGCGCAACCTGTTCTCGTTCCTGACCATGCTGCCGCTCATCCTGCCGCCGCTGGTGGGCGTGCTGGGCTTCACCTTCATTCTCGGCCGCGCGGGAACCCTGAACGTGCTGCTGATGGATTGGTTCGGCCTCATCCACCCCATCAACTTCATGTACGGCATCCACGGGGTGCTGCTGGTCCAGACCATCCACCTGTTCCCGCTGGTGACGCTGAGCGTACTGGACGCGCTGACCAAGGTCGACCCGTCGCTCGAGGAGGCGGCCTCGGTCATGGGCGCCAAGGGCTGGCGCCGGTTCCGCGACATCACCCTGCCGCTGACCACGCCCGGCTACATCTCGGGCGCGCTGCTGGTCTTCATCTGGACGTTCGCCGATTTCGTGACGCCGCTGGTGGTCGGCGTGCAGGACCTGCTGGCGCCCCAGGCCTACCTCAACATCATGCAGTTCGTCGACCGCCGGATCTTCCGCATGGGGATCGTCATCTCGGCGCTGCTGGTCCTGCTGGCCATCATCTTCGTGCTGGTCGCCCGGCAGTACGTGGCGATCAAGGACTACAGTTCGCTTACCTACACCCAGGTCGAGCGCAAGCGCCTGCGGCCGGTGACGCAGTGGGTGGTGCTGGCCTTCCTCGTCGTCCTCATCCTGCTCACCTTCATCCCCCAGGTCGGCGTCCTGCTTGCCGCCGTGGGCCGGGGCTGGGCGCTGACGGCGCTGCCGGTCGAATACACCCTCGAATACTTCGAGCAGGTGGCCATCGAGACGCCCAAGTTCATCATCAACTCCTTCGTCTACTCCGGCCTCGCGGTGGCGTTCTGCGTGTTCGTCGGCGTGCCCATGGCGTGGATCATGGGTCGCACGGCGGCACCCGGCCGCGGCGCCATGGACGTGCTGACGACGCTGATCCTGGCCATTCCGGGCACCGCCATCGGCATCGCCTACATCCGGGCGTTCAACTTTCCGCTGCCGTTTATCGGCATCCCGCTGACCAGCATGTGGATCATCCTGCCGCTCGTGCTGGCGGTGCGGCGCATCCCCTACACGGTGCGCGGCAGCTATTCGTCGCTGCTGCTGGTCCACCGCTCGATGGAGGAAGCGGCGCAGAACGTGGGCGCCGGCAAGGTCCGTACCTTCTGG
Organism: Shumkonia mesophila; assembly: GCF_026163695.1. Lineage (NCBI taxonomy): Bacteria > Pseudomonadati > Pseudomonadota > Alphaproteobacteria > Rhodospirillales > Shumkoniaceae > Shumkonia > Shumkonia mesophila. The sequence continues at coordinate 38,314 of NZ_JAOTID010000011.1, read as the reverse complement.
GACATCACCGTGCCGCTGATCTGGAGGGGCATCCTGGTCGGCGCCATGTTCTCGTTCCTGATGTCGATCCAGGAGGCCTCGGCCATCATCTTCCTCACCCTCGGCGGCTGGGAGATGATCCCGTTCGGCATCTTCACCTTCTACATCGCCGGCTCGCAAAGCCAGGCGGCGGCCTTGGGCGTGGTGCTGATCGCCGTCTGCGCGCTCAGCCTGTACGGGGTGAACCGCATCGCCGGCCGCCAGGTCGGCGGCCTGTTCGGCTGATCCGGCGGCCCGTTGGCCGGCAAGGCCGGAATACGACCCGAGGGCGGCGAAAGCCGCCCTCGGCGTTTGTGGAGCCGACACTGCCATCATCGCCGCCTTGACAAGGCCCCCTCGTCTCGGGCATCCTTTTTTGCGGAACTTAGTTCCAATAATGAAACAAGCGGCTTTCGGGGAAGGAGCCCCGTCCAGGTCCGTCCATCCGCGACGTTCGACAGACCGACCCCCAAGAATCTCCCGGCCATGCCGCCGGCGGTCTTGGCAAGGCCGGTCATTCCCGGATGAACGGACAGGCCAGCGGAGCGGCATTCCGCCAAAAGCCCACACCGAGGAGGCAAGGACATGTTGAAGAAAGTGCTCGGCCTGCTGGGAACCGCGTCGCTGGTGGCGGCGATGGCCACCCCGGCTTCGGCGGTCGAACTCAAGCTCGCCCACTACGCCCCGATCGACCATACAGCCAGCAAGGCGGCCGAGATGATGGCCGCCGCGGTGGCCAAGCGGACCAACAATGCGGTCACCATCAAGCTGTTCCCGGCCAACCAGCTGGGCGACGGCAACGAGGTGCTCGAACAGCAGATGAAGGGCGCCATCGACATCACGCTGCCCACGCAGCCGATGCTCGACAAGTACGGTCCGGCCGGCGACAAGCCGTTCGGCGTCGTCATGCTGCCGTTCGTCTACAAGGGCTATGAGCACGCCTGGAAAGTGCTGGACGGCCCCTTCACCAAATGGGTGGCCCCCCGCTTCGACCAGATCGGCCTGGTGCATCTGGCCAACTGGGAATGGGGTTTCCGCAACCTCACCAACAGCAAGCGCCCGATCATGAAGCCCGACGACGTCAAGGGCCTGAAGATCCGCACCCCCGGCGAAATCCAGCTGCAGGCGGCCATGGAAGCGGCCGGTGGCATCGTGACGAAGATCGCCTTCCCCGAACTGCCGATGGCCCTCAAGCAGGGCGTGGTCGACGGCCAGGAGAACCCCCTTTCCGTCATCAGCTCGCTCAAGCTGTGGGAGACGCAGGCCCACCTGGCGCTGACCTACCATTCCTACAATTCGATGGTGGCCGTCGCCAGCAAGCAGGCCATGGCCAAGCTGACCGCCGACCAGCAGAAGATCGTCAAGGAAGAAGCCCAGAAGGCCGGCCAGTGGTTCCGTGACGAGAACCTCAAGGCCGAGAAGGGCATGATCGCCCTGCTCAAGGAAAAGGGCATGAAGGTCACCGAGCCCGATCTCGCCGCCTTCAAGGCCAAGATGCAGCCGGCCTATGACTCCATCGCCGCGTACTCGGGCAAGGCCAATGTCGATGCGTTCCTGAAGATGGTTGCGGAAACCAAGTAGGCGCCGCAGCCCACCAATAACCCGGAACCGGGATGGAGAACGGACTATGTTGACGCTTGCGATCTTCAGCGTCCTGGTGGGACTCGTCCTGCTGGGCGTGCCGATCTTCGCAGCGATGGGGCTGACGGCGGTGGGCGTTTTCGCCCTGGCGGGCGAGATCGCCATCCTGCCGCTGATGGCCCAGCGCATGTACGTGGCGACGACGGGCTTTACGTTGCTCGCCATCCCGTTCTTCATCCTGGCCGGGAATTTGATGAACTACGGCGGCATCACCCAGCGGGTGTTCGATTTCGCCCGCGCCCTGGTCGGCCATATCCGGGGCGGCCTGGGGCACGTCAACGTGGTCGCCAGCATGATCTTTTCGGGCATGTCGGGGGCCGCGGTGGCCGATGCCGCCGGTCTTGGCGTCGTCGAGATGAAGGCGATGACCGAGAACGGCTACGACCGCGAGTTCAGCGCCGCCATCACGGCGGCGTCCTCGACCATCGGGCCGGTGATCCCGCCTTCCATCCCGTTCGTCGTCTACGGCAGCATGGCCGGCGTTTCCATCGTCAAGCTGTTCATGGCCGGCTTCGTGCCCGGGGTCCTGATGGGCCTGGCCCTGATGATCGCCGTCTATTTCATCGCCAAGAAGCGCGGCTATCCGGTCGACCCGTGGCCGTCGCTCCGTCATCTGTGGAAGACCTTCATGGGTTCGGCCCTGGCGCTGCTGATGCCGGTCATCATCATCGGCGGCATCCTGGGCGGCCTTTTCACCCCCACCGAGGCGGCGGTGGTGGCCTCGCTCTATGCCTTCGTGGTGGGCGGCGTCATCTACCGTGAATTCGGCATCAAGGACATTCCCGAGATCATCTGGGAATCGGTCAAGCAGAGCGTGCGGGTGCTGTTCATCATCGCGACGGCCGACTTCTTCAGCTGGGTGATGATCCACCAGAGCATCCCCGAAAAGGTGATCCTGGGGCTGACCACCATCACCTCGGAACCGTGGATCATCCTTCTGATCATCATCTTCATCCTGCTGGTGCTGGGCTGCTTCATGGAGGGGATCGCGGTGCTGGTCATCACCATCCCGGTCTTCATGCCGCTGATCGAGCGCTTCGGCATCGACCCGGTGCAGTTCGGCGTCGTCATGATCCTGTGCTCGATGATCGGCCTTCTGACCCCGCCGGTCGGCATGAGCCTCTATGCGGTGGCGACCATCAGCGGCGTTTCGATCGGCCGCCTCAGCACCGAGGTGTGGCCCTATCTGCTGGGCATCTTCATCGTCACGCTGATGATCAGCTTCATCCCCGAGCTGTCCCTGTGGCTGCCCAACCTGCTGATGCCGAAGTGAGGAGCATGATGAACGCCCTCAAAACCATCGACCGCGCCCTGGGTTGGGTGTTGCGCGTCTTCTGCATCGCCAACCTGCTGACCTTGACCGCCATCTGCGGCGCCGTCGTGTTCATCCGCTTCGTCCCCATCGCCAAGCTGAGCTGGTCGGACGAGGTCATCGAATGGCTGATGGCCTCGCTCATCTTCATGGCGGCGGCGGAACTGTGGCGCGAGAAGGACCACTTCAAGATCGATGCCCTGGCCCAGATGCTGGCCGGCACCCGGTCCGGCCGCCTGTTCGCGCTCGGCCTCGAAGTCCTGACCGCCATCTTCATCCTGATGTTCGCCCGCTACAGCCTCGACCTGACGCTGTCGATGGGACGCACCTCGCCCATCCTGTCCTGGCCGATGGCCTGGTGGTACGCCCCCATGCCGACGGCCGGCTTCATCATGCTGGCTTATTCCATCCGCAACATCGTCCAGGGCTTTCGCGCCACCGTCGATCGTTTTAAACAGGGGGCCGCCGACCGGCCCGGTGCCGCGTAGGCGCCGGACGGCGAGAGGAAAATTTCATGAGCACGCTGCAAAAGGCCTTCACCATCGTCGAAACCGTGGTCGCCCGCCAGCCGACCGGCATGACCTTCGCCGAGGTCGTGGCGGCCACCAAAACGCCCAAGGCCAGCGCGCATCGCATCCTCAAGGAACTGGTGGCGATGGGCGTGCTGACCTTCTCGCCCAACACGGCGCGCTATCGCGGCAGCCTCAAGCTGGCCGGGCTGGGCTGCCAGGTCACCGCCAATCTCGATCTCCGCATCCTCGGCCATCCGCACCTGGAGGCCCTGCACGAAGCCACCCATCACACCGCCACGCTGGGCATCCGCGACGGCGATGCCGGGGTCTATGTCGACAAGATCGAGACGCAGGATTACGGCATCAAACTGTTTTCCGAAGTGGGCAAGCGTTTCCCGCTTCACTGCACGGCCATGGGCAAGTCGCTGCTCGCCTTCGCCCGCAAGGAGGATCGGGAGCGTTTCCTGACCCTGCCCTTGGAGGCCATCACCTCGAAGACAATCGTAGACCCGGTCAAGCTCCGGGAGGAACTCGCCACCGTACGCAAGGAGGGTTTCGCACTTGACCGGGAAGAGATCACGCGTGGCGTGATATGTGTGGCGGCGCCGATCTTCGGCTCCCCGGACGACGTGGTCGGCGCCGTCAGCATCGCGTTTCCAAGTTATATCTGCAGCGACCGCAGCATCGAGACCGAGATCGAGGCGGTGCGCCGCCAAGCCGCGGCCATTTCCGGTGCGCTGGTCAGAGGACAAGGGGATAAGGCAGCATGATTCTCGATACCTTCAGTTTGGCCGGTCGGACCGGCATCGTCACCGGGGCCAGCCGCGGAATCGGCGCCGCCCTGGCCCAGGCCATCTGCGAGGCCGGCGCCAATGTGGTGATCGCCGACATCCTGGAGGACAAGGCCAAGGAAACCGCCGCGGCACTGAGCAAACTGGGCGGCGGGCGGGCCATCGGCACCGTCGTCGACATGCGCTCCCGCCAAAGCATCCAGGCCCTGGTCGACACCACGGTCAAGGAATTCGGCACCGTCGACATCCTGTTCAACAACGCCGGCACCATCCACCGCACGCCCTGCGAGGACTTCGACGCCGACGTCTTCGAAGAGGAGATCAAGGTCAACCTGACCGGGCCGTTCCTGTTGTCGCAGGCCTGCGCGCGGGTGATGATCGCCCACAAGCACAAGGGCAAGATCGTCAACACCGGCTCGCTGCTGGCCGTGCAGGGCGGCCGCACGGTGCCGGCCTATGCCGCCTCGAAGGGCGGCCTGGTGCAGGTCACCAAGACCATGTGCAACGACTGGGCACAGTACAACATCCTGGTCAACGCCATCGGCCCCGGCTGGGTCGAGACCGAGAATACGGCGCCGCTGCGCGCCGACAGCGGCCGGCGCGACCACATCACCGGGCGCATTCCGCTGGGCCGCTGGGCGAAACCCGCCGACCTGATGGGCGTGGCCGTCTTCCTGGCCTCCGACGCGTCGGACTACATCACCGGCCAGATCATCTTCGTCGACGGCGGCTGGCTGGCCTTCTAGGCCGCCCATCGCGCCATCGGCACCGACTTTTCGAAAGGAGAACAAGCCGTGACCTACACCGCCAACAAGAAATCCAAGTACTGCCATACCATCAAGGACATTCCGCTGGTGCCGCTGACTGCGGCGTCGAGCACCCGCTTCCTGGCCAGCGATGGCGCCCTGCTCAGCTTCATCGAAAACCCGCCGGGCACCGAGTTTCCGCTGCACAAGCACGAGGCCGTGCAGATCCTGATCATTCTCGAAGGCAGCGAGATGCACACCTGCGGCGACGAGACCTTCCTGATGGAAGCCGGCGACGTCTGCATCCATCCGTCGAACACCATCCACGGCGGCAAGACGACCACCGGCTTCAAGGGCATCGACGTCTTCGTCCCGCCGCGCGATGACTATCTGCAACTGATGGCCAAGCACGGCCTGCCCGTCAAGCACGCGAAGTAACCTCCGCTCGACCTGAAAAGGGGGACGGCAGCCGGCCACTTCCGGTTTCCGTCCTCCCATTTTATGTCTTAGTCTTGCGTTCCGTTCCCGACCCCCGGGCGTGCCGCCATTGGCGGCGCCCGGGGCGTCGGCTTTTGTCGAGGAGCAACACCATGAAGAATTACCTTGGAGATCTGGCCGGCAAGGCCGTCCTGGTCACCGGCTCGTCCACCGGCATCGGCGCCGCCGTCGCCCAGGGCTTCGCCGCCAGCGGCGCCCGCGTCGCCGTTCACTGCAACCGCAGCCGCGCCGAGGGCGAAAAGGTGGTGGCCGCGATCAAGAAGGAGGGTGGCGAGGCCATCCTGCTTCGGGGAGACCTCAGCAAGTCGGCCGAGGCCCGCCGCGTGGTCGAGGAAACGGTGGCCGCCTTCGGGCGCATCGACGTGCTGGTCAACAACGTCGGCGGCCTGGTGCAGCGCACCATGGCGGTCGACAACGAGGACGACGTGGTCGACGCCATCATCGACCTCAACATCCGCTCGGTGGTGGCGGCGACGCGGGCCGCCATCCCGCACTTCGAGAAGCAGGGCGGCGGCGTCATCATCAACACCGGCTCGGTCGCGGCCCGCCACGGCGGCGGCCCCGGCGCCTCGGTCTACGCCGCCACCAAGGGCTTCGTCCACACGGTGACCAAAAGCCTGGCCAAGGAACTGGTCGGCAGCAAGATCCGGGTCAACACGGTATCGCCCGGCGCCATCTGGACGCCGTTCCACAAGGAGACCCCGGAATCCGCCGTCGAGCAGTGGAAGAAGATGATCCCCATGGGCCGGCTGGGCACGCCCGAGGACCTGGTCGGGGCCTATCTTTTCCTGGCTTCCGATTCGATGAGCGGCTACATCACCGGCCAGATCATCGACGTCAACGGCGGCATGGTCATGCCGTAGGAGGCGGTGGCGGGCCGTCCGCCTTTGACGATGGCCCGCCCGCCCCACCGCCAGCCGGAAGCATCCGTTGGACACCGTCTTCACCGTCACCCTGCCCTTCTTCGCCCTCATCGGCTGCGGCTACGCGGCGGCGCGCCTGCGCGCCTTTCCCGAAGCCGGCATCCCGGGGCTCAACGTGTTCGTCTGGTATTTCGCGCTGCCCGCCCTGGTGTTCCGCGCGCTCGCCCTGCGCCCGCTGGCCGAGATCCTCGACATGCCCTACATCGCGGCGTGGGCCATCGGCGGCTGGGCCGTCTATATCGTGACCGCGACGCTGGCCCGCCTGCTGTTCAAACTGCCGCTCGGCGCCGCCCTGCTGCAGGGACAGGGGGCGGAGCTTTCCAACATCGGCTACATGGGCCTGCCGATGCTGATCGCGCTGTTCGGCGAACAGGCGACGGTGCCGGCCGTGCTGGCCATGCTGACCGACATGGTGCTGGTGCAGACGCCGACCATGGCGCTGCTCGAAGTGGCGCGCAGCCGCGACGGCCATCCCCTGTCGACCGCCTGGAAGGTGATCAAGGGTTTCGCCACCAATCCGCTGGTCCTGGCGGTGGTGGCGGGCGGCGCGGTGGCGGCCTTTCGCATCGAACTGCCGGCGCCCGTCAACGCCTTTACCGAGCTTCTGGGGCGCGCCGCCGGCCCCTGCGCGCTGTTCGCCATCGGCGCCAAGCTGGCCGGGCAGCCGATAGCCCACCGCTTCGGCGAGGTGGCCCTGATGGCGGCCGGCAAGCTGGTCCTGCACCCGCTGGCGATCCTGGCGACGATGGCATTGACCTTCGGCCTCGAGGCCGAGCGCACCACCATCGCCGTGCTGGCGGCGGCGCTGCCGATCGGCGGAAATGTCTTTGTCGTCGCCCAGAGTTTCGGTATCTACGCGGCGCGGTCGTCCACCGCCATCCTGGTGTCGACGGCCGTCGCCGTGGTGACGTTTTCGGTGTTGGCCGGCCTGCTGGCGCCATGAAGACGGCGCGGCCGGCAAGGGGCAAATCCATGAGGAGGAAGCAAGCATGAGCGGCAGACTGGCAGGAAAGACCATCTTCGCGACGGCCTCGGGACAGGGCATCGGGCGGGCCACCGCGCTGGCCTTCGCCCGCGAGGGGGCCCACGTGTGGGCCACCGACATCAACGAGAAATCGCTGGCCACGCTGGCCGCCGAAAACCCCGCCATCAAGACCCGGCGCCTCGACGTCACCGACCCCGCCGCCATCGCGGCCATCGCCGCCGAGCTGGGCGCCGTCGACGTCGTCTTCAACGCCGCCGGCTATGTCGCCAACGGCACCATCCTGGAGTGCGACGAGAAGGACTGGGACCTTTCCTTCGACCTCAACGTCAAGTCGATGTACCGCGTGATCCGGGCCTTCCTGCCGGCGATGATCGCGGCCGGCGGCGGCGCCATCGTCAACATTTCCTCGGTGGCCAGCGCCATCACCGGCGTGCCCAACCGCTTCGTCTACGGCACCACCAAGGCCGCCGTCACCGGCCTGACCAAGATGATCGCGCGGGATTTCGTCGGCAACGGCATCCGCTGCAACGCGGTGTGCCCCGGCACCATCGATTCGCCCTCGCTCAACGAGCGCATGGCGGCGGGAGGCAACTACGAGGCGGTGCGCGCCAGCTTCATGGAACGCCAGCCGATGAAGCGCCTGGGCACGCCCGAGGAGGTGGCCATGCTCGCCGTCTACCTGGCCTCCGACGAGGCCGCGTTCGCCACCGGGCAGACCTGGACGCTCGACGGCGGCTGGACCATGTGACGGCCGGCGCATCCGAAACGCCCGGGGCGACGGCCCGCCGTTACGGGATCAATGGCGCCGGCCCCGTTTCCCGAAGGAGCGTCCGGAATCGGCGAGGTCGGCGGTGCGCCGCCAAAGCGTCGTGCGGCTGACCCCAAGCTGCCGCGCGACCCGCTCGGTATCGCCCCGGAATATCTTGCACAACTCCTGTACGACGGCGCCGTTCTTGTCGGCGCGTTCGCCGTCGGCCGTGGTTTGCGCGGCGAAGTCGCGGATGAAGACATCCTTGCCGATGGCCTCCAGCACCGCCATCCGGCACTCGTGTTCCGTGCAGTCGGCGCCGGTGCGCAGCAGAACCGAAATCCGTTCGATTACATTCTGGAGTTCGCGCGCGTTGCCCGGCCAGGAATAGCGGCAGATGATCTCGACGATCGTGGCGCGAAGGGGAAGAAGGCATTCGGCCAGGTCCGGGTGGCGGTCGGACAGAAAGTGGAAGAACAGTTCGGCGATGTCGTCGCACCTTTCCCGGAGGGGGGGAATTTCCACATGGAGGACGTTCAGCCGGTAGAACAGGTCCTCGCGGAAAATGCCCGCCGCAACGCCGTCGCGCAGGTGGCGGTTGGAGGCGGAAACGACCCGCACATCGATCGGGATCACGCGGTCGCCGCCCAGTCGCATGACTTCCTTTTCCTGAAGGACACGCAGCAGGCGCGCCTGAATGTGCAGAGGGATTTCCGCCACCTCGTCGAGGAAGATCGTGCCCCTGTGCGCCAGTTCGAAAAGGCCCATCTTGCCGCCCTTGCGCGATCCGGTGAACGCCCCCTCCTCGTATCCGAACAACTCGCTCTCCAACAGGGATTCCGGCAGCGCGGCACAATTGACGGCGACGAAGGGGCCGTCGCGATAGCTGCTTTCGTTGTGGATTCCCTGGGCGAACATCTCCTTGCCGACCCCGGTTTCGCCGAAGATGTAGACGCTGAGCCGGCTGTCGGCGAACAGGCGTGCGCGCGCGACGGCAACGCGCATGTTCTCGTCGACCGCCACGATGTCGTCGAACCGAATTCTGGCGGACAATCCCTTGTCCGCGAGTTTCGTGCGTATCCGGCCCTCGGCCTTCTGCAGTTCGGACACCTTCTGGAATGTCGTCACCGATCCCACCGCGTCGTCGCTGACCGCGATCGGAATCCGGTTGACCACCACCTTGATCCCGTTGAGTTCCCGCAGATGTCCGATCTGCGGCTTCAGGCTCGATGTCAGCTCGGTGTCCCCGATATCGGGAAGCGCCCCGGACATCGACTTGCCGATGACATTCGAGCGGGGCTTGGCCAACAGTTTTTCGGCCACCGGATTATAGGCGATCACCCGGCCATCGCTGTCCGTGGCAACGATGCCGCCCCAGCTGTAATCGAGAACCGCCTGGAAGATCATGCGGCGCTCCTTTTCGCTTCGGATTTCCAAGGCCATGACCTTGGCATCCTTGATGGCGGCGGCAATGCTCTCCGGCCCGGGGTAGATCAGCACCGACGGCAAACCGGCCTTCTCGGCCAGCCGGTTGGCGAGGCTCGCCCCGACCACCACGTCGACGCCCGCAGTCTGGAGACCGCGGCTCAGTTCCTCCTCGTCGGCAAACGAGATCTTGACGATGTCCATGTTCAGGCTTTCGCGCAGGACATCCGCGTAGCAGCGGGCATCCTTGTAGGTCGCGATGCCGATCCGCTCGCCCAGCCGCCTTGCCTTGGCAACGGCCGTGAGAATTTCGAACAGACCGATGTCGATGATCTTTACCGGAACGTCGGCATGTTCCTTGATGAAGGTGCCATTGGCACCCCCGCCCAGGAACATTTCGACCTTGTTCTCCCGATAGTAGCGCTTCACGGTATCGACGATCTCGCCCATCAGCCCTTCGATGAAACACAGCTCGATATCCGGATCGTCGACATAGTCGAGCGCCTGGAACGCGAGGGCGTGCAGATGGTCATAAGTCAGAAGGCCGATTCTCACCGTCATTTGGTCGCTCCGTTCCGGCCCCATTGCGGGGCGCGCCACAGCCGGAGAGAAACGTGAACTGGCGGCAGGTCCGGAAACCCACCGGCAATAGTTTCACAACCATACATGGGAACGCAAGGTCGGCCCACGGTGCGGCGCCGCCCCCCCTCCGCGGTGCGCCGGAGGGGGGACGGCGCCGGTATCGATATAATGTTTCAAAAATCGGGGAAGCTCGTAGAATGAAACATGAAGGGCGACGAGGAAACGTTATAAATCAATACGTTACATAATGGCATGGCATTTGCGTTGATCAGGAAAACTGACCAAGGGAGATGTCCATGAAGAAAACGACTCAACTGAAAGCACTCCTCCGTGACCGCAAGCTGCTGGTGGCTCCGGGAGCCTATGACGTTCTCAGTGCGAAGATCATCGCCCAGTCCGGATTCGGGGCGGTCTACATGACCGGCTACGGCACCTCGGCCAGCGTTCTGGGCAAGCCCGACGTCGGCCTGCTCACCATGACCGAGATGGTCGCCCGGGCCGCGGCGATCGCCGACGCGGTCGACGTGCCGGTCCTGGCCGACGGCGACACCGGCTACGGCAATCCGTTGAACGTGATGCGCACGGTGCGCGAATACGAAAAGGCGGGCGTCTGCGCGATCCAGCTCGAAGACCAGCTATTCCCCAAGAGATGCGGGCATATGCAGGGCCGTCGGGTCATTCCGATGGAAGAGATGGTGCAGAAGATCAAGGCGGCGGCGGATACCCGGCTGGACAGCGATTTCGTCATCATCGCCCGGACCGACGCGCGCACCAGCCTTGGCCTCGACGAGGCCCTGCGGCGCGGCAAGGCGTACGAGGAAGCCGGCGCCGACGTGATCTTCATCGAATCCCCCGAAGGGGTCGAGGAGATGCGCAGGATCACGGCAACGTTCCCCGATACCCCCACGCTGGCCAACATGCTGGAAGGGGGCCGCACGCCCAACCTGACCACCGACGAACTCGAAGCCATGGGATTCGGGATCGCCATCTTCTGCACCGGACCGCTGTATGCGGCCGCGAAGGCGGTTTCCGACTACATGGTCGAACTGAAGACCCAGAAGACTACCCAGAAGCTGCTTCCGGAACTGATCGCGTTCGAGGATTTCAACGCGCTGATTGGGCTTCCGGAATATAACTCGACCGAAAAACACTACAGTTCCTAAAACGAAAATATAAAATATTATTGCAGGAGGATTCTATGAATAAGGGAAACGTATTCCGTATTCTGTCTGCCGTATGCGCCTCTTTTCTGGCACTTTTTTTTGCCTCTGAACAGGCTCATGCCACAAAGTTAAAGCTTGGACACACGGGGTCTCTGGATCACCACTACCAGAAGGGCTCCGACATGTTCAAGAAGCGGGTCGAGGAACTGTCGAAGGGCAAGATCCAAATCGTCATCTTCCCCTCCGACCAGCTCGGCAAGCAACGCGAACTCGTCGAGGGAGCGCAACTCGGCACGGTGGACATGGTGCTCACCTCCGACGTTCTCCTGTCCAGTTTCGAGCCGACGATGGGGGCGCTCGGACTCCCGTTCCTTTTCCGCGACCTTGACCACCTGGGCAAGGTGATGGACGGCCCCATCGGCGACGAGTTGTCCAAGAACCTGGAGAAGAAAGGCCTGAAGGTTCTCGGCTATTGGGAAAACGGCTTCCGCCACATCACCAACTCCAAGCGTCCGATCGTCAAGCCGGACGACCTGAAAGGTCTGAAGATCCGGACTCCCGAGGGCGCGGTGTTCGTCGACACGTTCAATGCCTATGGGGCGAGCGCGACCCCCATGTCGTTCGGCGAGCTGTACTCGTCGCTTCAGCTTAAGGTGGTCGACGGCCAGGAAAACCCCGTCGCCCATGTCCTGACCCAGAAGTTCTACGAGGTTCAAAGCTTCCTCTCGCTCAGTTCGCACATTCATTCGGTCGAGCCCCTGCTCATCAGCACCATGATCTTCAAGGGACTGCCGGCGGACGAGCAGAAGGTCCTGCAACAGGCGGGCAAGGAGGTGGCCCCCTGGATCCGCGCCGAAGTGGCACGAATCGAGGCCGAGCAACTGAAGTTCCTGGAAGGGAAGATCGCCGTCAACAAGGCCGACGCCGCGGCATTCGAGGCGGCATCGAAGCCCGTCTACGACAAGTACGGGCCGAAGTTCGGCGATCTCATCCAGCGCATCAAAGCCGTGCGGTAACGCAGCCCGGCCATGCTGGAGACCCCGCGGGGGCAGAGATGTCTGCTCCCGCGGGGGCCTTAAGGGAGGAAACATCATGAGGCTTCTTGCAGGCTTCAACGCGCGGATGAACCGGCTTCTGGAATATGGCGTCATCGGCATTTTCGGGGTCATGACGACGGTCATCTTTCTTCAGGTCATCTTCCGCTACGCCCTGGAGCAGTCGCTCTCGTGGTCCGAGGAACTGGCCCGCTATCTGTTCATCTGGTTGACGTTCCTGGGCGCGAGCGTGGCCATCCGCGAAGGAACGCACATCCGCGTCACGCTGGCGGTCGACGCCATCAAACACAGGGCGACCAACCTTTCCCTGAGCCTGACCGCCAATCTTCTTGGCATCGCGTTCCTCTATATCCTCATGACGAAGGGCGTAACCGTGGCGATGCGGGTGCTGGCACTCGAGCAGATCTCGCCGACCATGGAATTCCTGCCGATCGGGGTGATCTATCTGGCGATCCCGATCGGCTGCTTCTTCATGATCCTGAACCTTCTGGAACAGTCATACCGTCAATGCACGGATCTGGTCAGCGGACGCTAGGGGAGCGACGATGGGTATCACCTTGTTTGCAGCGTTCTTCGCGTTCGTCGTCCTGGGCGTGCCGATCGCGATCGCACTGGGCCTCTCGGGGGTCGTAGCCCTGGCATTGCACAGCCAGGTTCCCCTCATGGTCATCGTTCAAAAAGTCTACGGCGGCGTCGATTCCTTCACCTTGATGGCCATTCCCTTCTTCATCCTTGCCGGCAACGTCATGAGTTCGGGGGGCGTCTCGCAGCGCCTCGTCGACCTGGCCGGTTCCATCCTCGGCCGATTGCCCGGCGGGTTGGCGCAGGTGACGACCGCGGCCTGCACGTTCTTCGGGGCGATTTCCGGATCGGCCCCGGCGACGACGGCGGCCATCGGTTCGGTGATGGTCAAGCCGATGGTCGACAACGGCTACGACAGGGCGTTCGCGGGTGCGGTGGCCGCGGCATCGGGAACCATCGGCCTGCTGATTCCCCCCAGCATCACCCTGGTGATCTATGGGGTGATCACCGGCGTGTCGATCGGCAAACTGTTCATGGGCGGCATCCTGCCCGGGCTGCTGATGAGCCTGGCGCTCATGACCGTGAACCACGTGATCTCGACGCGCAAAGGGTATCGAGGCGGCGAGCCCTCGTCGGTCAAAAGGATCGTTCATGCCGGGCGCCGCAGCATCTTCGCCCTGCTCATGCCGGTGATCATTCTCGGCGGCATTTACGGCGGCGTTTTCACACCGACCGAGGCGGCGGTGGTGGCGGTGTTCTACGGCCTGTTCGTCGGCTTTTCGATCCACCGCGAACTGAAAATCGGCGACCTGCCGTCCATCCTGCTGGAGACCGGCAAGAGCACGGCGGTCATCATGTTCCTGATCGCCACCGCGCACATCTTCAGCTACCTGCTCGCCAGCGAACAGATCCCGGCCAAGCTGACGGTGGCGATGCTGGAGGTGTCCAGGGACCCCCACGTCCTGCTGCTGATGATTGTGCTGTCGCTGCTGGTGGTCGGCACATTTCTCGACAATGCGGTGGCCGTGGTGCTGATGACGCCGATCTTTTATCCCGTCATCATGCAGGCGGGCATCGATCCCCTCTATTTCGGCGTCCTCATGATCCTGGTGCTGGCCATCGGGCAGGTCACGCCGCCGGTGGGTTTGTGCCTGTTCGTCGCCTGCAACATCGCCAAGGTGGGAATCGAAAACCTGTCCTGGAAAAGCGTTCCCTACCTCTTCGCGCTGATGGCGGTGGTCATCGTCCTGATCATCGTTCCCGACATCATCCTGCTCATCCCGAGCAGCATGGATTTCTGAGGACGGCACGCACAAGGGGGGGCTCGACGGCCGGACCCTGTCGCCGACCTTCACGGCATCCCCTTGAGCCCTGGAAAAGCCCGCGACCGCCGCGGGCTTTTCGCTGCCGGGATATTCCATTGACATATCCCGGCCGGCAACACCCGCGAGTTCGAGCGGCTCGACGGCCTGCGCGTCGTAATTTCGGGGACACCATATTTAATTCACCTTCTTCGCCCTCGGCGGCGAACGGACCTCTTGCGAATTAAATATGGTGTCCCCGAAATGATCCAAGGTCCGAGGCGGATCATCTTGACTCGTTACACGTAACATCCTAAATGTTATGCGTAACGTCTTCTTTAAGGGTCCAAGCCATGGCAAGTACGGCGGAACGGCAGCGGAAACGGCGGCGACGGCTGCGCGAAAACGGCTTTGCCGACGTTACGGTAACGGTGCGCCAGGGCGACAAGGCCCGTTTGCGCCATTTCGCCCACACGCTCAACGAGGGGCAGGCCCCGGCCTTCTTTTCCGGAACCCGCCTGCCGGCCATCATCCGCTCCTTGCGCGCCGCCCGCGCAGAGCTCGAACGCCGTGGCATCGTCCATGCGGCCGTCTTCGGCAGCACCGCGCGCGGTGAGGATCGGCCCGACAGCGACGTGGATATCGCCATCGACACCGATCCGGCGGTGGTGCGCGACGTGATCGACATGATCGGCGCCGTCGAAGCGGTGCGCGCGGCCCTGTCCGACGCCCTGCGGGTCGAGGTCGCGGATCGCCGGACCCTCAGGCCGGGCATCCGCGAACGGGCCGAACGGGATATGATCCATGCCTTCTGAGCGGGCCCGCCGCCGCCTCGAGGACATGCTGGAGAACATCGCGCGCATCCGCGCCCATGTCGGCGGCGCCGACGTCGACGCCTTCCTCGCCAGCCCCCTGATGCAGGACGCCGCGGAACGTTGTCTTGAAAGGATCGCCGAAGCGGCGCGCAAACTGGGCGACGCTTACGATGCCGAGTTTCCCGACGTCGGCCTGCGCGAGTTGCGCGGGTTCGGGAGCGTCTTGCGCCACGACTATGACGCCATTCATCCGGGACTGATCTGGGGCTTTGTCGAGCGCCGCCTGGGGCCGCTCGAAACCATGGCGAAGACGCTTCTCGCGCGGCTCCCGCTCCCGAAATTTCGGGGACACCATATTTAATTCACCTTCTTCGCCCTCGGCAGCGAACGAAACCTCTTGTGAATTAAATATGGTGTCCCCGAAATTACCCCGAAATTGCCCCCTACCCCCGCATCTCCGGCACCGGGGTCGGCAGCGGCTGGCCGGCGAAGAAGGCGTCGAGGTTGGAGCGGCAGAGTTCGGCCATGCGCCGGCGCGTCTCGTGGGTGCCGCTGCCGCGGTGCGGCATCAGCACCACGTTGTCCATGGTCCACAGATCGGCCGGCACGTGCGGCTCGTTCTCGAAGACGTCGAGCCCGGCGCCTGCGATGCGGCCTTCCTTGAGCGCCGCGACCAGCGCCTTCTCGTCGACGATGGTGCCGCGCGCCGCGTTGACCAGGAAGCCTTCCGGCCCCAGGGCGTCGAGCACCGTGGCGTCGACCAGATGGCGGGTGGAGGCGCCGCCCTGGCAGGCCACCACCAGAAGATCGCTGGCCTTGGCCAGCGCCACCGGGTCGGGATGGAAGGGATAGGGCACGTCCTGCTGCTTGGTGTCGGTATAGGCGACGACGGCGCCGCAGGCTTCCAGCCGCCGGGCGATGGCCTTGCCGATGCGCCCGAGGCCGATGATGCCGGCCGTCTTGCCGATGATGCTGTTGGCCAGCAACTCGCGCGGTTCGGTCGGCCAGCCGCCGGTGCGCACCAGGCGGTCGAGCACGACCAGCTTGCGCGTCACGGCGAGCGCCAGCAGCAGCGCGGTGGTGGCGGTCTCGTCGGTCAGCACGTTGGGGGTGTGGGTGACCATGACGCCGCGCGCCTTGGCGGCCTGCACCTCGATGCCGTCGTAGCCGACGCCGAAGTTGGCGATGATCTTCAAGTTCGGCAGCGCCGCGATGTGACGCTCGCGAAATACGCTTTCGCCCTTGGTGACGACCGCCGTGATGGTCGCCGGATCGAGGCCGGGCACGTCGGCCGGGCTGTCGAAACCGGTCATGTCGAACATCTCGAAGCGGCCGTCGAGGACGGCCCGCATTTCGGGCTGGATGCCGGGGGCGAGAAGAAGCCTGTGCATGACGTTACCTCCGCAGTTGTCGGTTGGACCGGTCCGCCATCGGCGCCGGTCGACAGGAAGGGAAAGGACCCTCAGCCGTCAAGGCCGAACCCCGATTTCCAAAGGTCGTAGGCCCGCCCCACCAGCGAGGGGTCGGGCAGGTCGCCCGCCACCGCGGCGGCGATGCCCTCGACCTGGGCCGGCGAGTTGAGCCCGACGATGACGCTGCCCACCAGCGGCGAGGCCAGCGCGAAGCGCACCGCGAAACCCGTCATCGAGGCGCCGATCTCGGCGGCGAAGCTCTCGGCGATGCGGGCCCGCCGGGCCAGGTCCTTGGCGTACCTGGGCTCGCGGAAACGGTCATCCGCCTTCAGGCGGGCGGGATCGCGGGCGTCCGTCAGGATGCCCTCGTAGAGCGGCCGGATGCACAGGAACCCCATGCCGCGGCGCTCCATCTCGGGGAACAACTCGGCCATCTCCATCTCGATGGGATTGTAATAGGCGATGAGGCCGGCGAAGCGCCCCGTTTCGATGGCCGCCCTGGCGCACGGCACCGTGTAGGGGAAGGTCATCAGGTGGCCGACCTTGCCCTCGGCTTTCATTTTTTCAAATGTGGCCCAGACGTCGTCCATAACCGCCGGCAGCATGGGCAGGCGCAGCGCATCCTCGTTGGGCTCGGAGCGCCACATCCATTGCAGCACCGCGATGCGCTCGGCGTGCAGGTCGGTCAGCGCCTCCTCGACGCGCAGGCGGAACTTGGCCGCGTCGAAGCGGCCGCCGTCCTTGAAATCGGGGACCGGCACCTTGATGACGTGATGGACGTCGTGGCGCTTGGGATGGTCCCTGAGCACCCGTTCCATCATCCAGCGGGTTTCGTATTCATAGCTGGAATGCAGGAAGTTGATGCCGGCATCGAGCGCGGCGCGCAGCGCGGCCTCGCCGGCCTTCGACCGGGCGTCGCCCCCCGGCGTCTTGGCGGCGGCCCGCATGGGCCCCAGGCAGATCACGGAAACGTCGAGGTCGGTGCCGGCCAGGCGACGGTATTTCATGACAATCCCCTTCCCCTCAGTCGTGAACGACCGTGACCGGCCGCCCCTCGGCCGACGCTTGCAGGATGGCGTCGATGAAGCGGTGCGTGCGCAGCGCCACCTCGCCGGAGACCAGCGGATCGCGGCCTTCGTCGAGCGCGTCGAGGAAATCCCTCAGCACCTCCCGGTGGTGGTCGTGCGGAAAGGCCATGGGGTCGGCCCCGGTGCCGCCCACGGCGGTATCGGCCTCGACGGTTTCATGGCTGCCGTCGTGGTAGGAAACCGTGAGCTCGGTGCCGGTGATCAGCGCCGAGCCCTTCTCGCAGAAGAACTGCATGCGCTCGGGGAAGCCGGGATAGGCGGTGGTGGTGGCGTCCACCACGCCGATGGCGCCATCCTCGAAGCGCACCGCGGCGGCGACGATGTCCTCGGTCTCCATCCGATGGACCGGACTGGTCCTGGCGTAGCCGGTGACCTCGATGGGCCTGGCGGTCAGGGACAGGAAGACGTCGAGCGGGTGGATGCCCTGGGTCAGCAGCACGCCGCCGCCATCGCGCAATTTGTCGCCGCGCCCGGGCTGGTCGTAATAGCCCTTCTGCGGCCGCCAGACGGGGATGAACACCGAGGCGCCGACGATTTTGCCGAGTTGGCCCGAGGCCAGGATCTCGCGCAGCCTGATCCCCGGCCGCCGGTGGCGGTGCTGGAGCACGATGCCTAGGCGCACGCCGGCCTTACGGCAGACGCCGATCATCTCGGCGGCCCGCTCGGAGGTGATTTCCAGGGGCTTTTCCAGCAGGACGTGCTTGCCGGCCGCGGCGAAGCGGGACACCAGGTCGAGGTGGCTGTCCGGCGTGGTCAGGATCAGCGCGCAGTCGACGGTGGGGTCCTTCAGCGCCTCCTCGGGATCGCCGCTCAGCGGAAACGGGAACTTCTCGCCGAACGCCTTGCGCCGCCCTTCCGAGCGGTTGCAGGCGTAGGCGACCTCGACGCGCTCCGATAGGTCGAGCAGGCTCTTGGCGTGCGGCGTGACCGCCATGCCGAGCCCGATGATGGCGATGCGATGCTTCTTCGTCACAATTGCTCTTTCCCCCCGTCATCGATGAAGCCCCCGGAACGTAGGGTGGATGGCGCCGAGCGTCAATGCCGCCCGTCCCGCACGGGGAATGCAGCGGCGACAAAAAGGTTCACCACAGAGAACACGGAGAACACCGAGGGTCACAGAGAATCCTGAAAGCGCGGGCGACGCCCGCGCAATCCCCTCTTCTCAGTGCCTTTCTCCGTGTTCTCAGCGTTCTCTGTGGTGAACTCCTTTCCGACATCGGCATGGACGCAAGCGCCTAATCCTTTGGAATCGGCACCGGGCGCGTGCTAAAAGTGGCCCTGCCAATTCGGGCGCGGGAACCGGCGGCGTCGACGCCGGCAACCCGAAGCCCCGTCATACCGACAATCTCCCCTGAGAAGGAAGCCATCGCAGGATGTCCAGCAAAGTCGTCAGCGCCGCCGAGGCGGTCGCCCTCATTCCCGACGGCGCCGTCGTCGCCGTCAATTCGTCGAGCGGTCTCAACACCCCCAACTTCGTGCTCAAGGCCATCGGCGAGGCCTTCGAAAGCCGGGGCCGGCCGCGCGACCTGCATTTCTTCCTGCCCATCGCGGCGGGCGACATGTACGGCGTCGACGGCATCGACCATGTGGCCAAGCCGGGCCTGCTGGCCCGCGTCATCGCCGGGTCCTACCCCAGCGGCCCGTCGAACCGCGAATCGCCCAAGATCTGGCAGATGATCGGCGCCGACCAGGTGCCGGCCTACAACGTGCCGAGCGGCATCCTGTTCGACATGATCCGCAACGCCGCCGGCAAGCGAGCCGGCGTCTTCACCCAGGTCGGGCTGGACACCTTCATCGATCCCCGCCGCCAGGGCGCCAAGATGAACAAGGCGGCCAAGGGCGACATCGTCAAACTGGTCGAGATGGGGGGCGAGGAGTGGCTGCACTTCCCCAACATCCCGCCCGACGTCGCCATCATCCGCGGCACCACCGCCGACGAGAAGGGCAACATCTCGATGGAGCACGAGGGCGGCTATCTGGGCGCGCTCGACGTCGCGCTGGCTGCCCGCACCAACGGCGGCTTCGTCATCGCCCAGGTCAAGCGCGTCACCACCGCCGGCTCGATCCCGCCGCAGCGGGTCTTCGTGCCCTCGACCATGGTCGACTTCGTGGTGATCGACCCCGACCAGTGGCAGACCACCGAGACGCCCTACGATCCGGCCATCTCGGGCGAGGTGCGCCGGCCCTTCAGTTCGTTCCCGCCGGTGGCCTTCGACGCCGAGAAGGCGATTGCCAGGCGGGCCACGCTGGAGCTTTGCGCCGGCGACGCCGTCAACCTCGGCTTCGGCATTTCCCCCATCATCCCGCGCATCCTGATCGAGGAAGGCCAGGCCGAGGCCGTCACCTGGGTCATCGAGCAGGGCGCCGTCGGCGGCGTGCCACTCGACGGTTTCGCCTTCGGCTGCTCGGCCAACGCCCAAGCGATCATTCCGTCCCCCACCCAGTTCACCTATTTCCAGAGCGGCGGCGAGGACTGCGGGCTGCTTTCGTTCATGGAGGTGAGTTCCGAGGGCGACGTCAACGTCTCGCGCCTGGCGTCGAAGCCGCACGTCACCGCCGGTGTCGGCGGCTTCATCGATATCACGTCGCACGGCAAAAAGCTGGTGTTCAGCGGTTTCTTCACGGCAGGGGGGCTGAAGCTCGACCTGACGGGGGGCAAGGTGACCATCCTTCAGGAAGGCAGGTTCCCCAAGTTCGTCGAGGAAGTCGAGCACGTCACCTTCAGCGGCCGGCGCAGCCGCAAGCTCGGCCAGGACATCACCTATGTCACCGAGCGTTGCGTGGTGAAGCTGATGCCCGAAGGGCTGGTCGTCACCGAGGTCGCGCCCGGCATCGACGTTGCGCGCGACGTCCTGGGCCAGGCCCGTGCCAGAATGACCGTCAGTCCCCACCTCAAGACGATGGACGCGCGGCTGTTCAAGCCCGAGCCGATGGGCCTGGTGCTGCCCGAACGCACAACGCCGCGCTTCCGCTCGGCAAGGAGCTGAAGTATTTCGCGATGCGGTCGAATCATCCCCGCCGTCTCACCCCCCTCCCGACCTCCCCCCATCGAGGGGGGAGGGGAAGAAAGGGTGACGCGAGACGCGTTCCCTCCCCCCTTTGCGGGGGAGGGACAGGGTGGGGGGCACGCCCGCGTCAGCCCAATCGCAGAAGGCACTAGAGACATGGCCGAACCCGAGAAGATCCTGTTTGCCGTCGAGGCCGGTGTGGCGACGATCACGCTCAACCGCCCCGACAAGCTCAACGCGCTGGACACCGACATGCTGGACGGCCTGGAGGCGCTGATCGCCAAGATCGACGCCGACCGCGACATCCGCGCGGTGATCCTGAAGGCCGCCGGCGAGCGCGCCTTCTGCGCCGGGGCCGACATCAACGCCTGGGCGGAATTGAAGCCGCTCGGCATGTGGCACACCTGGATCCGCCGCGGCCATCAGATCTTCGGCCGCCTGGCCGGCCTGCGCCAGCCCTCGATCGCCGCCATCGCCGGCATCGCCTTCGGCGGCGGCCTCGAACTGGCGCTGTCCTGCGACCTGCGCGTCGCCGCCGAGACCGCCAAATTCGCGCTGCCGGAAGTCACCATCGCCACCGTGCCGGGCTGGACCGGCACCCAGCGGCTGCCCCTTCTCATCGGCGAAGCCCGGGCCAAGCAGATGGTGCTGACGGGCCAACGCATCGACGCGCCGACCGCCGCCGCCTGGGGGCTGATCAACGAGGCGGTGCCGATGGCCGATCTCGATAAGCGGGCCAACGAACTGGCCCGCCAGATCGCCGCCAACGCGCCGGTCTCGGTGCAGACCGCCAAGCAGTTGATGAACGCCGCCCTCGGCCGCGACGCCGCGGCGACGCTGGAGGCGCTGGCCGGCAGCATGACCGGCTTCACCGAAGACGCGATCGAGGGCCGCGCCGCCTGGGCCGAGCGCCGGCCGCCGAAATTCACCGGAAAATGACCCCTTTGCACGGAGGAACAATGTTCGAAGATCTCAAAGGCAAATCCGTTCTCGTCACCGGCTCCTCGACCGGCATCGGCGCCGCCGTCGCCAAGGGCTTCGCCGCCGCCGGCGCCCGTGTCGCCGTGCACGGCAATTCCAGCAAGAAGGAAGCCGAGAAGGTGGTGGCCGACATCAAGGCGGCGGGGGGCGAGGCCATCCTCACCATGGGCGACGTCATGAAGACGGTCGTCATCGAGCGCATCGTCAAGGAAACGGTCGCCGCCTTCGGCGGCCTCGACGTGCTGGTCAACAACGCCGGCAGCCTCTATCACCGCGCCGCCCTCGAGCAGCAGGACGACGAGCTCTACGACAACGTGACCGACCTCAACATCCGCTCGGTGGTGTCGGCCTGCCGCATCGCCGTGCCGCACCTGAAGAAGAGCAAGGGCTGCATCATCAACACCGGCTCCATCGCCGGCCACAACGGCGGCGCCGTCGGCGCCGGGCTCTACGCCGGGGCCAAGGCCTTCGTCCATTCGTGGACGCGCACCATGGCCATCGAGCTGGGTCCGGACGGCATTCGCGTCAACTGCGTGTCGCCGGGCGTCATCCTCACCCCCTTCCACGAACGCTTCAGCAACCCCGAGAAGCTGGAAGGCGTTCGCGCCACCATCCCGCTGCGCCGCCTCGGCGTCGCCGAGGACTGCGTGGGGATCTATCTCTTCCTCGCCTCGGAAAAGATGGCCGGCTACATCCACGGCCAGGTGATCGAAATCAACGGCGGCCAGTACTTCAAATAGCCGTTCGGGGACAGCGCATGGTGGCGCGCTGTCCCCGCAACGTCCTCGCGGCCGGCGTCAGGCGGCGGTTTGCGGCGCCTTTCCGTTCCGGTAAAGCGCGAACTCCTCGGCCATCGCCCTGGCGACACTCGGCCATTTTCGCAGGCGGTCGAAATAGGCCTGGACGGCCGGCCATTTCCCAAGATCGATGCCGGTGGAATTGGCCCAGTTGAGCACCGTCGTCAGATAGGCGTCGGCCACCGTGAAGCGGTCGAGCAGGAACTCGCGGCCGTCGAGCGCGTCGTTCAGATAGGCGAAACGCTGTTCCGCGCACTGCCGGGCGAAGGCCTTGGCCCCCTCGGGACTGTTCGGCGAGAACAGCGGCGAAAACACCGCCTTGTGCAACTCCGAGGTGATGAAGGCGAGCCACTGCTGCAGCCGATGGCGCTGAAAGCCTTCCTGCGGCGCCAGGCCCGCCTCGGGCTTGAGGCCGGCCACGTACTGCAGGATGGCCGTGTTCTCGGTCAGCCGCTCGCCGTCGTCGGTGCGCACCACCGGCACCTGACCCATGGGGTTGACGGCCAGAAAATCGGAGCCGTCGGCGACGCGCTTGGTCTTGGTGTCCACCCGGACGTAATTGCAGTCGAGCCCCGCCTCGTAGAGCGCGATGCGGGTGGCCATCGAACAGGCGAGGGGCGAGAAATAAAGGTCCATGGCGAAGTCTCCCGTCTATTGATTTTTGTACCGTATCGCATGAAAATAGAACCGATCAAGGATTTTTTTGCGAAATGGTACAAAAATCAACCAAACGGGGACGGCCCTGCGCCTACGACGCCGACGACGCCCTGGCGCGGGCCCGCGACGTGTTCTGGCAGGTCGGCTACGCCGCGACCTCGCTCGACGACATCAGCGCGGCGACC
This sequence comes from Shumkonia mesophila, assembly GCF_026163695.1. Lineage (NCBI taxonomy): Bacteria > Pseudomonadati > Pseudomonadota > Alphaproteobacteria > Rhodospirillales > Shumkoniaceae > Shumkonia > Shumkonia mesophila. The sequence goes on along the minus strand of NZ_JAOTID010000011.1, from coordinate 15,149 downwards.
GGCATGGGCCGGCCGAGCCTGTACGGCGCCTTCGGCGACAAGCGGGCCCTCTATCTCGCCGCCCTCCAGCATTACCAGGCCATGGCGGGCCGCGACCTGAGAGCGGCCCTCGCCCCGGAACAGCCGGTCCGCGAGGGGCTTCGCCTCGTCTACGACCATTCGCTGGCCCTTTATTTTCCCGCCGGCCAGGCCGCCCGGGGCTGCTTTCTGATCGGCACGGCAGTCACCGAAGCGGCAGCCGACCCGCACGTCAGGACCGCGCTTGCCGACGGCTTCCGCGCCCTCGACCGGGCCTTCGAAGACCGCATCCGGTTGGCCCAACGGACCGGCGAAGTAAAAAAGACGGACGATCCGGCCGCCCTGGCCAAGCTTGCCTCGGCGACCCTCTATTTCCTGGCCATCCGCGCGCGCACCGGCGAGACGCGCGAAACGCTCGAAGCCGTGGCGACGTCGGCGATCGACCTCATTTGCGGACCGGCCGATCGAGGCCGGCCGACGACATCCACGGCCCGGTGATCGAAATCGACGGCGGGCGGGACTTCACGTAACGCCGCGACGGCTGCCAACGTATCGGGCACCGGCCTCACCGCCGGCGCCCGGCCTGTTTTCGCACTCGCCCTTGCGCGCTTAGGATAAATGTAGTAACGTTGCTACATTACGGATGCGGGAGGGTTTTCCATGGCCGTCACCACCTTTTCCAGCCGGGAGTTCAACCAGGATACCGGCAAGGCCAAGAAGGCGGCGCGAAACGGGCCGGTGATCATCACCGACCGCGGCCGGCCGGCCCACGTCCTGCTGACTTTCGGGGAATACCAGCAACTGGCCGGCCCGCAGGCCAGCATCGTCGACCTGCTGGGGATGCCGGGCGTCGAGGACATCGAGTTCGAGGCACCGCCGGCGCGCGGCCTCTATAAGCCGGCGGACTTTTCCTGATGTTCGTGCTCGACACCAACGTGGTGTCCGAACTGCGCAAGGCGAAGGCCGGCAAGGCCGATGCCCACGTCGCGGCCTGGGCCGGCAGCGTAACGCCCGGAGTCCTCTACCTGTCAGCCATCACGGTCCTCGAACTGGAACTGGGCGTGCTCCTGCTGGAGCGCCGCGATCCGGCCCAGGGCGCCGTCATGCGCGCCTGGCTGGAGAGCCACGTCCTGCCGGCCTTCGCCGGCCGGGTGCTACCCGTCGACACGACGGTCGCCCTGCACTGCGCAAGGCTGTACGTGCCGGACCCGCGGGCCGAGCGGGACGCGCTGATCGCCGCCACCGCCCAGGTGCACGGCATGACGGTCGTCACGCGCAACGTCGCCGACTTCGCCGCGACCGGCGTGCCCGTTCTCGATCCGTGGCAATTTCGGTGACAGTGCACTAAATTCGCGGCAACAACGGTGCCCACCTGGAACGGGAAATGCCGTCGAATTTAGTGCACTGTCACCGAAATTATTTCGTGCCCTACGCCGCCGCGAATTCCTTCAGCCCCAGCCTTCCCACCGTCTCCGGGCTCGGGCGGCCTTCCTCGGTCCAGCCGCGCAGGTCGTAGTATTCGCTGAGCATCGGGTAGAGGGGCGGCACCTCGAAGTTGAGGTCCTGGCCGACCTTTTTCAGGGTACGCAGGCGGGGCGGCAGGTTGTCGTCCTTGCGGGTCACGCCGCGCCGGTTGGAAATCATGCGCTTCAACTGGAAGCCGCGCTCGCCCAGCGTCATGAAGTCCTCGAAGGCAAGGTTCCGGCCGGTGATCAGGTTGTACCAGCCCAACACGTGGGTGCCCTTGGCGGCGTTGTTGAGCTGGTCGAAGTTGCAGAAGACCAGGCTGTCGCGCAGGTTCATGTAGTTCTGGAGGTTGACCACGAACTGGGCCTTGCCCTCGCGCTCGCGGCCCTTGGCCGGTTCCATCTGGCCGACCTCGGGGAAGGTGACGACCAGCTCGTAGGCGTGCGACAGCGAGGTCAGGTGGCAGCCGCCGCGGTTGCCGGTGGCATAGGAAAGGCCGTGCCCCCACGAGAAGCGCGGGTCGTGCATGGGCAGTTCCAGGCCCTTGACCTCGACGGCGTATTCCTCGGCCCCGTGGCCGATTTCCCGGGCGGCCTTGTGCGACCCGTGGCACAGGATCTCGCCCAGCCCCTTCTCGCGAAAGGCGATGCGGCGGATCAGCTCGATGTTGGAATCGGGGTGGTTCATGCCGAGTTCGAGGCCGCCGGTGTCGGCCTTGGTCAGCAGGCCCTTCTCGAAGCATTCGTTGGCGAAGCCGATGGTGCCGCCGGTCGAGATGGTATCCAGCCCATAGCGGTTGCAGGACTCGTTGGCCTTGGTCACGGCCGCCAGGTTGTCGACCATCTGCACGCTGCCCAACGCGCCCAGGTTCTCGTACTCCGGGCCCTCGACGATGCCGTCGGTGGCGTAGGGACCGTCGTTCACCCGGACTACGCGCGAGCAGATGATCGGGCAGCGTTTGCAGCCGGCCCTTTTGACCTGGATGGTCTCGGCCATGACGACGCCGTTGATCTTGCCGGCCAGCTCGATGGCCCGGGCGTCGCGCCAGTTGTTGATGGGAAGATTGCCCAAGCGCTCGTTGTTGGAGAAGCTGCCCGGCGTGCCGTACTTGGCGAACATCTCGAGCGCCTTCCTCATCCGCGCGACGTCGAGCTTCAGCGTCTCCTCCAGCCCCTTGGGGTCGGCGAAGGCGGGAAGGGCGTCGCCCACCTTGGGGATGACGATGGCCTTGAGCTTCTTCGATCCCATCACCGCGCCCATGCCGCCGCGCCCGGCCACCCGGGTGTGGCGGCCGTCGTGGGCGATGCAGGCCATGGGGACCAGCAATTCCCCGGCCGGGCCGATGACGGCCGAGGCCTGGGACTTGCCGAAGGCTTCGGTCAAGAGATCGTCGGTCTCGAAAACATCCTTGCCCCACAGATGGCCGGCGTCCTTAAGCTCGAACCGGCCGTCGTCGATGACCAGCATGACCGGCTTTTTCGAGGCGCCGGTGAACACCAGGCCGTCGACGCCGGTGAGCTTCAGCTGGCGGCCGAAGGCGCCGCCGGCGTTGGATTCGCAATAGATGCCGGTCAGGGGCGACAGCGCGATCACCTCGTGGCGGTTGCCGCCGGGCACGCCGGCGGCGGTGAACGGGCCGCTCAGCATGATCAGCGGATTGTCGGGCCCCAGCGGGTCGGTGTCGGCGCCGACCATGCGGGCCAGCAGCGCAGCGCCCAGGTTGGCGCCGCCGATGAAGTCGGCGAGGTCCCGGGTGCCGATTTCGCGGAACTCGACCTTGCCGCGGGTGAGATCGATCCAGGCCAGGCGATCGTGATAGCCGTACATTCTCGTCGTCCTCTTCTTGCGGTTCGGCGCCCAACGGTCGATGGGGCGGGCGTCCGATTACCCGTTCGTTCTTTAGGGAGACTATAAACAAGGACGGTCGCCCTGTCTTCCTTTCCGGCAACCTTGACGCCATGGACGGCCGATCTCATTTGGCATATGCTAAGGCATAGGCTGGAGAGGTTGCCATGGCCGCAGAACGACACGTCAAGCTGTTCAAGAACGGCCGCAACCAGGCGGTGCGGATTCCCCGCGAGTTCGAACTGCCTGGCGAGGACGCCATCATGCGCAAGGACGGCGACCGGCTGATCATCGAGCCCACTCAGCCGGCCTCCCTGCTGGCGGTGCTGGCGACGCTGGCGCCGCTCGACGAGGAGTTTCCGCCGATCCCCGATCCGGCGCCCGATGCCGTCGATCTGTGATGCGCTACCTGCTCGACACCAACATCGTCTCCGACCTCGTCCGCAATCCGCGGGGGCGCGCGATGCGGCGCATTCGCGAGGTCGGCGAGGCCAAGGTCTGCACCAGCATCGTCGTCGCGGCGGAGCTTCGCTATGGGGCCGCGAAAAAGGCGTCGCCACGGCTTTCCGCCCAGCTTGAAGCGGTGCTGGGGGCTCTTGAGGTTCTGCCCCTCGACCTTCCCGCCGACGCCGCCTATGGCCGGGTTCGGGCCCGTCTGGAAGCGGCCGGGCGACCGATCGGCGCCAACGACCTGCTGATCGCCGCCCACGCCCTTGCGCTCGGCCACACCGTCGTCACCGACAACGAACGAGAGTTCGCCCGGATCGACGGCCTCGCCTGCGAGAACTGGCTGCGTGAGGACTGAAGGGTGACTTGAGAGAGGACTTTTATACGGCCCCGGTCTTTCGCGGTGGGCGCCGAATAACAAAGTCGGGAGCCCCCCTTTAAGGACCCCACCCTTGCCACTCCAGGCTCGGGTCCGGGATGGTTCCCCCAATTGGCCTGTGCTAAATTCATAGTTGCAGATGCAGGGAGCGGGGGACCATGGGCCGCCGGATTTCCCTTATCACATGCACCTTTACGTTGATCGTGTCCGCTTGGCTCGCGGTGCTGGGCGTTGTCGCGTCGACGGCTTATGCGGACGCCAAGCGAATTGTGCTGAACTGCACAATTGAGGAAGGCGCACCACAAGCATACCGATCAATCCAAATCATGATTGATGAAAATATTGGTATTGTAATCTACAATTACCAACTGGTAGGTGATAACTACAATAGAGAAATAAATAAAGATACATTTATAGATTTATCCATGAAGATATCTATAAACGACAGCAAGTTTATGCTGGCAAACAATTCATCAGGAGCTTTCGTTATAACAAAACATGACGGCCGATTTGTCCATGCATTTGTGACGCCGATTCCCGCCAAGGATGGGAATTGGGTCGCGTTCGGCAACACCCATTGGGGAACCTGTGCCCGAAGCCCTTTTGACTGAACGCATCGAGCCGAGGTGTAGCGTTTGGCATGGAAATGGATCGGAAGGCACCAGCCGGACGGAAACTGGCAATGAGGACCATTGCGCTGTTATCGGTCGCTGTTGCGCTCCTCGGTTGCAGCACAGGCAGAGGGCCGCCGCCAAGGCCGGGAACATTCGAATCCATGTTCTGGTCCCAAGAAGAGATCGACGCCGCGCACGACGCGAGATGCCGCGACATGGGCTTCGAGCGTGGGACCGAATCCTACGGCTATTGTCGCCTCAAGCTCGAAGAAATACGCGCCGGAAGCTCTGGAGGCGGCAAACCCCGAGCGGCTGGGAATGACGCCGGAAATGGTCAGCAGGGCCTTTCCCTGCCGTGTATAGACGCGCTCTCGCGGGGCGACAACGGAGCCGCGTTCATTTTCTGCAAATAGCTCGTCAACGCCCATCGCGGATTGACGGAGCGGCGGTCCCGATATTAGACTAGTCTGACTAGACCAGTCCGGAGACCTGCCATGAAGACCGTCGGGTCCTATGAAGCCAAGACTCATCTTCCCCGCCTGCTCGAAGAGGTCGAGCGCGGCGCCGAGATCACCATCACGCGCCACGGCAAGGCCGTCGCCCGGTTGGTCCCGGTCGCCGAGCGCGTCGACGAGCGCCGCCTGAAAGAGACGGTCGAGAGCCTGAAGCGCTTCCGGCGCGGCCGCCACCTGGGCGGCGCCACCATCAAGGAGATCATCGAGGAAGGCCGGCGATGAGCGGCCTCGTTCTCGACGCGTCCTGCGCGCTCTCCTGGTGCTTCGAGGAGGAGGGCGGCCCGGATGCCGACGCGCTGATCGACCGGGTGGCGGCGGTCGGCGCGCTGGTGCCGGCCCTGTGGCCGCTCGAGGTCGCCAACGCGTTGGTGGTCGCGGAACGAAGGAACCGCATCGGCCGCGACGACAGCCTCGCCTTCATCGCCATGCTCGAAGAACTGCCGATCGCCGTCGACGGGAGCACGGCGGCCCGCGCCTTTCACGAAACGATCGCGCTGGCGCGCGACCACGCGCTGTCCAGCTACGACGCCTCTTATCTCGAACTGGCCTTGCGCGCCAAATTGCCGCTGGCCACCGGCGACGGGGCGCTGCGGCGTGCCGCGAAACGGCTCGGCTGCGAATTCCGCTGACGTCCGGCCCTTGACGGGGCGGTGCGGGTTGCCTTTTATTGGCTCTACCAATTCCGTCGCCCGCCGCGGCCTGAGTCCCGGCGACCGTTATCGGCTGACTGCCTTGTCACACATCGGGAAGAAGGAAGCGCAATGACTGCACAAGCGGACATCGGCCTCGTCGGCCTTGCCGTCATGGGCCAGAACCTGGCCCTCAATATCGCCGATCACGGATACAGGATCGCCGTCTTCAACCGGACCACGGCGACCATGCGCACGTTCGTCGACTCGAAGGAGGCCAACGGCAAGCCGGTCGTCGGCTGCGACACCATGGCCGACCTGGTGGCGGCGATCAAAAGGCCGCGCGCCATCATCCTGATGGTCAAGGCCGGCGCCCCGGTCGACGAGCAGATCGCCCTGCTGCGGCCGCTGCTGGAGGAAGGCGACATCATCGTCGACGGCGGCAATTCCCATTTCCGCGACACCCAGCGGCGCGACCGCGAACTGACCGCAGCCGGCCTGCACTTCATGGGCACCGGCATTTCCGGCGGCGAGGAAGGGGCGCGCAACGGCCCCTCGATCATGCCCGGCGGCACGGCGGCGGCCTACGCCAAGGTCGGCCCCATCTTCCAGGCCATTTCGGCCAAGGTCGACGGCGAGCCCTGCTGCATCCACATCGGCACCGACGGCGCCGGCCACTTCGTCAAGACCACCCACAACGGCATCGAATACGCCGACATGCAGTTGATCGCCGAGGTCTACTCGCTGATGCGCAACCTGCTGGGGCTTTCGGCCAAGGAGATGGCCGGGACCTTCGCGGCGTGGAACCAGGGCGACCTCGATTCCTATCTCATCGAGATCACCGCCGACATCCTGGGCCAGGTCGACGAGGAAACCGGCAAGCCGATGGTCGAGGTCATCGTCGATCGGGCCGGCCAGAAGGGCACCGGGCAGTGGACCAGCGCCTCGGCCCTGGAGCTGGGCGTGCCGGCCCCGACCATCGCCGAAGCGGTGTTCGCGCGCGCGCTGTCGGCCCTCAAGCCCGAACGGGTGGCGGCCGAAAAGATCCTCGGCGCCGCGACGCCGAAATTCACGGGCGACAAGGCGGCCTTCGTCGACGACCTCAAGGACGCCCTGCTGGCGTCGAAGATCTGCGCCTACGCCCAGGGCTTCGCGCTGATCCAGGCGGCCAAGGACGAATTCGGCTGGGACACCGACCTGGGCCGCGTCAGCATGATCTGGCGCGGCGGCTGCATCATCCGCGCCCGCTTCCTCAATCGCATCAAGGAGGCCTACGACCGCGACCCCGCGCTTAAGAATCTGCTGCTCGACCCCTATTTCCGGGCCTTCGTCGAAAAGGGCCAGGGGGCGTGGCGACGCGTGGTGGGGGCGGCGGTGGCCAACGGATTGCCGGTGCCGGCGCTGGTTTCCGCGCTCTCCTACTATGACGCCTACCGGTCCGGCCGGCTGTGGGCCGACCTCATCCAGGCCCAGCGCGACTATTTCGGCGCCCACACCTTCGAGCGGACGGACCGCGAGGGCTGGTTCCACCGCGAGTGGGCGCGGGGCTGACCGACAAAACAACACAAGGGGGGTCAAGCATGTTCATCATCGTCATGGGGGTGTCGGGATGCGGCAAGTCGGCCGTCGGCAGCCGCCTGGCCGAAAAGCTCGACGCCCATTACGCCGAGGGCGACGAGTTCCACTCCAAGGCCAACATCGAGAAGATGCGCAACGGCATCCCGCTCAACGACGACGACCGCTGGCCGTGGCTCAACGCCATCGCCGAGGCGATCGATGACTGGCGGACCCACGGACGCGACGCCGTCGTCGCCTGCTCGGCGCTGAAGAAGGTCTATCGCGAGATCCTGAGGGACGGCCACGACGACGTCGTCTTCGTCCACCTCAAGGGCTCGATGGACCTGATTGCCGGAAGGATGGCCAAGCGCCAGCACGAGTACATGCCCTCGTCCCTGCTGCAAAGCCAGTTCGACACCCTGGAGCCGCCCGACGACAGGACGGAAAACTCGGTCACGGTGGACATCGCGCCGCCGCCCGAGGCGATCGTCGAAACCGTCCTCGACCACCTGCGGGAGAAGGGAACGATCGCGTAGAGTCCAGCGGCACCCCCTCCCCAACCCTCCCCCGTCAAGGGGGAGGGGGAAGAGAAGGGGAGGGAGAAAGAGGGAGAAACGGCGCCGTTGCGTCCCCTCCCCCCTTCGCGGGGGAGGGACAGGGAGGGGGGGGCGCCGTCCCCGCCGCTACTTCTTCAAAAACTCGGCGTTGACGCAGTTGTAGAGGTTGCCGTCGCGCAGGAAGTCGACGGCGGTCTTCACCGATTTCTTGCGCAGCGTCACGATGCTCTCGGGGCTGTGGAAGGCCGAGTGCGGGGTCAGCACGACGCGGCCGTGCAGCCACGGCTCCTTGGTCCGCCACGCCTTGATCAGCGGATGGTTCAGTTGCGGCGGCTCGATTTCCAGCACGTCGAGGCCGGCGCCGTCCAACTGGCGGCTTTTCAGCGCCTCGTAGACGGCCTCCAGCACCACGGTTTCGCCGCGCCCGGTGTTGATCAGGATGGCCCCCTTCTTGACGTGCGACAGGGCCTTGGCGTCGATCATGTTGCGGGTCTCGGCCGTCAGCGGGGTATGGATGCTGACGACGTCGGAGCCGGCCAGCAGCTCCTCGAGCGAGAAGGCGCGCCCGAAGCCCAGGCCCAGCTCGATGCCGGGACGCAGGTAGGGATCGTAGAACCACACGTCGAGGCCGAAGGCCTTGGCCCGCATGGCCGTCGCCGTGCCGATGCGGCCCAGCCCGACGATGCCGATCCTGCGGCCCAGCAGGCGGCGCTTGATGGGCGGCGTGTGGAACATCCATTCGCCGATGGGATCGCCGCGCAGGCGCTCGTTGTGCTCGACGATGCCCCGCGTCAGGCCCAGCAGCAGGCCGATGGCGTGCTCGGCGACGTCCATGGTGCCGTAGTCGGGCACGTTGCACACCGGAATGCCCATGGCGCCGAAACCCTTGAGGTCGACGTTGTCGAAGCCGACGCCGGCCCGCACCACCAGCTTGATGTTGTCGAGCTTGGCCATGATGGCGGGCGTCACCGGAATCTTCTCGTAGAGCGCCAGGGCATGGCAGGACCGCCACGACTCGTCGGTGATCTTGGCCTCGATGCCGGGCTGCCAGCGATAGAAGTCGATGGTGAAATCGGGACCCGCCACCTCGCGTTCGAGGTCGGCGTCGTCGTATCCCAGGTCGGGAATGAGAATGCGCATGCTTCCTCTCATCGTTCCTGTGTGCCTATTGAGGCGCTTGTTTGTCGGCGCCGGCAAAACGGGCGAAAGGCCGCCGGCGTCCCTGCACGGACTTCACGGAAAATGACGTCGGGCTCCCCGCCCCCTTTATAATGTACTTTGCATCCGAAAGCCTAAATTCTTTTCGGGCGGAATTCAATAACCGCAATGCGCGGGCGTCCCCGAAGATTCCGTTTCCGCCCATCGCCGCCGCGATGGTATGCATCAACGGAACGGTTGAGAAAAGGGTCCCCTGCATGGAGAAATCCGTGAGCGACGCGCCCACCGCCGGCAAGCGCGATCCGGAAACCCGGCGGCGCTGGCTTGCCGACGCCGCCCGCCGCGAATTCATGGCCAAGGGCCTGGAGGGCGCCCGGGTCGACGAGATCGCCAAGCAGGCCGGCGTCAACAAGCAGCTGGTCTATCACTACTTCGGCAGCAAGGAGGCGCTCTACCTCGACATCCTGGAAAAGACCTACGAGGCGATGATCGAGGCCAAGTCCTCGCTCGCCCTCGATACCCTGGCGCCGCCGGCGGCCATCGAGCGCCTGGTCGGCTTCACCTTCGACTACATGGCGGAACACCCGGAATTCGTCGCCCTGCTCAACGACGAGAACGTGCACAAGGCCCGCCACCTGCGCCAGTCCCAACGCGTGTCGCCGATGCACAAGCGCCTCATCGCCATGATCGACGCGGTGATGCGCCGGGGCGAGAAGGACGGCTCGCTGCGGCCCGGCATCGACACCGTGCAGTTCTACATCACGCTTTCCGGCATGTGCTATTTCACCTTCACCAACATGCACACGCTTTCGGTGGTGTTCGACCGCGACCTTTCCACCCCGGCCGCGCTCTCGACGCGGCGCGCCCACATCATCGAGATGATGATGGCCTCGGTCAGGCCGTAGGGGAACGCGCCACCGGCGGGTTCTCCATGCAGAAACCGCTCGCCTATCCCCAGCGCTTTGCCTATACGTGCGGCGGTTGATGCCTGAGGTTCGCCGCCCATGAAAACGGTCCTTTCCATCCAGTCCCACGTCGCCTTCGGCTATGTCGGCAACCGGGCGGCGGCGTTCCCGCTGCAGCGGCTGGGTTACGACGTCATCGTCGTCAACACGGTGCAGTTCTCCAACCACACGGGCTATGGCGCGTGGACCGGCCAGGTCTATGCCGCCGAGCACGTCGCCGACGTGCTGAACGGCGTCGACGCCCGTGGCGCCCTCGCGGGCTGCGCCGCCGTGCTGTCGGGCTACATGGGCGATGCCGGGGTCGGGCACATCGTCGTCGAGGCGGCGGCGCGGGTGCGGGCGGCCAACCCCGGCGCGCTTTATTGCTGCGATCCGGTCATGGGCGACGTCGGCCGCGGGATTTTCGTGCGCCCGGGGATCCCCGAATTCATGCAGGCGCACGCCGTGCCGGCGGCCGACGTCATCACGCCCAACCAGTTCGAGCTGGAGTATCTGACGGGCCGTTCCGTGCGCACCCTGGCCGATGCGCTTCAGGCTACGGCGGCCCTGCGCGCGATGGGGCCCCGCGTTGTCCTGGTGACCAGCCTGACGCGCGACGACGCGCCGGCCGGCCGCATCGAGATGCTGGCCGACGCCGAGGACGGATCGTGGCTGGTGTCGACGCCCCGGCTGCCGATCGAACCCGCGCCCAACGGAGCGGGCGACGCGGTGGCGGCGTTGTTCCTGGCCCATTACCTGAAGGAGCGGGATGCCCGCGCCGCCCTCGAACAGGCCGCCGCCGCCATCTATGCCGTCTTCGAGGCGACCCATCGCCTGGGAACGCGCGAGTTGCAGTTGATCGCCGCCCAGGACGAACTGGTGGCGCCAAGCCAGGTGTTTGCCGCCGAAAAGGTGCGATAGACAGGCAACGACCGGCCTCGTGAGGGCCGCGGCGAGGGTCCGTTTCCACGCGACGGCCTTTCCATGGGGCTCGCTCGGTGTGGAGACCGTAGGGGGATCGCATCAAACCCTCCTCTCCGCCCCGGGGGGCGGAGAGGATCGAGGTGAGGTGGGGGACCTCCGCGCGACGGCATGACCCCACCTCGCCGGGCCCGGCTTCGCCGCGCCACCCTCTCCGCCCCGCCGGCGGAGAGGGTAAGGCTTGGTCTGAACCGGCTACATCGTTGACAGAGATGCCATTCAGGGAGACTTGTGTATTGGACGAGACGGTTCGGTTTGTGGCGACGTATCTGGAGGCCGAGGAGGCCGCGCTTCTACACCTCGCTGTTCGACGACAGCCGCGTGCTTGACGTCGCCCGCTACACCGCCGCCAATCCGGACCGGGAGGGATAGCCGGCCGGGCTCCGGGACACACCCTTGCCCTCTGCGATGCGGACTGGGGAAGAGCCAGTCTGCGGAGCCGGCTTTGCAACCCGGCGCCGACCGAACAGTGAATCCGTTCCGGGAAATCAGCAGGAAGGACGGCTTCGATCCGGTCGACGGCCTGGGCGGCGGCTCCCGCCGTTTCATCGATGGCTTCGCGGACGATGCTCTTGGGCACGCCGGCCCTCTCTCCCGTCTGAATGATGGTGGCCTCCCCCAGCCGCCAGAAGGCAAGCGGCTGGGGGGCCTGTTTTCAGGGGTGGTGGGGATCAGGCCTTGATGAATTCGAGCACGTCGGCGTTGAAGCGCTCCGCCTCGAGTTGAGCGAGCCCGTGCGAGCTGCCCTGATAGATCTTGTAGACGGAGCCCTCGACGAGCTTCGCCGCCTTATCGGCCGAAGCCGCGATCGGGACGATTTGGTCGTCACCGCCGTGGATGATCAGCGTCGGCCTGTCGATCTTCTTCAGATCTTCGGTGTAGTCGACTTCCGAGAATTCATGAATGCAATCGTACTGGCCCTTGATGCCGCCGGCGAGGCCCTGCAGGCGGAAACTCTCGCGGAAGCCCTCGTTCACCTTGGCACCTTCACGATTGAAGCCATAAAAGGGCAGCGTCAGGTCGTAGTAGAACTGCGACCGGTTGGTCGCGACGCCGGCCCGGATGGAATCGAACACCTCGATCGGGGTGCCCTCGGGGTTTTCCCGGGTCTTCAGCATCAGCGGGGGAACGGCGCCGACGAGCACGACCTTGGCGACGCGGCCGGTTCCGTGGCGGCCGATATAATGTGCGACTTCACCGCCGCCAGTGGAGTGGCCGATCAATACGGCGTTCCTCAGATCGAGCGCTTCGATGAGCTCGGCCAGGTCGTCGGCATACTGGTCCATGTTGTTGCCGTCCCAGGGCTGATCCGAACGGCCGTGGCCGCGCCGGTCATGGGCGACGACACGAAAGCCCTTGCCGCCGAAGTAAAGCATCTGGGCGTCCCAGGCGTCCGAAGACAGCGGCCAGCCATGCGCGAACACAATGGGCCGACCGTCGCGCGGCCCCCAGTCCTTGTAGAAGATCTTCGTTCCGTCCCTGGTGGTGATGGTGTTCATGATCAAATCTCCTTTTGAGTTGAGCGTTGCGGTCGCAGCGAAAAGCTGAGTTGGAGCGGCCATGAAGGCCGCGAGGCCAGCGCCGAGAACGAGTGTGTCCCGGCGGGTGATTTCAAAGGTGTCCTGGCCCATGGGCTTCACTTCCTTTTTAAATCGTTAGCGATTAAATCGTGTACGATCTATTTAGGTGAGGCCGAACCCGCTGTCAAGCGCTTGCGATTAAAGCGTGCACGATTTAGTTTTAGAGCGATGAGACGAACGCCCAATGAAAGGACCAACCCGATGTCGGACCCCCTGAAGCTGGAAAATTTCCTATGCTTCTCGATCTACTCGGCCGGGCACGCCTTCAATCAGTTCTATCGGCCGTTGCTCGACGAGATCGGCCTTACCTATCCGCAGTATCTGGTGATGGTGAGTCTCTGGTCCCGTGACGACCAGACCGTAAAGAAAATCGGCCAGGCGCTGTCGCTTGAATCCAACACGCTGACACCGCTCCTAAAGCGGCTCGAGGCATTGCAACTGATCTCGCGGACGCGCGACCCGAAGGACGAGCGGCAGGTGCGGATTCGCCTGACCCAGCAGGGAAAGTCGCTAAAGCGGCAGGCGGAGCGCATTCCCGTTTGTATCGCCGATGCGTTAGGCTTGCCCGCTGACGAGTTGAAAGAGCTGCACGACAAGATGCTGCTCGTTCAACAACGGCTCCAGCGCAGCGCCGACAAGAGATGGAGTCCCGGCACATAGTCGCAGTGAGCGCCGCTTCGATGGCCAACCGGGGGACGTCCACCTTGGGTCAGGGCGCCGATTGCGCCCAATGTCCTGTTTCAGGACAGAAAATCGGCCCAGAAAGGTCAGCATTGGGTCATCAGTGGCTTCGGTCCCGCTCGGTTGAAGATCTGCTATCGCTATTTGGACGCTAGAAGCTGCCAGCAAGCACACGTGAAGAGTTTCGGGCGCCGTGAGGCGTACGAAAGTCCCCGAGGAACGAACCCGCGGGCCGCGGGCTGTGGTCTATGGGGATTTCGGTTTTGGGTCGGTCTTGAGACTGACTCGACAGGGGTTGGGGCCCATCGCGGTTGGCGTCGACGGGCTGTCATGGGGGCGGATCGGGCCGCGCCTTCGCCGTGAACGGCTGGCGCTGGAGCCTGTTGCGGCGGGAGTGGTGATGGCCGGCGCAAACCGGCCCGTTGCCCGAGGCAGAGGAGCCGCGAGGTCTTGCGAGGCCAGGCCGTGCCGGGTCACGGCGCCTTTCTCCCGGCTGGTGTAGTGTTCGACGGCGGCGCGCGCGGTTGGTGCCATCGGGCGAAGGTCTCGATGATGACCATGCGCCCCCCGCAGCAAGGGCATGGCGGTCGCGTGTCGAGCGGTTCCTCCGGTCCGTCGTCATCGGCCGGTGGCGCAACCGCCAGCAGCTCACGAGCGCGATCCAGACCGGCCTGGCGGGAAGCGCCGGCGAGCAGGCCATAGTGGCGGATGCGATGGAAGCCGCGCGGCAGGACATGAAGCAGGAAGCGGCGGATGAACTCGTCGGCGGCGAGCGTCATGACCTGCTGGCGGTCGGCGCCGTCGCGGCGGTAATCCTTGTAGCGGAAGGTGACGCCGGTCTCGTCGAAGCCGATGAGCCGCCGGTTCGAGATGGCGACCCGGTGGGTGTAGCGGGACAGATAGGCGAGCACCGCCTCGGGGCCGGCGAAGGGCGCCTTGGCATAGACGACCCAGCGCTTCTTGCGGACCGGGGACAGGTGGTGCAGGAAGGCCCGCCGCCCGGCGAGGGGCGCCAGGGTGCCGAAGAAGGCGAGCCGTCCTGCATCGTGCAGTGCGATCAGGCGGGTAAGGAAGAGGCGGCGGAACAGCTTGCCCAGCATGCGCACCGGCAGGAGGAACGCCGGGCGCGACGGTACCCACCGGCTGCCGTCGAGGGCAATGCCGCCACCCGGCACGATCATGTGCACATGGGGATGGTGGGCGAGCGCCGAGCCCCAGGTGTGGAGCACGGCGGTGATGCCGATGCGGGCGCCGAGGTGCTTGGGGTCGGCGGCGATCGTCAGCACCGTCTCCGACGCTGCCCGGAACAGCAGGTCATAGACCAGCGCCTTGTTGTGGAAGGCGATGTCGGCGACCTCGGCGGGCAGCGTGAAGACGACGTGGAAGTAGCCGACCGGCAGGAGATCGGCCTGGCGCTCGGCCAGCCAAGTGCGCGCGGCGGCGCCCTGACACTTGGGGCAGTGCCGGTTGCGGCAGCTGTTGTAGGCGATGCGCCAGTGCCCGCAGTCCTCGCAGGCCTCGACATGGCCGCCCAGCGCGGCGGTGCGGCAATGTTCGATCGCCGACATCACCTTGAGCTGATGCAGGCTCAGATGCCCGGCATGGGCGGACCGATAGGCCGGTCCGGCGGCGCGGAAGATATCGGCGACTTCGAGCGAGGCGGGCACGCCTCAGCCATCGGGCGTGACCTCCTCAGGCGTGAAGAGGCCGAGCTTGTCGAGCGGGCTGGTCACGGCGCGCGCCGTTCGTGTCGCGACCTTGGTGTAAAGGGCGGTGT